>NZ_JBFTNF010000009.1:0-136663 GCF_056397345.1 Cupriavidus sp. 05N38
GTGCAGATCAGCGACGACACCACCACCGCTATCGGCTGGGCTGGGGAAGTGGGCCATACCGGCATCACCCTGCATTCACCGCATGAGTGGGTGGACTTCAAGCTGATCGAGTCCAAGCCAACGGGCGAAGGCTACGGCAACATCTTCACGACCGCGGCCCAAATGGCTGCGTTCCAGGGCGGCGAGCTGGCGCTCACCGATGCGCAACTCGACGGCTCCATGCGCGAGGTCTTCGCCAGCCTCGATACCATCCCCGATCACCGCCTGACCCTGGGGGAACTGCGGGCTGCCCAGCGCAGCCGCGGCAAGCTCGGCGAGCTATCGCGGCTGATCATTCGCTACCCGAGCGAATGGAAGGCCGACCCGGCGAGCTGGGATGCCTGGGACAAGAACGTGCCGCGCTCAGCCCGGCCCGCGTGGCAGAGCGAGAAGGCGCGGATTGCCAAGCTGGTGTGGTGGGATGCCGTGGCGGGGAGGGTGGAGGGTTTTCCTGTCGATCCGTTTGTGTTTCACATCCATCCCGTGGCAGTGGTTGGGAACTTCATGCGATTTTCTGCAACGCGGCTTTCAGAGAAGGGGATGTGGTTCATTTACAAGCAGGAGTCAACTCCCGGGACTTCAGAGAAACTGCATTGGCCGGGCTGGGCGAGTGGGGTAACGCTAGGGCCCGGTTACGACATGAAAGAGCGCAGCACCTCCAGCATAAAGCGCGACATGGTCGCCATCGGTATTAAGGAATCTACGGCGATTGCAATCTCGGCTGCATCAGGCCTGGGAGGCAGTGAGGCTCTCAAATTTGCCAAGGATAATTCCGCTCTCATTATCCTGACGGAGGCTCAGGAGTTCGCGTTGCTACGTCACGTAGTTCCAGGCTACGAAAACATGGTGAAAACGGCAATTCATGTCGACCTTGATCAAAACGAATTTGATGCCATCACTTCTTATGCTTACAACCCAGGAGATAGTTGGGCAAAGGTTGTATCGTTCATAAATGACGGAAAAATTGAAGAAGCTATGGCGATCATAAGGAAAAATATCTACTCAGGCGGCAAGATTGCTACCGGCCTGGTAAAAAGGCGAGAAGATGAAACAAAGCTTTTTCTTCATGGCGTGTATGAATACCATGGAGCCCCAATAAGCTAGCACAAAACCAATAATGAAACACATACCATCAATCATTTTTTTTGCAAAATTAGTATTATGCGCATTAATTTTTTTCCGCATTTTGATTTTTCCTGCGGCTGCAGGGGGAAAAAAAAATGAGCCAATACCATCAAGCCTCGCCGGAAGATGGGAGGTATCAGAGGTGCACGTAAACATGGAATCCGGACGCACAATGCACTACGGCTGGAACTCTCCGTCGCTCCGATGGAGAATTTTTAATTTTAATGCCAAAAAGATCTCAAGTGACACCTCGGAGGATGTTGTAGCATGCAACAACCCCACTGCAACTCTCAGGCGATTGAGAGTCGACGACCTAATTAAGTTAAGTTTCGGTGGCTACGGGATTAATTCCGGCGACTCTCCTATCAAAGACTATAGATTGGGACTTGCAAATAACCTCAAAGCCGATGTTATCGTAATTCACTGCAAATCTGGAGTATGGAATGGCTCTATCGCTACGCCTCATCTTTCGCCAGACGGGGGGCCTCCTGGATCCTGGCTGTTTCTTCTCAGCAAGAAAAGGATGGTTATGCGCTGGTATGATCAAACAATATTGGTATTGTCGAAGCTCCCCTCCAACGCAAAACCCTCGCCGTCGTTCCATTGCGACAAAACCAAGCTCAATGCGGAGCTCGCGATTTGCCACTCGTTCGAACTTTCCGGCCTCGATAAGAGCATCGCCTTTGGATATCAGTTGCTCGTAGAACAGGAGCGGAGAATTTCAGGTGCCACGACCGAAATACGTCAACAACAACGCTCATGGTTAGAAGAACGTAATGCCTGCGACAAAAACGAAGCATGCATTCTTGCCACCATGAGGGAAAGACTTGAATGGCTCAGATCAAAGGTCCCTTGAGACGGCCGAACCGTAACAATCGTCCTTGTCACTCAGCCTGATAGCCTTCTCATTCGGGCCCAGTACTACGTCGAGTCCTCCGCTAACGGTCCCCCAGCATGCACTGAACGCTATTACTTGCTGAGTCAGAGTGCCGAGGCAGTCAGGCCAATCACTAAGGCCCACCGTTCTTGCACGGCACCAGAGCCTGGCATCAATTAGTCGCCGCCCCTGCATATGAATCCAGCATATTTTTGGAGTTGGCCCCACGAAGCCCGTCGTCCTTGCCGGCTATCGTCATTCCAATTTACGGTGCCGGCGCGGTCGTCAGCAGCGGTACCAATGTCAATTTCAGTGACAGTGCCGTGAGACAGCGGGAATACTGTGCAATAGAAAATTATCGCCATGACGGAAGACACTATCGCAGGATAGTTCGGCAATCGCGTCGACTACACCAAGGTCGAGGTACACCGCGACCAATGGAGGTTGAAAACAGATACTTGTCGACGAAATGTCGCCGCCAGCAGCAATAGCCACGCCCGCGAATTTCTGATTATTCTGATTGAAATGGGTCATCTGATGGCCTATATAGTTCATCTGAAATCCATTGCGAACGGAGAAGAGGAACGTCATGGCAGGATGTGGAAGCCCCGATTGTCTGACCTGCCGCGCCGTGCGGGTTCCCGTACAGCCCACGACAGATCCACCCCCCCGTCTTTGATGAGCAACTGTGGCTGTTAGGCAAAGATGGCGAGCCTGCCCTGTCACTTGCCTTACAGCGTCCTGCTTGATGATGGCAGCAGGCGAACCGGTGTCACTGACAGCAACGGCTGTACCGAACGAATCGTTACGTATCGCCCCAGTTCCATCCTCTCCCTCACGTTGACACCGCCGCTCATTGCGCAAGAGGCAGCATGTTGCGCCACAGAACATGGCGATGGGCGATCAACAGACAGGATATATATCAACAATCAGAGCAACTCGGTCGCAACAACCAATAACAACAATGTAGGGACGTCCAAAGTCACAGTGTCATTGCCGGAAGGTACCGAACGCGGCCTTACCGCGGAAGAAATTGCCATGGCACGTACGGTGTTCGGCAACGGGATTGACTACACCCAGGTCAGAGTTCACCACGGCGGCTGGTGGTTATTCATGGGAAAGCAAGACCCCACAACCGCAGTCACGCCGAACGGGGAGATGTACTTCCCTTCGGCCATTTACCGAGATGACTTCGCAGGCGCCGACGACAGGGGTCGTGCGTTGTTCATGCATGAGCTGGCGCATGTCTGGCAATACCAGATGGGCTATGGCATCAAACGCAATGCCCTCACTGTCACGAGCCGAGGCGCATCCGCCTATGGCTACAGCCTGACACCCACCAGTCGCCTGAGCGACTTCAACATGGAGCAGCAGGGCAACATCATGTCCGACTACTACATGATCTGCATACTGAGGCGGCCACAGCATGCATACAATCCACAGATGAGCTCAGAGTTGCTATACAACGTCATGACGCCCTTCGTGAACCCGCGCGACAAGAGCCACCTCCCGAAATAACCCAAGGCGCCCATGAACATTCATCGCATTGTAGTGAGCTGCCTTTTGGCTGGCGGTCCGGTCGTGAGCCATGCGGATACCTCCCTTTGGCCTCCATCACTGGACATCAAGCAGATGGGAGACATTCCTGTCGCCTGCTTGCCGAAGGAGGCTAGCACGAGCATCGGATTGCAGGTCGCTGCCGTTGCAGAGATAGCCTCAGGCTGGCCACCGAAAGAATGGGCCATTGAGCTAATGCCGGGTATGAAGCCTTTGATCTTGCGTCCCGGCGATTGCGTCTTTTATGGCCGGCCATTGAGAGGCTACAAGGAGATCGGCGGGTCAAAACCACTTGAGGCAGGAAACACGTATGGTTTTGCATTCCGTCAAACCGGGCAGACTGGCAGCAGATACGTTGGCATCTTCTGCGTTCAACCACGCCCTGATGGTCATCGCGTCTTCCTGTCCTACGTAGACCATCCCGACGGAACGACTACGTATCCCGCATGTGGTCGTTACATCGGTAACCCACCGGCCGCCGATGGCATTGTTCCGCCAGATACGCCTCAGCCATAACCAATTCTGCAAGCTCTCAGGGTAATGGGTGATATCGCGAGCCAGGAAGTGTGAGCACCGGATCGTCCTTGCTCGATGCGCCGGCTCGCGACAGCACAACCTCGCCACTAGCGTGCATGGTGTAGCGAATACAATCTCGTGCGGTGGTGGCCACGGGTCATCGAGCAGTCCGAAGGCATCAAAGGCGGTACAGCCTTCAAGGTTCCCTTCAATTTCTCGGGCAAGGGACAGTTCGAGCAGGTCAAGCTCTAGAACCGCGGCGACAAGCACCGACAGCACACCAACAAAAAGCCCCGCGGGTCCATCAACCCGCGGGGCTCCAAAGTTCAAGCGGCCTCTCGACCCAACCGCTCAAACCCAATCGCAAACCTCAATCCGTCGCATACCGGGGCGACCGAGGTCCGAACAGAATGCTCCCCGGATGCCCGGCCGACAGCAGTCGCGTGCTTGTCACGCCGGCTACCTTGTGCCCGGCTTCGGTGACGCTGTTGAGCACCTGCTTGACCGCCGCGGCCACCAGCGCGCCGATCAGCCCGCCGCCGCTGTTGCCCTGATCATCCGTCGCCGACGCGCTGCCGCTCCACAGCGTGGCGCCGGTCTTCAAGTCGACCAGCTTGGCGCTCGCGGTGACGACCGTGATGCTGTTGATGACCACGTACGAGGTGCCGTACTTCGATACCGTGACGTAGAGCGCGGCGTCGGCACCAAAGATCTCGCGCAGCTTGGCCGGTGCGACCTGGTGGATGTCGCCGGGAGTGGTGAGGCCGTTCTGCTTGAAGGTTTCGTCCACCAGCGTCACGGGCAGCACGTAGTAGCCGGACTCTGCCAGCGGGTAGGTGACCTGGGACAGCATGCTGTAGGTCGCCTTCACTTCGGGCGATTCGTTCAGCGGCGGCAGGACCACGATGGAGCGCGGGCGGCTGGCCTTGAACGCGGCGTAGTCGACGTTCTGTCGCGGCGCGGCGCAGCCGGCGGCCAGCACGGTGACCGCCGTGGCGGCAAAAAGGCGTTTGAACATGGGCTTCATTTCTTTTCTTCACCCCGCTTGACGTTCTTCATCAGGAAGTCGACATAGGTGGCCGACTCGGGGAACAGGGTCTTCTCGGTCTGGAATTCCTGCACCATCTGATCGTCTTTGCCGATGTCGGCGTACAGCAGGCCCAGGTGTGCGTGATAGCCCGGCGGCGGCGTGGCGCCGGCGGCCACGATCTTCTGCATGTCGCGCTCGAGCGCTTCGATCTGTGCCTGCTTGGGCTCGCCCTTGAAGTATTGGTAGACCTGGGGCTGGTAGCTTTCCCATTGGTACAGGGTCTTGGGCGACGCGCATCCGGCCAGCAGAACGCTTCCCGTCAAGGCCAGCGCCACCAGGCGCCACGGCCGATACTGCTTTGGCTTTTTGACTTCTTTCACTGCTTCTTCTCCTCTTCGACAATCAGACCGGCTTTACGGATTGCCGGGCTTCCACGCGCCGCTTTCGATGCCGGTGATCAGGTTGGTGACCGCTTCGCGCATGGCGAGGTCGAGCACCTTGCCGTTGAGCGTGGAGTCGTAGCTCTGCGTGCCGCCGAAGCCGATGATTTCGCGGCTGGACAGCGCGTACTCGCCGGCGCCCTGGCTGGAGAACACGACTTCCGAGGTGGTGATGTTGACCACGTTCAGTGCGACCTTGGCGTAGGCCACCTGCGACTTGCCGCGACCGAGGATGCCGAACAGTTGCTGGTCGCCGACTTCCTTGCGGCCGAATTCGGTCACGTCGCCCGTGATCACGTAGTCGGCGCCCTTCAGGCGCTGCGCCTGGCTTTTGATGGCTGCCTCGCGCCTGATCTCTTCCATGTTGTCGCGGTCGAGCACGTTGAAGCGGCTGGTCTGCTGCAGGTGCGTGATCAGCACGGTCTTGGCCTGGCCGCCGAGGCGGTCGATGCCGTCCGAGAACACGCCGCGCATGTAGCTGGAGCGGTTGTCGAACTTGCCCACGGCGATCGGGGTGCGCACGCCGGCGTATGGGCGGCTGGCGCTTTCCACCTTCGCCACGGGGAGCGCGGTCGATGTTTCCGTGGCGCAGCCACCGAGCAGAGCCAGCAGGGCCGCCGCCCCGAGCAGATGCATTGCATTCGCTTTTTTCACTAAGACTTCTCCTATCGATTGCCCCTTGAAACAAGGGATTTCCGCTTTGCGGGCCGGGTGCGGAAATCCAGTCACCCGAAAAGGGTAACGGCAATCGACAAGCAAGTACTCACCCTTCGACGGTTGGGTGTACAAGGGCAACGCGCAGCGCCTGCGGCCGCGCGGCTCTCTGCAAGCTGCGGTGAAATCTCTGCGTCGATCGCCTAGACTGAAGCAGCCATCAAGGCGCAAGCGGGCCGGGCTGCGATGCACCGGGCTCGCGGCCGGCGTGCAGCGTGGCGCCCATGTCTTGAAGACGATACCGATGATGGCCTGCTCGCATGGATGCGTTTTGTAGCAACGACGCGACACGCCGCGACGTGTCGTAAGAGCAGTCTTATGCAACGGACCAACCGAGAGAAAATACTCGTGGAACCTGCAAACCAGTCCAGCCATTCGTGGCTCTGGCTCATCCTGCTGCTCCCCTATATCGCCCTGCTGTGGCTGCCGTTCTACAACGATACGCAGCCTTCGTTCGCGGGCTTTCCGTTCTTCTACTGGTACCAGTTCCTTTGGGTGCCGCTCACCTCGCTGCTGATCTACATCGTCTACCGGTGCGTGAAATGAACGAGGTCCCGCCTGTCGATCCGGTGGCGATGACGGTCTTCGTCGCGTTCTTCGTGCTGGTCACGGTGGTCGGGTTCTTCGCGGCGCGCTGGAAGCGCGGGGACCTGACGCAGTTGCACGAGTGGGGGCTCGGCGGGCGGCAGTTCGGCACGCTGATCACGTGGTTCCTCGTGGGCGGCGATTTCTATACGGCCTACACGGTGATCGCGGTGCCGGCGCTGGTGTATTCGGTGGGCGCGTACGGCTTCTTCGCGCTGCCTTACACGATCATCGTCTACCCGTTCGTGTTCGCGGTGATGCCCAGGCTGTGGCAGATCGCGCATGCGCACAACCACATCACCGCGGCGGACTTCGTGTATGCGGAGTACGGCGGCAAGCTGCTGCCGGCCGCGGTGGCGCTCACCGGCATCGTGGCGACGATGCCGTATATCGCGCTGCAGCTCGTGGGCATGCAGGTGGTGATCAAGGGGCTGGGCGTGACGGGCGAGGCGCCGCTGATCGTGGCGTTCGTGATCCTGGCGCTCTACACGTACACGAGCGGGCTGCGCGCGCCGGCGATGATCGCCTTCGTGAAGGACATCATGATCTATATCGTGGTGATCGCGGCGGTGTGGCTGATCCCGTCCAGACTCGGCGGCTACGGTCACGTGTTCGAGGCGGCGGACCAGTTCTTCCAGGCCAAGGGCGGGGTCACGGGCATCATCCTCCAGCCGTCGCAGTACACGRCGTACGCGTCTCTGGCGCTGGGCTCGGCGCTGGCTGCCTTCATGTACCCGCACACGATGACGGCGGTGCTGTCGTCGTCGTCGGCCGCCACCGTGCGCAAGAACGCCATCCTGCTGCCGGCCTACACGCTGCTGCTGGGACTGATCGCGCTGCTTGGCTACATGGCGATCGCGGCCGGCGTGCACGTGAGCTCGCCGTCGGACGTGGTGCCCACGCTGTTCGGCAAGCTGTTCCCGGCGTGGTTCGTCGGCTTCGCGGCGGCGGCCATCGCGATCAGCGCGCTGGTGCCCGCGGCCATCATGTCGATCGGCGCGGCGAACCTGTTCACGCGCAACCTGTGGCGCCCGATGGTCTCGCCGGACATGTCGTCTTCCGCGGAGGCCTCGACGGCGAAGATCGTCTCGCTCGTGGTGAAATTCGGCGCGCTGCTGTTCATCGTGTTCCTGCCCACGCAGTACGCCATCGACCTGCAACTGCTCGGCGGCGTCTGGATCCTGCAGATCTTCCCCGCGATCGTGTTCACGCTCTACACGCAGCGGATGAACACGTGGGGGCTGCTGGCCGGCTGGGCCGTGGGCATCGTGCTGGGCACGTCGCTGGCCATGTCGCAGGGCCTCAAGCCGGTGTTCGCCATCCACCTGGGCAGCGCCACGTATCCGCTCTATATCGGCCTGATCGCACTGGTGGCCAACATCGTGGTCACGTTCGCGGTGTCGGCGGTGACGCCCGGCCAGCGTAGCGCCGAGCTATAGCGGCTGCAGGTTCTCGTCGCGCAGGCCCACCAGCAGGGCCTGGCCTTGCGGCCCCACGCGGAACTCGCCGTAGCGTGCTTTCCCGAAGCGCGCACCGTGCCCTTCCTGGAAGAAGTAAGCGTCCGTCGAGACCTGCACCTGCACGCCACCCCAGCGCGACGGCACGGTCTGGAAGCGCAGCAGTTGCTCGCCCGCGGCGAGCGGCGCGCCGGCGGTGTGCAGGCGCACCAGGCTGGCCTCGCCGTGCGCATCGCGGCGAACTACCGCGACCTGCTCGCGCTCGGCGGGCAGGCCCTGCCGCTCGCGCGCCGCGCGGATGGCATCGGCGATGGCGAAGTTGAGCGCCATGTAGTCGCCCTGCATCAGCGAGCGCGGATCGACCGGCGCCAGGCGCAGGTAGAGCGTATCGCCGCGCGCGAGCAGGTGTTCCTTGGTACCGATGGCGGCTGCCGCCACCCCGAGCGCGAGCACCCATGCGAGCAATATCCAGCGTTTCATGCCTGGCTCCTTGCGATGCCGCGCCGCAGTCCCGTGCGCAATGCCAGGACGGCGACACCGGCGGCGACCAGCGTGGCGGACTTGGCCAGCAGCGTCCAGTGCAGTGCGCTGTAGTACCAGATAAAGCCGGCGGCGAGCGTGGCCACGGCCAGGCCAAGCCAGGGCAGCGAGCCGCGGCGCAGCGCCAGGCCCAGCGCCAGCACGGCGGCCAGGACTGCCGGGGCACCGGCCAGCAAGGCGGCGAGGAGCGCCGCGCCCGCCACGGCGATCGCGCGTACCGGAGGGCGCAGGCGCAGGCGGCCGCTCTCGGCAAGCACCAAGGCGACGAGCACCACGCCGCACAGCGCGCCGGCCGTCCAGTACGGACCTGCCTGGTGCGCCGCGCCGTCATCGAACAAGAACGCATAGGGCAGGCCCAGGCCTGTCACCACCAGCGCCGCGCTCAGCGCAAACAGCAGGGTGGCATCGGCTGCCGGTTCGAGCCAGCCCTGCCGGCCCGCCGCGCTGAGCCGTCCCTCGGCCCACACGAAGCCGGTCAACAGGGCCAGCGCAAGCGGCGCCAGCCAGCCGAGCGAAAGCGCCATCGACTGCCAAAAGTGGCGCAGACCCGGCGTCATGCCAAGGTGCAGTGCCAGGGCAACGCCGGTCCATGCACCCAGCGCGGCCAGGCAACGATGCAGCCGGTTGGGCATCACGGCGTACAGCACGGCTTCGAGCATTGCCAGCGCCGCCCAGAAGGCAGGCGTCTCCAGCAGGCGGCTGCCGCCGTACGCCTGGCTCGCGCCGAACACCAGCAGCCCTTGCCCGCTGAGGCTGACCGCCAGCGCGAACTGTTCCAGCGCGGTTCCGCTGCGGCGCGCATACAGCACGGCGGCCAGCGCAATCATGGCGGCGCCGCACAGCGCCATCGCCGCGCCGTTGTCGCGCGCGGCCACGAAGACCGAGCCGAGCAGGAAAGCGAGGAAGAAGACCGCGCCCAGCCAGCCGGCCAGGCCCATCAGCAGCCGCACCGCCCAGGGCGTGCGGGCCGGGTCCTGCGCGGGCTGCCCATGCGCCAGCCCGCGCGCTGCGAGGTCTCGCCACAGGACCGTGACGACTTGCCGTTCGTCGCTCATGCCGGCTCTCCTTCGGCGCTGGCGCCGTCATGCTGGCGCCAGGCGCGCAACAGCCAGGTTGCGGCCACGGCGGCCAGGCCGATGATCAGCAGCCCCAGCAGCAGGAAGGCGCCGAATCCGCCATGGCTGACATCCAGCAGCAACCGCGCGACGGCGGCCACCACCACCACGATCAAGGTGAAGCTGGCCATGCTGAGCGCCACCACATCGAAGGCGCGCAGCCGGAACCAGGCCAGCAGCACGGCCGGCGCCAGCAGGGCAAGGCCGAACGCGGCGGCATCGACATGGTCATGCAAGATGCTGCCGAGTCCCAGCCAGCCGGCGTAAGCACAAGCCAGCGCGGCCAGGATGCGCGCGCCGGCCAACCCGCGGAAGCCCTGCGCGGGCCATGCCGCGCACAGCACGAACCACAGCGCCAGTTGTGCCAGCGTGGCGCCAAGCAGGAACAGGGGCGTGCCGCGCCCGCCCTGCATGCCGATCAGCAGTTCGAACATCCCGCCCGCGCCCAGCCGCACGCTGCAGTAGCGCAGCAACGCCACGTTGGCCAGCACGATCACCAGCCACCAGTGCGGCGCAGCGCGCGCGGCCAGCGCCCACGGCACCGCCAGCAGCGCCCACAGCGCAAACAGTTGCCAGGCGTCGGCGCCGGTCTGGTAGACCTGCCCGATCACCGCCAGCAGCACGCCAGCCACCACTTGCGCGCCGCACAGCGCGGCGCGGCCCGCCATATCGCCCGGCGGCCGCAAGAAGGCGAATGCCGCCAGCAAGGTCAGCGCGCCGGCCAGCAGGCCGAAGCGGGCGAATTTGTGCAGGTCCTGCCAGTTGAAGGCGAAGAAGACGATGACGCCGGCACAGAGCAGCGCCGCGCCCAGCGCCAGCAAGGCGCGGTCGAGCCAGTGCCGCCAGGCCGCCGCATCCGGCTCGGCGTGCGACCAGGCCGCGGCCACGCCGTCGGCAGCGATCGCGCCTTGCTCGCGCCAGTGCGCCAGCGCCTGGCGCATGGCGCGCCGGTCTTGCATGCTTTGCATCGAGGATGGCTGCATGGGTGTTCCGTGTGATGGATACGCCAGTGCACTGTAGCAAAGGCGGGGGCGCCTGCGCAGCTTTCGTGCGCATCCTCTGTGCTGCTTTGCGACGGTCCTGCGGGCCGGTATGCTGTGCGTTTTTCCGCATCCGCCCCGCCCGGCGCGCTCCAGACATGACCCTCGGTATCCTCGCCGCCATCCACGACGAAGTCGACGCCCTGGTGGCCGCCATGCGCCACGACGACGCCCGCGCCACCGTGCAGCGCATCGGCATGCGCGATTATCACGTCGGCCAACTGCACGGCCAGCGCTGCGTGCTGGTGCTGGCCCGCATGGGCAAGGTGGCGGCCGCGGCCACCACGGTGACGCTGGTGCGCGAGTTTGGCGTGGACGAGATCGTCTTCACCGGCCTGGCCGGCGGCATCGGGGCGCACACACGCGTCGGCGACGTGGTGGTGGCAGACCGCACGCTGCAGCATGACCTGGATGCCCGCCCCTTCTTCGGCCGGCACGAGGTGCCGCTGCTCGACCAGGCGGAATTCCCGGCCGACGCGGCGCTGACCGCCGAGTTGCGCGCAGCCGTGGAAGGCTATCTGCGCGAAGACCTGCCCAGGACCATCCCCGCGGACGTGCTCGCCCGCTTCGGCGTCAGCGCGCCATCGCTGCATGTCGGCATGATCGCCAGCGGCGACCAGTTCATCGGCTCGCCCGCCGCCGCGGCTGAATTGCGCGAGCGCCTGCCGGGCGTGCTGGCGGTGGAAATGGAAGGCGCCGCAGTGGCGCAGGTCTGCCACGAATATGGCGTGCGCCATGCGGTGATGCGGACCGTGTCGGACCGGGCGGACGATACCGCGCACGTGGATTTTTCCGCGTTTCTGACCAACGTGGCCAGTCATTATTCGGAAGGGGTTTTGGGCAGGTTCCTGAAGAACCGGGAAAAGGGGAATAAGCGAGATTAGGAAGGCAGATAAGGCGCCGGGATTAGTGGAGCCGCGGGTCCGGCAAGCCGGAAAATCCCGCCGCGGGAATCTCGCTCACCGCGCCCTGAACATCCCCCGGATTCCGACCAGTACGCCCGCGCCCAGAATGCCGGCAAACCAGCCGGCCATCTGGCCGTCGGCGAACCAGTGCATGGCGCGGCCGCCGTAGAAGGCAGCGAGCGCGCCGAGTGCCCCGAACACCACGGCGGCCAGCAAACCGACCCGCCCCGAGGGATGCAGCGACCGCGCCGCCAGACCGACCAACACGCCCACAACCAGCGTCCCCAGCATCACTTTTCCCCGATGATCTCGACAGTCGCGCGGTCTTCCCGGCACAAGCGCCGGCCGCGCGTGGTCCCGAGGATACGGTAAACCTGTCCGGGGACGGCCCCGGGCCCTCGCTTCGCCGGCAATTTTCGCGCCGGGCGTTATAATGTAGCCCGGTTCGGCGGCGCAATGCGCCGGAATCCGCCTCGTGGAAACCACGCCGCGGATTTGCCTTTTGAAGCCCGCGCGGCAGCCAGCCTGGAGCATGGCACCCCGCGGGGCCCGCGCCAAAAGACATGCCCTCCACCATGCAACTGCTTGCGATCGGTATCAATCACACTACGGCGCCCGTCTCGCTGCGCGAACGGGTGGCGTTTCCGCTTGAGCAGATCAAGCCGGCGCTGGGCGCCTTGCGCACCCACCTGGCGGGCCGGTCCGGCACCGAGGCCGCGATCCTCTCCACCTGCAATCGCACCGAGATCTACTGCGCCACCGACATCCTGGTCAACGGCGACGAAGGCTTCGATCACACGCTGCGCTGGCTGGCCCAGCACCACAACGTGCCGGCCGGCGAACTGGCGCCCCACCTCTACGCCCTGCCGCAGTCCGAAGCCGTGCGCCATGCCTTTCGCGTGGCCAGCGGGCTGGATTCGATGGTGCTGGGCGAGACGCAGATCCTCGGGCAGCTGAAGGACGCGGTGCGTACCGCCGGCGAGGCGGGCGCGCTTGGCACCTACCTGAACCAGCTGTTCCAGCGCACCTTCGCGGTGGCCAAGGAAGTGCGCGGCCAGACCGAGATCGGCGCGCATTCGGTGTCGATGGCCGCCGCCGCGGTGCGCCTGGCCCAGCGGATCTTCGAAAGCGTTTCGACCCAGCGCGTGCTGTTCATCGGCGCGGGCGAGATGATCGAGCTGTGCGCCACGCACTTTGCCGCGCAGACGCCGCGCCAGATCGTGGTGGCCAATCGCACCGTGGAACGCGGCGAGCGGCTGGCCGAGCAACTGGCCGGACAGGGCCTGACCACCGAGGCGATCCGCCTGTCGGACCTGGGCGCGCGCCTGCATGAATTCGACATCGTGGTGTCCTGCACCGCCAGCTCGCTGCCCATCATCGGTCTGGGCGCGGTGGAACGCGCGGTCAAGCTGCGCCGCCACCGCCCCATCATGATGGTGGACCTGGCCGTGCCGCGCGACGTGGAACCCGAAGTCGCGCGCCTGGACGACGTGTTCCTGTACACCGTGGACGACCTTGGCGCCATCGTGCGCGAGGGCAACGCCATGCGCCAGGCCGCCGTGGCCCAGGCCGAAGCCATCATCGAAAGCCGCGTGCAGAACTTCATGCACTGGCTCGAGACCCGCAGCGTGGTACCGGTCATCCGCGACCTGCAGGCGCAAGGCGAGGCCATGCGCCAGGCCGAGCTGGAACGCGCGCGCCGCATGCTGGCGCGCGGCGACGACCCAGAAGCGGTGCTCGAGGCACTGTCCGGCGCGCTCACCCGCAAGTTCCTGCACGGTCCTACCCACGCACTCAACCATACCCAGGGCGACGACCGCGAAACCCTGCTGCGCCTGGTGCCGGGCCTGTTCCGCCACAGCAGCCACTCCGAGCGCTAGCAGCGCTCTTCGTCCGGCGGTGCGCGTCCTGCGCACTGCCAGCCTTGCCTGCCGTGGCTTCTGGTCCGGGCATGCAATCCCGACGCCGCCCTAGCCGGCATCCGCCTCAACCCAGCTGCGACCCCGCATCATCGCGACCCTGYCCGGATACCCATGAAAGCCAGCATGCTAGCCAAGCTCGACCAACTGGCCGAGCGAATCGACGAAGTCAACGCCCTGCTCGGGCGCGAAGACGCCACCGCCAAGATGGACCAATACCGCAAGCTCACGCGCGAGCATGCGGAGCTGTCGCCGGTGGCCGAGCAATACGGGCAGTACCGCCAGGCGCAGGACGACCTGGCCACCGCGCAGGCGCTGCTGGACGATCCCGAGATGAAGGATTTCGCCGCCGACGAGATCGATGCCGCGCGCGCGCGCCTGGCGGCGCTGGAAATCAGCCTGCAGAAGCTGCTGCTGCCCAAGGACCCCAACGACGACCGCAACCTGCTGCTGGAAATCCGCGCCGGCGCGGGCGGCGAGGAAAGCGCGCTGTTCGCCGCCAACCTGCTGCGCATGTACACGCGCTATGCCGAGCGCCAGCGCTGGCAGGTGGAAGTCATGAGCGAATCGCCCTCCGACCTGGGCGGCTACAAGGAAGTGATCATCCGCATCGCGGGCGACGCGGCCTTCTCGCGCCTGAAGTTCGAGTCCGGCGGCCACCGCGTGCAGCGCGTGCCGGCCACCGAGGCCCAGGGACGCATCCACACGTCGGCGTGCACGGTGGCAGTGATGCCCGAGGCCGACGAAGTGGCCGAAGTCCAGATCAATCCGGCCGACCTGCGCGTCGATACCTTCCGCGCGTCCGGCGCGGGCGGCCAGCACGTGAACAAGACCGATTCGGCCGTGCGCCTGACCCACATCCCCACCGGCATCGTGGTGGAATGCCAGGACGACCGCAGCCAGCACCGCAACAAGGACAAGGCCATGAAGGTGCTGGCCGCACGGCTGATGGACGCGCAACTGCGCGCCGCGCAGGCCAAGGAAGCCAGCACCCGGCGCAACCTGATCGGCACCGGCGACCGCAGCGACCGCATCCGCACGTACAACTTCCCGCAGGGCCGGGTGACGGACCACCGCATCAACCTGACGCTCTACAAGATCGAAATGATCATGGACGGCGACCTGGAAGAACTGCTGTCCGCGCTGGCCGCGGAACACCAGGCCGATCAATTGGCGGCGCTCGGCGAAGACCATTAATGGCGTAAATCGGCAGCGAGGGAGCGGCATTATCGCGGGGCGGGATTACAGCGGCGAGGGGTAATAAACCGGCCCGCCGGAATCAAACTCATACCGCACGGCATAAATCGAGCGGGCCGAGGAAAACCTTTGTATCTGTTGTAAATGCTTGCAACAGCACTAGCGTGACATTTTTCGCTGTCTATAATCCATTTCGACTGAGCCGCCGCGCAAAGGACGGCGTGTCGACCCTCCTACCGGACAAAAGGACAAAATCATGAAAAAAATGCTCGCGCTGTTGATGATCACCGCTGCCCTGGCTGCCTGCAGCAAGAAGGAAGAAGCCCCCGCGACGCCTAGCGCCGACAGCGCCATGCAAAACGCGGCCGAATCCGCCAAGGCCGCCGCCAGCGATGCCGCAGCCGCAGCCGGCAATGCCGCCGACGCCGCCAAGGCCGCTGCCAGCGGCGCTGCCGCCGATGTCTCCGCCGCCGCTGAAAAGGCCAAGGTAGATGCCGGCAACGCAATGCAGCGCGCCAAGGAAGCCTCCAAGGACGCTGTCAACGCCGGCGCCGACAAGGCCAAGGACGCCGTCAACAAGTAATGCCATGCCGCTGCCGGCGGCGGGGCGGGAAAACCGCCCGCTCCCGCAGCGCGGACAAGCGCGTTACACTGCAAACCCCGCCCAGGCGCATGCCGGCGGGGTTTTCGCTTTTATCCCCGGCATATTTCCGCTAGCCAGCCTGCGTCCATGTCCAGCCCCTCCCCGCTAGTCCCGCCCGCCGTCCCGCCCGCCGTCCTGCCCGCAGCCGTCACGGTGCACCAGGCCCTGGCGCTAGCCACCGCAGCCGGCCTGCCGGCGCTGGAGGCGAGGATGCTGCTGACGCACGTGACCGGGCTGACGCGCACGCAACTGATCACGCGCGACGGCGACACGCTGGCGCCGTCCGACCGCGACAGCTTTGCCGGCCTGCTGACGCGCCGGCTCGCCGGCGAGCCGGTGGCCTACCTGCTCGGCGAGCGCGAGTTCTTCGGGCGCATGTTCCGCGTGACGCCGGATGTGCTGATTCCGCGGCCCGACACCGAGATCGCGGTGGAAACCGCGTTGCGGCTGCTGGCACCGCTGCGCGCGCCGCGCCTGCTCGACATGGGCACGGGTTCGGGTGCCATCGCAGTCACACTGGCCTGCGAGCGACCCGACGCCGAAGTCTGGGCCACGGATGTCTCGGCAGGCGCATTGCAGGTGGCGCAAGACAACGCGCGCGCGCTCGGCGCGGCCAATGCGCGCTTCCTGGCCTCGGACTGGTACGCCGCGCTGCCGGCCGGACTGCGCTTCGACTTGATTGTCAGCAACCCGCCTTATATCCCCGCGGGCGATCCGCACCTGACCCAGGGCGACCTGCGCTTCGAACCGGCCGATGCGCTGACGGACCACGGCGACGGCCTGTCCGACCTTGCCGCCATCGTCAGCGGCGCCGCCGGTCGGCTGCATGCGGGCGGCTGGCTGCTGATGGAACATGGCTACGACCAGGGCGAGGCGGCCCGCAGCCTGCTGGCGGCGGCCGGCCTGGGCGACATCTTCACCGCGCGCGACCTCGCCGGCCACGAGCGCTGCAGCGGCGCGCGGCTGCAGCCCGCGTMCGGTGGCGTCGCCTGAAGGCAACGGCCGATTCCGGTAAAATCCATTCCTTGATGGCGTGCACCTCGCATGCCTGCCGATTTCCCGATTGCGGCGTCCGGCGTGGACCGGCCCCGCTCAACCGAAAGAGACATCATGAGTGACGTGCAACAACGGATCGACCAGATCGTCAAGGGCAGCCCGGTAGTGCTGTTCATGAAGGGCACCGCCCAGTTCCCGATGTGCGGCTTCTCCGGCCGCGCCATCCAGATCCTGAAGGCCTGCGGCGTGGACGCGCCCACCACGGTCAACGTGCTGGAAGACGACGGCATCCGCCAGGGCATCAAGGAATACGCCAGCTGGCCGACCATTCCCCAGCTGTACGTCAACGGCGAATTCGTCGGCGGCTCGGACATCATGATGGAGATGTACCAGAACGGCGAACTGCAATCGCTGCTCAAGGCCTGAGCGCGAGATGTCCGCAGCGGGTGATGCAGGTGGCCCCGGTGGTCCGGGTAGCCCGGGGGGCGGCAAGCCGCGGCGCCTGATCGTCGCCATCACCGGCGCCACCGGCGCGGTCTACGGAGTGCGGCTGGTGCAGACGCTGCGCGCCGTGCCCGGCGTGGAGACCCACCTGCTGATCTCGGCCGCGGGCGTGATGAACCTGCAGCACGAACTGGACATGGGCAAGGCCGAAGTCGAAGCCTTCGCCCACGTCGTGCACAACGTGCGCGACATCGGCGCCACCATCGCCAGCGGCTCCTTCGCCGCGCATGCCATGGTGGTCGCGCCCTGCTCCATGCGCACGCTGGCAGCCGTGGCGCACGGCCTGTCCGACAATCTCATCACCCGCGCCGCCGATGTCACGCTCAAGGAGCGCCGCAAGCTGGTGCTGATGGTGCGCGAAACGCCGCTGAACCTCGCCCACCTGCGTAATATGACCGCCGTCACAGAGATGGGCGGCATCATCTTCCCGCCCGTGCCCGGCTTCTACCAGAAGCCCCAGAGCGTGGCCCAGCTGGTGGACCACACCGTCGGGCGCGTGCTGGACCTGATCGACATCCCGCAAACCCTGGCACCAAGCTGGGGCGGCCTCAACGGCCAGGCCTGAGGCCCCGCGCGGGCCGGGGCCCGCTGGCCTCAATGCCAGTAGCGGTAGCGGCGGCCACCGTAGTAGCCGCGATAGCCGTAGTACCCGCCGTAATAGCCCGGCGACACCACGACCGACGGCGCCGCGTACACCGGCGCCGGCGCCACGGCCACTTCGCCGCCGCCATAGCCGTAAGCCGGATAGGCCGGATAGACTGCGCACCCGCCGAGCATGGCGGCACCCGCCACTGCGATCCCAATCATCCACGTTTTCATTTTCATTGTCCTTTGCGGGCAGGTTGTTGCCTGCCCTTAAGAACGTTATACGGGGCTGTTTGGTAATACAGGGTCAATGTGCTGTAACCGTTGTTACGAATGGAAACGGGTTGGTGTCGGTATGTGGGGAATGGGACGGGGCCGGGCAAGCGGCCGCGGCCCCGGTCCGGACCCGATTCGAAGACAAAGCTCAGACCTCGAAACGAATGCCCTGCGCCAGCGGCAACGCATCCCCATAGTTGATGGTGTTGGTGGCCCGCCGCATATACCCCTTCCACGCATCGGATCCCGACTCGCGTCCGCCGCCGGTTGCTTTTTCGCCGCCGAACGCGCCGCCGATCTCCGCCCCGCTGGTGCCGATATTCACGTTGGCGATCCCGCAATCGCTGCCCGAGGCGGACAGGAAGCGTTCCGCTTCGCGCAGCGATTCGGTGAAGATGCAAGACGACAGGCCATGCGCCGCGGCGTTGTTCAGCGCGATGGCCTCCTCCAGCGTCTTGTAGGGCATCACATAGAGAATCGGCGCGAAGGTCTCGGTCAGCATGGTCTCATGCTGGCGGTCGGTCAGCACCAGCGCCGGACGCACGTACTCGGCATTCGGGTAGCGCTCCGCCAGCACGCGTTCGCCGCCGTGCACGACATTGCCATGCTGGCGGCAGCGCAGCAGCGCGCCGGCCATGGCGGCGCCGGCGGCACCGTCGATCAGCGGGCCTACCAGTGTCGACTCGGCGAGCGGATCGCCCACCGGCAGGTTGTTGAAGACTTGCATCAGCCGCGTGGTCACGGCGTCGAACAGATCGGCGTGGACGAAGGCGCGCCGCAGCGTGGTACAGCGCTGCCCGGCCGTGCCGGCGGCAGAGAACGTGATGGCGCGCACGGCCAGTTCGATATTGGCCGAAGGCGCGATGATCGCCGCATTGTTGCCGCCCAGCTCCAGGATGGCGCGCTTGAACTGCCCGGCGCAGGCGATGCCGACCTCGCGGCCCATGCGCGTGGACCCCGTGGCGCTGATCAGCCGCACATCGGCATGGCCGACCAGGTGCTGCCCCAGCGCCTGCGCACCCGCCAGCACGGTGGCGATGCCGGCGTGATGCGGCGCGGCGATCTCCAGCACGCCATCCAGCAGCCCCTGCACGGCCAGCGCGCTCAGCGGCGTCTTCTCCGACGGCTTCCACACCACGCCATTGCCGCACACCAGTGCCAGCGCCGCGTTCCAGGCCCACACCGCAACCGGGAAATTGAAGGCAGAGATCACGCCGCACAAGCCATAGGGATGCCAGGTCTCGCGCATGGCATGCTGCGGCCGTTCCGAGGCGATGGTCAGGCCGTGTAGCTGGCGCGACAGGCCGACCGCGAAATCGCAGATGTCGATCATCTCCTGCACCTCGCCCATCCCCTCCTGCAGGATCTTGCCGGACTCGAGCGCGACCAGCTGGCCGAGATGCTTCTTGTGCTCGCGCAGGACCTCGCCAAAGCGGCGCACCACCTCGCCACGTACCGGCGCCGGCACCAGGGCCCAGCTGGCCTGCGCCGCGCGCGCGCGCTCGATGCGCGCGTCGGCCTCGGCCGCGCTGCAGGCGGGCAGGTGGCCGAAGGCTTCTCCGTCGATGGGCGAGCGCACCGGCAGCGCACCCGCGGGTCCTTCACCCTCGCGCCACGGCGCGGACAAACCGAGGGCCTGCCAGCAGGCCGCGAATTCCCTGGTCTTCATGCCATTGCCTCCTGTAGCGGATGACGCGTGTAGTGTCTGCCGAAACGGTTGGCGAGGAAAGCGTCCAGCGACATCGCCTCCTGCGGCACGAAGCCCGCCTGCGGCAGCGCGCCGCCGGCCACCAGGTCCAGCGCGGTGCAAATGCCCGCGGCGGTGGTGAGCTGGATCGCGTTGACATGGCCGGCGTCGGTGTCGGCCCCGCCGATGCGCGCCGAGAACGAGGCCTGCATCAGGCGGCCGCGCGCGCCCTGGCTGCCGGCGGCATGGCCGGTGGCGTTGGCGAACACGATCACCACATCCTGCTGCGTGGCGGGAATCGCGCTGTCGAAGATCTCGCGCATCCAGTCGCGCCGCTCGCGCAGGCGCAGGTCGTTGAGCAGCAGCTTCATCACCGCGCAGTGGCCCGGATAGCGGATCGACTTGTAGTCCACGTCGCGCGCGCGGCCCGCCAGGGTCTCGGGCAAGGTGCCCAGCCCGCCGGAAGTATTGAAGGCCTCGTACTCGATGCCGTCCAGCGCAAAGCTCTCCAGCCCCTCCAGCGCCGGCACTTCCACCCGGCGCCCGTCGACGATGGCCTCGCASGGATTGCAGTATTCGTTGATCAGCCCTTCCGTGCTCCAGGTCAGGTTGTACTTGAGCGCGTTGCTGGGATAGCGCGGCAGCGCGCCGACCCGCATCTTGAGTTCGAGCAGTTCGCCGCCGTCCTTCAGGAAGCGTTGCGCCAGGTCGTTGCYGACCACGCCGATAAAGCCCGGCGCCAGCCCGCACTGCGGCATCAGCACCGAGCGCGCGCCGGCCGCCAGGCCGCGGATGGCATGCGTGGCGGCCACGTCTTCGGTCAGGTCGAAGTAGTGCACGCCCAGGCTGGCTGCCACCGTGGCCACGCCGAGCGCGGCGTGGAATGGCAGCGCGTTGAGCACCGCGTCGGCGCCTTGCAACAGGGCCGCGCAATCCTCGGCGCGGTCCGGCGCGCCCTGGCGCACGACAATGCCTTGCGGCAAGTCGTCGAGTTGCGCAGGCTCGCGGTCGACCAGGGTGACGCGGTAATCGCCGCTGTCATGGAGCATGACGGCGATGGTGCGGCCGATCTTGCCCGCGCCTAGCACCACCACGCGCAGCGGAACCTGCCGGACAGCGCCGGCGGCATACGTTGCGACGGCGGCACGGCCGGGTGGAATGGGTCTGGTCATGATGTCCCCTGGGTGGCAGTTGTTCGTTCGTCGGTCGTTCGTCGGTCGTTCGTCGGCATAAGCCCATGGCTGAAGTATGGTTGCGGGCACGGTCGGAATGAAGGGACAAGAATGACGAAAACACCGCATAATCGAGCGAATCGACAACGCCGGCAGTCGAAACGGCATCAACGCCAGACCTAGACCAGACCTAGTCCACCGCGAGGCCACCGCGCGCCATGACCGAACTCGACCAGACCGACCGCCATCTGCTCTCGCTGCTGCAGGCCAACGCGCGCGAGAACGCCGCCAACCTGGCGCGCAAGCTGGGCATCGCCCGCACCACCGTGGTGGCGCGCATCGCACGGCTCGAGCGCGACGGCGTGATCGCGGGCTACGGCGTGCGGCTCGGCCAGCAGATGGAGGACAATGCCATCCTGGCCTTCTGCGGCCTGTCGGTCATGCCCAAGACCGCGCCTGCGGTGGTGAAGGCGCTGCAGCGCTTTCCCGAGATCGAGGAGCTGAATTCCGTGAGCGGGCCGGTGGACTACATGGCGGTGATCCGCTGCGACACCCACGCCCGGCTGGACAAGCTGCTCGACGAGATCGGCGCGCTCGACGGCGTCAACCACACCACCACGTCGATCGTGCTGGCGCGCAAGATCGACCGGCGCCGCGCGGCGGGCTGACGGCAAAGGCCCTGCAAAGGCCTGAACTGCCCGGCACGCAGACCAACAACCAGAGGAGAACAGCACGATGAGCAATCGCATCCGAGTCGCCGTGGGCGGCGTGACCGGCTGGGCCGGCGGCGAACTGGCGCGTGGCGTGGCGCATGCGGACGACATGACGCTGGTGGCCGGGCTGTCGCGCGGCGCGGCCGGCCAGACCCTGGCCGAGCTGACGGCGCACAAGGGCACGCCCGGCCTGGCAGTGGCCAGCATCGACGAGCTGGCCGCCGGCAGCTTCGACGTGTATGTGGAGTACACCAAGCCCGACGTGGCCAAGCGCAACATCCTGCAGGCGCTGGCCAAGGGCGCGCATGTGGTGGTTGGCACCTCGGGCTTGTCCGACCAGGACTACGAGGAGATCGACGCCGCCGCGCGCCAGGCCGGCCGCGGCGTGCTGGCCTGCGGCAATTTCGCCATCACGGTGGTGCTGCTGCAGAAGTTCGCCGAGATGGCCGCGCGCCACCTGGAGCACTGGGAAATCATCGACTATGCCAAGGCCGGCAAGGTCGACGTGCCCTCCGGCACGGTGCGCGAGCTGGCCTATCGCCTGGGCCAGGTCCGCCAGGCCGCGCAAACGGTACCGGTCGACCAGGTAAAGGGCCCCAGGGAAACGCGCGGCGCGACCATGTCCGGCAGCCAGGTGCACGCGGTGCGCCTGCCTGGCTACCAGCTCGGCGTGGAGGTGATCTTCGGCGCCGACGGCCAGCGCCTTCACCTCAAGCACGAGGCTGGCGACGGGTCCAGGCCCTACGTCACCGGCGCGCTGCTGGCGATCCGCAAGGTCAGCGGGCTGCAAGGCCTGGTCCGTGGGCTGGACAAGGTGATGGAGGGGCTTTGAGGCCCCGTCCCCTGCCGGCTACCAGCCCTTCTTTTCCACCGGTTTTCCTGCAGGCGCCGCCTTCGGCGCGGAGGCGGCCTGCGGATTGAGCTGCTGCGCCATGGCCGCGTCCTGGCTGGCCATCAGCGCGCGTGCCTGCGGCAGCAGCAGTTCCACCGTGCCGGTGTTCGGGTCTTCGGGTATGGCGTACAGCTCCACCGTCAGCGGACGCTTGGTCCAGCCGGCGTGAATGGTCTTGACGGGCTTGCCGGCCTTGTCCTTGAGCTCCACCGCTTCAGAGCGGAAGGGCTTGCCGTAGCGCGCGGTCAGGCTCTGCACCACGGCCTGCTCGGAGCGCACGCCGTCGGTCGGCACGATCAGGCCCACCAGGGCGCTGCGGTCGACGAAGGCGACCACGTGCGGGCCGTCCATGAAGGCGGGGCGCTTGTCGCGCGGTACGCCGACCTGGCGCATCGTGCCGTCGCCGCGCACTTCCACGCACAGCGCGGTCACGTCCCGGCCGTCCGGCGTGCGCTTGTCGGCGCAATCGGGAAGCGTGGGCAGCGGGCTGCCGATTTCCAGGGTATCCAGCATTGGCGCCAGCGCGTCGGCGCTGTCCTTGGCCGCGGCGCCGGCCAGCGGCGACAGCAGCAGCAGGCTGGCGGCGGCCAGCCCGGCGAGGGGGTATTTCATCCAGACTCCTGAGAAAAGCTGCGGATTGGAGCGCCCCCCGCGCGCGTGGTTCCGCCAGGGGCTAATGCGTCATACGGAGCACCGCGTTGGCCAGCACGGCCAGCAGCAGCACCAGCAGGGTCCACAACAGCAGGCGCGGCACGCGGCTGGGCGGCAGTTGCCGCTGCGGCGAGCGGGCCGTGCGCGCGGTCGTCGTGCGCAAGCGGGTATGGCCGTGCAGGCCGCGCGTATGCCAGACGGTGTCCGGGCCAAGATCGCGCACGGCGGTGCTCTCCCGGCCGGGCGGCCTGGCCGCCTTGTGCGACATGTGCGGCCGCGGGCCCTGCGCGCCGGCCGGACGCCGGGCGCCGGTTGACGGTTGGGTGCCGCTACTGCCGTGCGGTCGTTGCGTGGCCATCTGTGCTCCCCGGTTTGTGGTGCCGGCGCGGATCATCGTGTGCCGCCGGGGCACAGCACCGGACCATGGCCCGGGCGCCGCCAATGGTAAGACAAAGCGGCACCGCGCACCATGTCCCGAACGCGCCTTATGTGGTCTGGGCCACTTTGCGCGTGGCGTCCAGCGCCTCGCGCCGGAATGCATGGGCCACATGGTGGTAGAACGGATTCGGACAGAACTGGCGGGCCACGAAGGAGGCCAATAGCGCTGCCGCCAGCAGGAACACCGTGAGATCCTGCGAACGCGTCATCTCCATCACGATCACGCTGGCGGTGATGGGGGCCTGGGTGGCGCCGGCCAGGAAGGCGGCCATCGACACCAGCGCCAGCACGCGCGGCTCGGCCAGCGGAATGGCGAGGTAGGCCACCACCTGCTCGAGCCCGGCGCCGATGCCCGCGCCGATCGCCAGGCAAGGGGTGAAGATGCCGCCCGGGATGCCGGCGAAGTAAGACACCACGGTCGCCACCAGCTTGGCCAGGCCGAACCAGAGCGTGGGCGGCACATCCCCGTTGATCAGTCCGTTGGCCTGCTCGTAGCCGGTGCCGAAGGTGGCGCCGCCGGTGGACCAGCCGATCGCCGCGGCCACCAGCCCGCACAGGAAGGCCACCAGCACCGGGTGCTCGCCCGGCCACATGCGCAGCTTGCCCGGCAGCAGCCCTTGCACGCCGCCGGTCAGCGCCTTGGCGAACACGCCGCCAAGCACGCCATTGACCAGCGCGCACAGCAGCACCGGCCCCCAGGCGTTGTGCAGGGCGAGGATCGGTGTCTTGACCGCGAAATACGGGTTGTTGCCCAGCAGCGCCAGCGAGAGGAAACCGGCGGTCAGCACGCCCGAGAGCACCAGCCGGTCCCAGCGCACGGCGGTACCGCGCCCGAGCTCCTCGATGGCGAACACCACGCCGGCCAGCGGCGTATTGAAGGCGGCCGCCAGCCCGCCTGCGGCACCCGCGGCAATCAGCGCGTTGGGATGGAAGCCGATGCGAAAGCGCAGCCGTTCCTGGCACCAGCGCCCCCAGCTCAGCATGGCCGCCGCGCCCACCTGCACCGACGGCCCTTCGCGGCCGATCGAGGCGCCGGCCAGCAGGCCGCCGGTGGTCAGCAGCACCTTCCACATCGCCTGGCGGAACGACACCAGCAGCGTCTGCGCCGGCCCGGACGGCGGCAGCGAGAAAGACGCGATGACCTGGGGGATGCCGCTGCCGCGCGCCTGCGGCGCCAGGCGCAGCGTCAGCCAGCGCAGCGCGGCCAGCCCGAACGGCAGCAGCACGAAGGCCAGCCAGGGCGTGGCCCCGGTGAGCTTGTGGTTCCAGCCCAGCGCCAGCTCGGCGACCCAGGCAAAGACCAGGGAGAACAGCGCCACGCAGCCGGCGCCGCACATGAATACGGCATAGCGCAGGGTGGTGCGGGAGATGCGCCACATCTGGCGCGACTTGCGGCCGGCGGCAAGGCGGGCGCGGCGGCGCAGCGCACGCAGGCGGTCGTGCGCCGCATTGGCGTGCGCCTCCGCCCGGGCTTCGGCCCGGGCTTCGCGCACGACGTCCTGCGGCCCGCCCGGGTCCGGGCCCGGACCGGAATCAGGCCGGGAAGGCGGCAGATCTGCTTCGGGACTCTGGTCTGGCGCGGCGTCTTTCATGAAAGCGGCGGTCGGGGCGACAAAACACCGTGAGCGGCCCGCGGGCCGGGCGCATCACGGCGTCCCGGAACTATACGCTTTTCGCCGCGCCGGCTTCAGTCGAGCGAGATATGGTTGGCCTGGATCACGCCGCCCCAGCGCGCGCGGTCCGCGTCCACATAGCGCTGCACCTCGGCGCTGTCGCGCGGGCGCTGGATCACCAGGCCGAGCGCGGCAAAGGTCTGGCGGAACTGCGCGTCGCCGGTGGCCTTGGCCGCCGCTGCCTGCAGGCGTGCGATGGCTTCGGGCGGCGTCTGCGCCGGCACCGCCAGCCCGAACCAGGTGGCCGCCTGATAGTTGGGATGTCCGCTCTCGGCCACGGTGGGCACGTCGGGCAGCACCTCCAGGCGCTCCTTGCTGGTCACCGCCAGCGCCTTGAGCTTGCCGGCCTTGATATGCGGCAGCGAGGTGCTSACCACATCSAYCATCAGCTGCACGTCGTTGGCCAGCAGCGCCGCCAGCGCGGGCGCGCTGCCGTTGTAGGGCACGTGGGTGAGATTGATGCCCAGCTCGGTCTTGAGCATCTCGGTGGCCAGCTGCAGCGGGTTGCCCAGCCCGACCGAGGCATAGTTCAGCTTGCCGGCGTTGGCCTTGGCGTAGCTGGCGAACTCGCGCACGTTGGCGGCCGGCACCTGGGTATTGGTCACCACCACCAGCGGGAGCTCGGCGGCGACCGAGATCACCTTGAAATCGCGCCTGGCGTCGTAGTTGACCTTCTTGTAGAGCATCGGGTTGAGCACCATGCTGGCATTGCTGGCCAGCAGCACCGTGTAGCCGTCGGCCGCGGTGCGCGCCACGCCGGTGGCGGCGATCATGGTGTTGGCGCCCGGGCGGTTCTCCACCACCACCGGCTGCTTGAGTTCGCGGCCCATGCCATCGGCCAGCGCGCGGGCCAGCTGGTCGGCCGAGCCGCCGGGCGTGTACGGCACCACCAGCTTGACCGGCCGGTCGGGAAAGGCGCCGGCCGTGGCCAGCTGCGCGCAGGCCAGCGCGCCCGCGCCGAGCATGGCGCGCCATGCGGGAATCCAGCGTTGCATATCGTCTCCTTGATTGTTTTTTTCCTTGCCGGCGGTGCCGGCTTGTCCTTCTCAGACGCGGCGTGACCGGCCTTCCCAGTACTTGTCGCGCAGGCGGCGCTTGGCCAGCTTGCCGGTGTCGTCGCGCGGCAGCTGCGCCTCCACCACGATGGTGCGCGGCACCTTGAAGCCCGACAGGCGCTGGCGCAGCCACTCGATGATGACGCCCTCCTCCAGGCTGGCGCCCGGCACCGGCTGCACCATGGCGAGCAGGCGTTCGCCGTATTCGTCGTCGGGCACGCCGAACACCACGCAGTCGGCCACGCCGGGATAGCGCACCAGCTCATGCTCGATCTCGGCCGGGTAGATGTTCACGCCGCCGGAGATCACCATGTCGGAGGCTCGGTCGCAGATAAAGAGATAGCCATCCGCGTCCACGTAGCCCATGTCGCCCAGGCTGACCAGGCCGCCGCGGTCGATGGCGCGGCGCGCTTCGTCGTTGTTGCGGTAGCTGAAGTCGGGGTAGGCCGGCTGGCGCACGTAGACCAGGCCGATTTCGCCGGGCGCGCAAGGCTTGCCCTGCTCGTCGAGGATGCGCACCTCGGCCTGGTCGACCGCGCGGCCGGCGGTGCCGGGCCTGGCGGCGGCGTCTGCCGGCGTGGCCACGGTGATCATGCCGGCCTCGCTGGAAGCGTAGGTTTCATGGATGACCGGGCCGAACCAGTCGAGCATGGCGCGCTTGACCTCGGGCGCGCACGGCGCGCCGGTGGAGGCGACGAAGCGCAGCGACGACAGGTCATAGCGCGCGCGCAGCTCGGCCGGTACCTTGAGCATGCGCACGTACATGATGGGCACCAGATACAGCACGTCGATGCGGTGCTTTTCCACCAGCGCCAGCACCTGCTCCGGATCGAAGCGCGCGCACAGCACCAGGCGCTCGCCCATCTGCAGCACGTTCTGGATGAACACACCCGGCGCGCTGTGGTACAGCGGCGCGGCCATCAGCGCGCGGCAGCCGGGCACGATGCCCATGGTCTGCGCCACCACCGAGCGCATGCGCTCGAGCTGCGCGTCCAGCGTGCCCAGCGGCACCGGCGCGCGCAGCACGCCCTTGGGGCGGCCGGTGGTGCCGGAGGTGTAGGCCATGTGGCCGCGCGGCGCCACGCGGGGGCCGTCATAGGGTTGCTGCGCGGCGAGCCAGCCGTCGTAGTCGGTGGCGCCGGCGGGCAAGGCTGTGTCGGCTTCCGCCACCGCCAGCACCTGCACGCCTTCCGGCACCACCGCGCGCACGCCGTCCAGCAGGCCGGCATGGACGATCAGCGCGCGCGCGCCGCTGTCGGTCAGCAAAAAGCGGATTTCCTCGGCGGTGAAGTGCCAGTTGATCGGGCAGTAGTAGGTGCCGGCGATGCGGCAGGCATGCACGATATCGGCGAAGACCGGATCGTTGCGCAGCAGCACGGCGACCACGTCGCCCTCGGCCAGGCCCAGCGCGCGCAGGCCGCCGGCCAGGCGCGCGCCGCGCTCGAGCAATGCGTCGCCGCTGCGGTGGGTGTCTTCGAACCAGAGGTCTGCGGCCATCAGTCGTCTCCTGCTTGCGTGGGGGTGGGGGCGTTCACGGTGCGGTTGGCGCGGTCGGCGGCGTTCTTCGCCGCGATGCGCTCGCGCGCGGCCTGCCACTCGGCATCGCCCCAGCCCAGGTACTGCTTGAAATAGGCGCCGTTGGCGAGGTAGTCGCCGCCGTCCAGCGCGATGGTCTGCCCGTTGATCCAGGAGTTGTCGCGCGCCAGCAGGAAGGCGGCCAGGTTGCCGATGTCCTGCGGCTGGCCGATGCGGCCGGTGGGGTTCTGCCCGCTGAGCTGGTCCTGCTGCGAATCCTGCGGGCGCAGGCGCGAGCCCGCGCCTTCGGTCGGGATCACGCCGGGCGCGATGGCGTTGCAGCGGATGCCGTGGCGGCCCCACTCCACCGCCAGCGACTTGGTCATCGCGTCCACGCCGGCCTTGGACATGGCGGACGGCACCACGAACGGCGAGCCGGTCCAGACCCAGGTCACCACGATCGACAGCACGGAGCCGGGATGGCCGTCGCGGATCCAGCGCTTGCCGACCGCCTGCGTGGTGTAGAAGGTGCCGCGGAAGACAATGTCGGAAATCGCGTGGAAGCCGTTGGGCGAGAGATCCTCGGTGCGGCTGATGAAATTGCCCGCGGCGTTGTTGACCAGGCAATCCAGCGGGCCGTGCGCGGTCCAGATGGTCTCGATCATGGCATCCACGGCGGCGGCGTCGCGGATGTCCACGGCATGGGTCACCACCTTGGCGCCGTGCCGGTCGCGCAGCATCTGCGCTGCCTCGTCGAGCACCGGCAGGCGGCGCCCGCACAGGTGCAGTTCGGCCCCCAGGCCGGCCAGGCGCTCGGCCATGATCAGGCCCAGCCCGGTGCCGCCGCCGGTGATCAGCACGCGCTGCCCGGCGAAAAGATCGTCCTTGAACATCTTGTCTCCTGTTTGGCCCCGCGCATGCCTGACCGGCGGGGAAAGCACACTGTAGCCCCGTCATGCGGCATCGACAATTCCCGCTCCCCGACTCACAATGTTGCGCCATATGTGACAATCCTCCATGGAATCCCGGATGGACCTGAACCTGATCCAGGCTTTCGTCGACATCGTCGAAGCCGGCAATTTGTCCGAGGCCGGCCGCCGGCGCGGCGTCACGCGCTCGCAGGTCAGCCGTCAGCTGCGCGAACTCGAGCACCAGGCCAACGCCCAGCTGCTGCGCCGGACCACGCGCCGGCTGGAGCTGACCGAGCCGGGCCACGCGCTCTACCAGCACGGTTTGCGCATCCTGCAGGAGGTGGCTTCGGCCCAGGCCGAGATCGACAGCCTGGGCAAGACCCTGCGCGGACATGTGCGCGTGAGCGTGCCGACCGGGCTGGGCGACACCTTCATCGCGCCGCTGCTGCTGGAGTTCGCCGGGCAGCACCCTGGCATCTCGCTGCGCGTGTTCTTCGCCAACCGCGTGGTGGACCTGATCGCCGCGGAAATCGACGTGGCCCTGCGGGTCACCTCGAAGCCGCAGCTGGACCACGTGGCGCGCGACGTCTGCGCGATCGACTGGCAGCTCTTTGCCGCGCCCGCCTACCTGGCCCGCTGCGGGACGCTGCGGGCGCCGGCGGACCTGGCGCGCTGCCAGTTCCTGTGCCCGCCCTATGCCGCGCGCCGCTTCGTGCTCACGCTGGACCGCGGCGAGCAGCGCGAGCAGGTGGCGCTGGTGCCGCACCTGCAGTCCGAGCATTTCCCCTTCCTGATGCGCGGCGTGCGCGACGGCCACGGCGTGGGCCTGCTGCCGGTCTACGCCGCCTGGGAGGACATGCGGGACGGCCGGCTGGTGCGGGTGCTGCCCGAATGGAACGCCGAAGGCCTGGGCAACCGGCTCTACATCATCACCACGCCCAACCTCCACCCGTCCATGGCCACGCGCGCCCTGATCGACTTCCTGCGCGAGCGGATCCCGGCGCTCGACGTGTTCGCCGCCGGGGGCGGCGGGCCGCCTTCCTGATCCGCCGCGCGCGGCGCGGCGGGAAAGGCACTGCGGGAAATCCGGCAAGCTTTCAAATTGCAAGTTAATATGCGTGGAACTGGCTTGCAAAACGAAAGCTACGGTGCGGATCCGATCCCGCCGACCCGCAAGCCGCATGGAGAAGACAAGGAATATGGGACACACAGACTTTGCCAGCATGCCTTGCCCGATTGCCCGCTCGATGGCGGTGCTGGGCGAGCGCTGGGCCATTCTCTTGCTGCGCGAGGCGTACTACGGCAGCACGCGTTTCGACGAATTCCAGCGGCACCTGGGCATTGCGCCCAACATCCTGAGCGCACGCCTGAAGACGCTGGTCGAGCACGACATGCTCGAGCGTGTGCCTGTGCCCGACAGCACGCGGCACATGTACCGCCTGAGCGCGAAGGGCCGTGACTTCTTCCCGGCATTCGTGGCGCTCAAGGCCTGGGCCGACCGCTGGATGAACGACGAGCGCGGCCCGATGACCTTGTTGCTGGACAAGCACACCGGTGAGGAGATCAAGGCGCATGCGCTGACGCRCGCCGATGGCCGCGCGCTGACGCTGGACGATCTTCGCGTGGCGCCTGGCCCGGCCGCCAACGGCTACCTGCGCCGCCGCTTCGGCGAGGCGGACCACGCGAAGGGCGAAGCGCAGACGAGCGCAACGGTGGCCGGCGATGCGTGAAGCGCAAGCCAACCCGCTGGCTGCAGCGGTACTCGCATCCGCCGCATCCGCCGCATCAGCCGCATCCGTCGCGGCTGCCGGCGCGCCCGCCCTGCAACCGCCGTTGCGCGAGTTGACGCGCCGTATCCTGGTGCTGGCCGCGCCCACCAGCCTGATCGCCCTCCTGCAGGCCACCGCGCAACTGATCGAAACCTGGCTGGCGGCGCGCCAGGGCACGGCGGCACTGGCCGGCTGGGCAGTGGTGCTGCCCTTCGCGCTGTTGCTGCAGCAGATGTCCACCGGCGCCATGGGCGGCGGCGTGGTCGCCGCCATCGCGCGCGCGCTCGGCGCGGGCAAGCGCGACGAGGCTTCCTCGCTGGTACTGCATGCGCTGATCATCGCGCTCACCGCGGGCCTGGTGTTCGCCGTGACGCTGGCCGGTTTTCCGCGCGGCATCCTCGGCGCGGTGGCCGGGCAGACCGCCGCCGACGCGGCCGCCACCTACGCGATCTGGCTGTTCGGCGCCGGCGCCGTGCCGGCCTGGCTGGCCAACACGCTGGCCTCGGTGCTGCGCGGCGGTGGCCGCCATGCGCTGGCGGCGCGCGTGCTGTCGCTGATGTGGATCGCCTTCCCGGTGCTGGCCTGGGCGCTGGCGGAGCCGGCCGGCATGGGCCTGGCGGGCATCGGCGCGGCGCTGGCCACGGTGTCGTGGGCAGCGGCCCTGGCGATGGCCGCCGTGGTGCTGCGCGGCGGTGCGGGCTTCGCGCCCACGCTGCGCGTGCGCCCGTCGCGTGCGCTGTTCGGTCGCATCCTGTCGGTGGGGCTGGTGGCCTGCCTGCTGGCCTCGGTCGCCAACCTGACCACCATCCTGGTGACGGCGCAATTGCGTCACTACGGCACCGCGGCGGTGGCCGCCTACGGCATCTCCGCGCGGCTCGAGTTCCTGATGATTCCGCTGGCCTTTGGCGTGGGCTCCGCGCTGACCGCGCTGGTGGGCCGCGCAGTGGGCGCGAACGACTGGACCACCGCGCGCCGCACCGCATGGGCCGGAGCCTTGCTGGCGCTGGCGGTGGCCGGCGCGGTGGGGGCTGCGGTGGGGCTGGCGCCGGCCGCCTTTGCCGGGCTCTTCACCAGGGATGCCGAAGTCGCGGGCATCGCCGCGCGGGCCTTGTCCTGGGTGGCGCCGGCCTTCGGCGGCTTCGGCCTGGGCATGGCGCTGTACTTCGCTTCGATGGGCGCGGGCCGCATGGGCTGGCCGGTGGCGGCCGGGGTCTCGCGCATCGCGCTGGCCGCCGGCGGCGGCTGGGTGCTGGCCAACATGGCCGGCATGGGGCTGGACGGGCACTTTCTTGGGGTGGCGCTGGGCATCAGCGCCTACGGCGTGGTCACCGCCTTCGGCGTGCGCGGCGGGAGCTGGGCGCCGCGCTGAATGGCGCGCCGCGCCGGGCCATTCAGGCTTTTTCTTGCAGGCGATGCGGGGGCATTCGGCAAGCGGGCCGGCGCGGCGCACGATGTGGACAATTCCCGGCTCGCCCTTGAATCTGCGCTCGCCCAGCCTCACCTAGTGAGTTCGCGCGCGGCGCACTGCGACGGCACGGACCGGGCATGGCGATGACGGCGCCGATGGCGGCACTGATGCCCGCCAAGGCGGCCCGGCAATGCGCGCAGCGGCTCCCCGGACCCGGCATGCGCCGGATCCGCCTCTCACTCCCTGGAGGTGGCATGCCCCCTCGCACCACCGTTTTCGTGGCCGCCCTCGTGGTCGGCTTGCTGCATGGCTATATCGGCCTGCGCCTGCTGCCCGACCTGCCGGTGGCCTTCGCCTTCAAGGCGCTGGCCGTAGCCTGGCTGGCGCTGTCCTGGCCCCTCATTCCCGCCGGCCTGCTGGCGCGGCGCCTGGACCAGCCCTGGTCCGACGCGCTCACCTGGGTGGGCATGCTGGCGATGGGCTTCTTCTCCTCGCTGCTGGTGCTGACGCTGGCGCGCGACGTGCTGCTGCTGGCCAGCGCCGTCACCGGCTGGCACCCTGCCTGGCTGCTGCCGCGCACGGCCGCCGCGGTGCCGGTGCTGGCGCTGGTGGTCACGGCGCTGGGCTTCTTCAACGCACGCCGGCTGGCGCAGGTGGTGGACGTGGAGGTGCCCATCGCCGGGCTGCCCGACGCGCTGCACGATTTCACCATCGTGCAGATCAGTGACATCCACGTCGGTCCCACCATCAAGCGCCCCTACCTGGAGCGCATCGTGGCGCGCGTCAACGGCCTGAATCCGGACGCCATCGCCATCACCGGCGACCTGGTCGACGGCACCGTGCGCGAGCTGGCGGCGCACACCGCGCCGCTGGGCAGCCTGCGCGCGCGCCACGGCACCTACTTCGTCACCGGCAACCACGAGTACTACGCCGGCGCCGATCCCTGGATCGCCGAACTGCGCCGGCTGGGCCTGCGCGTGCTGATGAATGAACACGTGGTGATCGGGCAGGACGAAGAGGCCCTGGTGCTGGCCGGCGTGACCGACTATACCGCCCACCGCTTCGATGAAAGCCATCGCAGCGACCCGGCTCGCGCGCTGGCCGGCGCCCCGGCCGTGGCCGCTGCGCGCGTGCTGCTGGCGCACCAGCCGCGCACCGCGCAGGCCGCCTCCGACGCGGGCTTCGACCTGCAGTTGTCCGGCCATACCCACGGCGGGCAGTTCTGGCCCTGGACGCTGTTCGTGCCGATGCAGCAGCCTTACGTTGCCGGGCTCAAGCGCCATGAGGCGATGTGGGTCTATGTGAGCCGGGGTACCGGCTACTGGGGGCCGCCCAAGCGCTTCGGCGCGCCGTCGGAGATCACGCGGCTGCGGCTGGTGCGCAAGTAGGCGCGGCCGGGCAATCGAAGAAACGAAAAAGGCCTCGCATTGTGCGAGGCCTTTGTGCTTGCGGCGACGGTGGCTTGTCGATGGCTGTCGCCCCGCTCCCGTTTATCGGAGCGGGGCGACAGCCGTGCCTTCGATACGCCAGTCTCAGCGTGCGATCGGCTTGTAGCGGATACGCTTGGGCTTGGCGCCTTCCTCGCCCAGGCGGCGCTTCTTGTCCGCCTCGTATTCCTGGTAGTTGCCGGGGAAGAACTCCACGTGCGACTCGCCTTCGAAGGCCAGGATGTGGGTGGCGATGCGGTCCAGGAACCAGCGGTCGTGGGAAATCACCATCACGCAGCCGGCGAATTCCAGCAGTGCGTCTTCGAGCGCGCGCAGGGTTTCCACGTCGAGGTCGTTGGACGGTTCGTCGAGCAGCAGCACGTTGCCGCCGGCGATCAGCGTCTTGGCCAGGTGCAGGCGGCCGCGCTCACCACCGGAGAGCGTGCCCACGTGCTTCTGCTGGTCCGAGCCCTTGAAGTTGAAGCGGCCGATATAGGCGCGCGACGGCGTTTCATAGCGGCCCACGGTAAGCACGTCGGCGCCGCCGGAGATTTCCTCGAACACGGTCTTGCTGCCGTCCAGCGCGTCGCGGCTCTGGTCCACGTAGGCCAGCTTCACGGTCGGGCCGACCTTGATCTCGCCGCTGTCCGGCGTTTCCTTGCCGGTCAGCATGCGGAAGAAGGTCGACTTGCCGGCGCCGTTCGGGCCGATGATGCCGACGATGGCGCCGGGCGGCACCTTGAAGCTGAGGTCGTCGATCAGCAGGCGGTCGCCGTAGGCCTTGCTCACGCCGTTGAACTCGATCACCTCGTTGCCCAGGCGCTCACCCGCCGGGATGAAGATTTCCTGGGTTTCGTTGCGCTTCTGGTATTCCTGGCTGTTCAGTTCGTCGAAGCGGGCCAGACGCGCCTTGGACTTGGCCTGGCGGCCCTTCGGGTTCTGGCGTACCCACTCCAGTTCCTTGTGCAGCGCTTTCTGGCGGGCCGACTCGCTCGACTCTTCCTGCTTCAGGCGCGCTTCCTTCTGGTCCAGCCAGGAGCTGTAGTTGCCCTTCCAGGGAATGCCGTGGCCGCGGTCCAGTTCCAGGATCCACTCAGCCGCGTTGTCGAGGAAGTAGCGATCGTGGGTCACCGCCACCACGGTGCCGGGGAAGCGCGTGAGGAACTGTTCCAGCCAGTCCACCGATTCCGCATCCAGGTGGTTGGTGGGTTCGTCGAGCAGCAGCATGTCGGGGCGCGAGAGCAGCAGGCGGCACAGCGCCACGCGGCGCTTTTCGCCGCCGGACAGGTTGCCCACCTTGGCGTCCCATGCCGGCAGGCGCAGCGCGTCGGCGGCGATCTCCAGCTGCAGCTCAGCGTTGTTGCCGTCGCTGGCCGAGAGAATGGCTTCGTACTTGGCCTGCTCGGCGGCCAGCGCGTCGAAATCCGCGTCCGGCTCGGCATATGCGGCATAGATCTCGTCGAGCTTCTTGCGCGCTTCGAACACGCCGCCCAGCGCCGCTTCCACGGACTCGCGCACGGTCTGCTCGGGGTCGAGCTGCGGCTCCTGCGGCAGGTAGCCGATATTCAGGTTGGGCATGGGCGTGGCTTCGCCCTCGATCTCCTTGTCGATGCCCGCCATGATCTTCAGCACGGTCGACTTGCCCGAGCCGTTCAGGCCCAGCACGCCGATCTTGGCGCCCGGGAAGAAGGACAGCGAGATGTCCTTGAGGATGTGACGCTTGGGCGGAACGATCTTGCCCACGCGGTTCATCGTGAATACGTACTGTGCCATGCGAATCCGATGGAATTGAGATAACCGGTCAAGTGTAGCAAAGCCGCTCCGGCCCCGGCCCGCCGGGACGGCCATGACGGTCTTTTCGGGCCGTTTTTCAGGCCCGTGGCGCGGCCGTCAGGGCGCGGGTCGCGCGCGCCGGCGCGCGCGGGTCAGGCTGGAGGTCAGGCGGCGGTAGGCGATATCCATATGCCGCTGCATGGCCGCGCGTGCCAGTTCGGGGTCCTTGCCGCGCAGCGCCGCCAGCACTTCGCGGTGCTCGGCGATCGCCTGGGCCCACACCTCGGGCGTCTCGAAGTGGCTGTGCAACTGATCGAACAGCGCGCCCAGGCGCAAATCGAACAGCCGCCGGACCACGCCCGCCAGCACGCTGTTGCCGGTGGCTTCAGCCACCCGCACATGGAACAGGCGGTCGGCGTCGAGCGGCTTGATGCCGGCGGCGGCATCCTCCGCCATCTGCTCGATCGCCCGCTCGATCGCATCGAACTGGGCCTTGCGCCCCGTGCGCGCGGCCAGCGCGGCGACCTCGCCCTCGACCAGCGCGCGCGCGCGGATCAGTTCGAGCGGSCCTTCCTCGCCGGACAGGTCAAAGCCGCCATTGGCGGGCGACGGCGGCGCGCAGACATAGATGCCCGAGCCCATTCGCACTTCGATATAGCCTTCGACCTCGAGCGCGATCAGCGCTTCGCGCAACGACGGGCGGCTCACGCCGAGCTGCACCGACAGGTCCCGCTCGGCCGGCAGGCGCGAGCCCACGGGGAACTCGCCTGCCAGGATGAGCGCACGCAGCTGGTTGCTGATCTGGCGGTAGAGCCGTTGCGGTTCGATCGATTGGATAGGCATGGACAAGCGGACCGGGTGGCCTGGGACGAAGCATCAGGGCGCGGATTATACGCTGGCGGTTCCCTCCGGCCGGCGCCCTTCAGCCAGCCAGCGGCGCGGGGAACGGCACCCCGTGGCGGGCCGCGCAGGCCCGCAGCGCGGGGGCAATGGTCGGATACAGCAGCACGCCCTCGCGCAGCTGGCGTTCGCGCAGCGCCAGACCGCGATCGCCCGGCATGCGCACGGCGGCCACGCCGGGGCGCGGCGGGTTGCGCCGGCAGGCTTCGCCGATCCAGTCGGCCTGGCGCAGGAAATCCGCCAGTCCGCCAAAGGCATCGGGGTCATAGAGCGCGATAAACACCGTGGCGCCCCAGCCATCGCCGCGCGCGGCGTCGTCGGCGCGGCCGCGGCCGGCCAGCGCGCCGGTCAGCGCCTCGACCAGCAAGGCCAGGCCGAATCCCTTGTGCCCCGCCTCCAGCCCGCCCAGCGGCAGGATGGTGCCGGGCGGACTTGCCGCGAGCACGGCCGGGTCGCGGCTGGCATGGCCCTGCGCATCGAGCATGCAGGCCTGCTCGTATTGCTGGCCGGCCTGATGCAGGCGCGCGCTCATGCCATTGGTGACGAGCGAAGCCGAGATATCCACCAGGAAGGGCGTGGTGGACGTTGGAATGCCGGCGGCGATCGGGTTGGGCGTGAACACGGCGCGCGTGCCGCCGTGCGGCGCCACGCTCTGCACCGACGGATCGGAACTGGAGAGCAGCATCATGAAGCCCTGGCCAGTGGCACGCAGCAGGTAGCTGGCCAGGCAGGCGATATGGTGGCTGCGCCGGATCACCAGGGTGGCGCTGCCGTACTGGCGCGCGCGTGGCACCAGCGCATCGATGCCCTGCGTGACCAGCCACGGCCCCGGCAGGCGCCGCCCGTCCCACAGCAGCGAAGGGCCGCGGTCCGCCAGTGTCTCGGCCATGCCGCCGCCGGCCATGGTGCCGTTTTCGATTTCCTTCAGGTAGGGCGCCAGCAGGGCCAGCCCGTGGGTATCGTGGCCCAGCAGGTCACCGTCGACCAGCACCTCGGCCACGGCCTGGGCCGGTGCGGCCTCCATGCCCGCGGCGCGCAGCAGCGCGCTGGCGAAGCCGGTGAGCGCGGACGGGTTGTAGCGTTCGGAGGCGTTCATCAGTAAGTGGCCCGGCCGCCGGAGATGTCGAACACGGCGCCGGTCGAGAAGGAACACTCGGACGATGCCAGCCAGGACACCAGTGCCGCCAGCTCCTCCACCTTGCCGAAGCGGCCCATGGGGATCCTGGACAGCATGTAGTCGATATGCTGCTGCGTCATCTGCGCGAACATGCCGGTCTGCACCGCCGCCGGCGTGATGCAGTTCACGGTGACGCCGCTCTGCGCCAGTTCCTTGCCCAGCGATTTGGTCAACGCCATGACGCCGGCCTTGGATGCACTGTAAGCCGAGGCATTGGGGTTGCCCTCCTTGCCCGCCACCGAGGCGATGGTGACGATGCGCCCGTAGCCGCGCGCGCGCATCTGCGGCGCCAGCGCACGGCAGCACAGGAAGGTGCCGCGCAGGTTGATCTCCATGACGCGGTCCCACTCCTCCACCGGATACTCCCAGGTGGTGGTGTTGGCGCCGGTGATGCCGGCGCTGGTGACCAGGATATCGACGGCGCCCGCCGCGCGCAGCGTGGCATCGCGCGCTGCGTCGACCTGGTCCGCCTTCGCCACGTCGACGCAGAGCAGATGAGGCCGTGCCTTGCCGAAGGCCGCGCCCGCCGCCTCCAGCGCCGCGGCATTGCTGTCCCACAGGCTGATGCTGGCGCCGCCTTCGGCAAGGCGCTGCGCGACAGCCAGCCCGATGCCCGCCGCGCCACCGGTGACGACCGCGTGACGACCTGAAAAATCGTATCGATTGCGCTCCGGCACGTCGTTCCTCCTGGATTACCCTGGGTTGCGCCAAGGGCGGCTCGCGCGGCCAGATTGGTTTGACCAGTTGGCCAGTGCGCGGAAGGTCCGCTGGATTCTAGGCAGCACATCGGCGAAAGTCCAGGTGCAATTCGGGCCGCCGCCCCGATTGCGTCGCCGCTCCCGACGCGCGTCATTGGTAATACCAGTTTACCTGTTGAAGCTCCTGAACTAGACTGCGCTCACTCGGCATGCGCAGCCGCAAGGCAGCGGCTGTCGTGCGCATCCGTATCTGCATTGCACAATAAAAGCAGGCATCGGCAGTCACGACAGCAAGGCGCTTGTCGTTGCTGCGCGGGTGCCGCAGAACGCAGGAGACCCGAGTGAACGACGAAAAGCCGCCGGCGCCCCCGAAACCCCCGATGCGCCGCAGCCAGGCCTGGTTCGGCCGCCTAGACCGCGACGGATTCATCTACCGCTCGTGGCTGAAGAACCGCGGCATCCCCCACGATCAGTTCGACGGCCGCCCCGTCATCGGCATCTGCAACACCTACTCCGAGCTCACGCCCTGCAACTCGCATTTCCGCACGCTGGCCGAGCAGGTCAAGATCGGCGTGTGGGAAGCCGGCGGTTTCCCGCTCGAGTTCCCGGTGATGTCGCTGGGCGAGACCATGCTGCGCCCGACCGCGATGCTGTTCCGCAACCTCGCCAGCATGGACGTGGAGGAATCCATCCGCGGCAACCCCATCGATGGCGTGGTGCTGCTGATGGGCTGCGACAAGACCACGCCGGCGCTGATGATGGGCGCGGCCTCCTGCGACCTGCCCACCATCGGCGTCTCGGGCGGCCCGATGCTCAGCGGCAAGTTCCGCGGCGGCGAGCTCGGCTCYGGCACCGATGTCTGGAAGATGTCGGAAGWGGTGCGGGCCGGCCAGATGTCGCAGGAAGACTTCTTCGAGGCCGAGAGCTGCATGCACCGTTCGCATGGCCACTGCATGACCATGGGCACCGCCTCGACCATGGCCAGCATGGTCGAGGCCCTCGGCATGAGCTTGCCCGGCAACGCCGCGATTCCCGCCGTGGACGGGCGCCGCAACGTGCTGGCGCGCGCCTCGGGCCGGCGCATCGTCGAGATGGTCAGGGACAACCTGGTGATGTCGCAGATCCTGACGCGCCCGGCCTTCGAGAATGCGATCCGCGTCAACGCCGCCATCGGCGGCTCGACCAACGCCGTGATCCACTTGCTGGCCATTGCCGGACGCATCGGCGTCCAGCTCGGCCTGGACGACTGGGACAGCATCGGGCATGAGCTGCCATGCCTGCTCGACCTGCAACCGTCCGGGCGCCACCTGATGGAGGATTTCTACTATGCCGGCGGCCTGCCGGCGGTAATCCGCGAACTGGGACCGGTGCTCGCGCGCGACACGCTGACAGTCAACGGCAAGACGCTGTGGGACAACTGCAAGGACGCGCCCAACTGGAACCGCGAGGTCATCCTCGCCTTTGATGCGCCCTTCAAGCCCAGTGCCGGCATTGCCGTGCTGCACGGCAACCTGTGCCCCGATGGCGCGGTCATCAAGCCCAGCGCCGCCACGCCGGCGCTGCTCAGGCACACCGGCCGCGCGGTGGTGTTCGAGGACAGCGAGCATATGCACCAGCGGCTCGAYGACGAAACCCTCGACGTCGACGAAAACTGCGTGCTGGTGCTGAAGAACTGCGGCCCGCGCGGCTACCCCGGCATGGCCGAGGCCGGCAACATGCCGCTGCCGCCCAAGCTGCTGYGCAAGGGCATCACCGACATGGTGCGGGTCTCCGACGCGCGCATGAGCGGCACCGCCTACGGCACGGTGGTGCTGCACGTGGCCCCCGAGGCCGCGGCCGGCGGCCCGCTCGCACTGGTGCAGGACGGCGACCTGGTGGAGCTCGACGTGGCCGCGCGCAAGCTGCACCTGCATGTCGGCGATGAAGAGCTGGCGCGCCGGCGTGCAGCCTGGCAAGCGCCCCCGCTGCCGATGACGCGCGGCTGGACCCGGCTCTACGTCGAGCACGTGCAGCAGGCCAACCTGGGCGCCGACCTCGACTTCCTGGTGGGCAGGAGCGGGGCCGGCGTGCCCAAGGACAATCACTGAGGCATCGCCACCGAGACGCGAGCGAGCACAACGATGAAAATCCTGATCACGGACTACGATTTCCCGGATGTGGATCTCGAACAGGCGCTCTACCGCGACGCCGGCATCGAGGTCGTCACCGCGCAGTGCCGCAGCGAGCAGGATGTGATCGACGCCGCGGCGGGCTGCCAGGGCCTGCTGGTGCAATACGCGCCGGTCAATGCACGGGTGTTCGCCGCGCGCCCGGAGATCCGCGTGGTGAGCCGCTACGGCGCCGGCTTCGATACGGTGAACACCGCGGACGCGCGCGCGCACGGCATATGGGTCGGCAACTCGCCGGACTATGGCGTGGGCGAGGTGGCCACCCATGCGCTGGCGATGATGCTGTCGCTGCTGCGGCACATTCCCTTCTACGACCGCGACGTCAAGGCCGGCACCTGGCATTTCGGCAGCGCCGGCGAGCTACGGCGGGTCGGCGACATGACGCTGGGCATCCTGGGCCTTGGCCGCATCGGCAAGCGCATGGCGCATATCGGCCGCAACAGCTTTGCCCGCGTGATCGCATGCGACCCCTACCTGATCGACGGCGACTTCCCGCCCTATGTACAGCGCGTGGACCAGGAGACCCTGTTCGCGCAGGCCCACGCCATCTCGCTGCACGTGCCGCTGAACGATGAAACGCGCGGCATGGTGGGCGCCGCGCTGCTCGATCGCATGCAGCCCGGCGGCGTGCTGGTGAATACCGCGCGCGGGCCCGTGGTCGACATCGACGACTTGCTGGCGGCGCTGGACTCGGGCCGGCTCGACGGCGCCGCACTGGATGTGCTGCCGGTCGAACCGGCCGCCGACGCACGCCTGCTGCGCCATCCGCGCGTCGTGCTGTCGCCGCATGCGGCCTTCTACTCGACGGTGGCGGAAAAGGAATTGCGGCGCAAGGCCGCGCAGAACCTGGTCGACTGGGCCGTGCGCGGCCGCCCGACCTATGTGGTGGTGGCAGGCAGCTAGCTGGGCTGCAGGCAGGCCCCGACAAGAGCGGTAACCGGAGACACGAGGCATGGCATCGGTACAGATTCGAGGCGTCGAGAAGGTCTTTGGCGGCACCCAGGTCATCCGCGGCGTGGACATCGACATTCCCGATGGCCAGTTCACCGTGCTGGTCGGGCCGTCCGGATGCGGCAAGTCCACCTTGCTGCGCATGATCGCGGGCCTGGAGGAGATCACGACCGGCGAGATCGCCATCGGGGACCGGGTGGTCAACCAGTTGCCGCCCAAGGAGCGCGACATCGCCATGGTGTTCCAGAACTATGCGCTCTACCCGCATATGACGGTCTACGACAACATGGCCTTCTCGCTCAAGCTGGCCAAGGCGCCGCGCGAGGAGATCAAGCAGAAGGTGGACAAGGCCTGCGCCATCCTCGGCCTGGGCGCGCTGCTGGAGCGCTATCCCCGCCAGCTCTCGGGAGGCCAGCGCCAGCGGGTGGCGATGGGGCGTGCGATCGTGCGCGACCCGCAGGTGTTCCTGTTCGACGAGCCGCTCTCCAACCTCGACGCCAAGCTGCGCGTGCAGATGCGCGCGGAGATCAAGGAGCTGCACCAGCGCCTGCGCACCACCTCGGTCTACGTGACGCACGACCAGATCGAGGCCATGACCATGGCCGACCAGATCGTGGTGATGCGCGACGGCCGCGTGGAGCAGCGCGGCAAGCCGCTTGAGCTCTACGACCGGCCCGACAATCTCTTCGTGGCCGGCTTCATCGGCTCGCCGGCGATGAACTTCGTGCCAGGCACACTGCGCCGCCAGGGCGGCACGGCCACGGTCGAGTTTGCCGACGGCAGCCGCGTGCCCGCTCCCGCGCGCCTGGACAACAGCGCCGGCACCGACGGCCAGCGCGTGATCTACGGCGTGCGTCCGGAGCACCTGGACCTGGGCCCGCCCGGCCAGGGCCTGCCAAGCCGCGTCGCGGTGGTGGAGCCCACCGGTGCCAACACCGAGGTCTACTCGCGCTTCTGCGAGACCGAGTTCATTTCGATCTTCCGCGAGCGCCACAACTTTGCCGCGGGCGACATCCTGCACCTGGTACCCGACCACCAGCACACCCACCTGTTCGATGCCGATTCGGGCCAGGCGCTGTTGCGGTACGACGCGCCGCCGCCGGCGGGCGACCAGGGAAACAGGCATGACCAGCACGGGGCAGAACCCCTGACCACGGAGGAGACAAAGCAATGAGCACGACGACCCGCTTCACCAGACGCGATTTCCTGGCATCCACGGCTGCCGTGGCTGCCACCACGGCGCTGGGCGGACATGCCTTCGCCGCCCCGGCGCCGTTGCAGTACAAGCCGGAAGCCGGCGCCAAGCTGCGCGTACTGCGCTGGAAGCGCTTCGTGCAGGGCGACGAAGACCTGTGGAACGCCAACACGAAGAAATTCACCGAGCTGACCGGCATCGAGGTACGCGTCGACAACGAAGGCTGGGAAGACGTGCGGCCCAAGGCCGCGGTGGCGGCCAGCGTGGGCAGCGGCCCGGACATCATCGTCGGCTGGTTCGACGACCCGCAGCAGTACCCCGACAAGCTGGTCGACCTGTCCGACCTTGCCGGCTACCTGGGCGGCAAGTATGGCGGCTGGTACGACGTGTGCCGCAAGTACGGCACCCATAACGGCAAATGGATCGGCCTGCCGCTGGGCGTGGTCGGCAATGCGCTGGTCTATCGCGAGAGCCACGTCAAGGCTGCCGGCTTCGACACCATTCCCAAGGACACCGCCGGTTTCCTCAAGCTCTGCCAGGGCCTCAAGGCCAAGGGCACGCCCTGCGGCTTCGCGCTCGGCAAGGCGGTCGGCGACGGCAACAACTGGGCGCACTGGCTGCTGTGGTCGCACGGCGGCATGCTGGTCGACACCAAAGGCAAGGTGGTGGTCAATTCGCCCGAGACCTGGGCCGCGCTGGAATACGCCAAGCAGCTCTACGCCACCTTCGTGCCCGGCACGCTGTCATGGCAGGATCCGTCGAACAACAAGGCCTTCCTCGACGGGCAGGTCAGCCTGACCGCCAACGGCATCTCGGTCTACTACGCGGCCAAGAATTCCAAGGAGCCCAAGTTGCAGGAGATGGCGCAGGACATCCAGCATGCGCACTTCCCCATCGGCAACTCCGGCAAACCCACCGAGCTGATGCAGATCACGCAGATGATGCTGTTCAAGTACTCCAAGTACCCGAACGCGGCGAAGGCCTACCTGCAGTTCATGATGGAGCCGGAACAGTACAACCCGTGGATGGAGGCCGCCATCGGCTACGTCAGCCAGCCGCTCAAGGCTTACGAGGCCAATCCGATCTGGACCGTCGACCCCAAGCACACCGTCTATCGCGACTCCGCCGCGCTGATGCTCGACAACGGCCACGCGGGCCCGCTCGGCACCGCCTCGGCGGCATCCATGGCGGACTACATCGTGGTCGACATGGTGGCCGAGGCAGCCAGCGGCTCCAAGACCCCCAAGGAGGCAGCGGCGCGCGCGGCGCAGCGTGCCACGCGCTACTACAAGGCCTAGCGCTCGCCGGCGCTTGCCGCGCGGCATCGCCCGTGGCTAGCTCCCGCCCCCCGCCGCGCGGGGGAGGGAGCGAGGCAGCGTGCAGCTGGGCACGCCGGGCAAGCGGCGGCCACATGAAACCAGGCCCCTGGGACAAGGAGCTCCGATGGAACAAGGCATCGACAAGGCAATTGCCACGCCACGGCGGCCACCGCCGCGCGCACCCATGCTGTCCAGGCTGATGAACCACCGGCATGCGCTCGGCATGCTGTTCATGCTGCCGACCGGGCTGTTGCTGCTGCTCTTCCTGACTTATCCGCTCGGGCTTGGCGTCTGGCTCGGCTTCACCGACACCAAGATCGGCGGCGCCGGCGAATGGATCGGCCTGGCCAACTACGACTACCTGGTTGGCGACTCGCTCACGCAGCTGGCGCTGTTCAACACGATCTTCTACACCGTGGTGGCGAGCGTGCTGAAGTTCGTGCTGGGCCTGTGGCTGGCGCTGCTGCTCAACAAGAACCTGCCGTTCAAGTCCTTTTTCCGCGCCATCGTGCTGCTGCCGTGGATCGTGCCGACGGCGCTGTCCGCGCTGGCCTTCTGGTGGATCTACGATGCCCAGTTCTCCGTCATCAGCTGGACCCTGGTCAAGCTCGGCCTGATCGACCGCTATATCGACTTCCTGGGCGATCCCTGGCTGGCCCGCTTCTCCACCATCGCCGCCAATGTGTGGCGCGGCATTCCCTTCGTCGCCATCTCGCTGCTGGCCGGGCTGCAGACCATCTCGCCCACGCTGTACGAGGCGGCATCGATCGACGGCGTCACACCCTGGCAGCAATTCCGCTATGTCACGCTGCCGCTGCTCACGCCGATCATCGCGGTGGTGATGACCTTCTCGGTGCTGTTTACCTTCACCGATTTCCAGCTGATCTATGTGCTCACGCGCGGCGGCCCGCTCAACGCCACCCACCTGATGGCCACGCTGTCCTTCCAGCGCGCGATCTCGGGCGGCTCGCTGGGCGAAGGCGCGGCGATCGCCACCATGATGGTGCCCYTCCTGCTGGCGGCGATCCTGTTTTCTTACTTCGGCCTGCAACGGCGCGGCTGGCAACAGGGAGGCGACAAATGAAAGCGACCACCGCGCCCGAGCAACAGGGCATGGACTACCTGCAGTCGCTCCCGCGGCGCTGGGTGACGATCTACATCCCGCTGGGCATCTTCGTCTTCGTGCTGCTGTTCCCCTTCTACTGGATGGCCATCACCGCCTTCAAGCCGGACGGCGAACTGCTGATGGGCACCGCCAACCCGTTCCTGGTGATCGCGCCAACCCTGGCGCACTTCAAGAAGCTGCTGTTCAACACGCCGTATCCGGCCTGGCTGCTCAACACCGTGATCGTCTCCACGGTTTCCACCTTCGCCTCGCTGGCGGCCAGCGTGCTGGCCGCCTACGCCATCGAGCGGCTGCGCTTCCAGGGCGCCAAGCAGGTCGGCCTGGCCATCTTCCTGGCCTACCTGATCCCGCCCTCGATCCTGTTCATCCCGCTGGCGTCGATCGTGTTCCAGCTCGGCCTGTTCGATACGCGCTGGGCACTGATCCTGACCTATCCGACCTTCCTGATCCCGTTCTGCACCTGGCTGCTGATGGGCTACTTCCGCTCGATCCCCTATGAGCTGGAAGAATGCGCGCTGATCGACGGCGCCACGCGCTGGGAGATACTGGTCAAGATCATCCTGCCGTTGGCGGTGCCGGGCCTGATCTCGGCCGGCATCTTCGCCTTCACGCTGTCGTGGAACGAGTTCATCTACGCGCTGACCTTCATTTCCTCGTCCGAGGTGAAGACGGTGCCGGTGGGAATCGTCACCGAGCTGATCGAGGGCGATGTCTACCACTGGGGCGCGCTGATGGCGGGCGCCCTGCTGGGTTCGCTGCCGGTGGCGCTGGTGTATTCCTTCTTTGTCGAGTACTACGTGTCGGGCATGACCGGGGCGGTCAAGGAATAGGCGCGGGTGGCAGTGGCAGGCAATGGCAGGCAATGGCACGCAATCGCACCGGGCAGGCTAAAATGCGGCCTGCCCTGCCGCGCACGCCGCGGCGCCATTTGACACCGTTGCCCCCAGGCAACCGCTTCGCCACCCCGCCCGATGAGCAAACCCGCCCGCACGCTTACCTTCAAGTGCACCAAGTGCACCAAGCCCGTCACGCTGTTTCTGCAGAAAACGTCGGCCTGCTCGCATCTCCAGCCCTACCAGGGCTGGTGCAAATGCGGCGAACTGATGCGCCACGCTACCGGAGAGCAGGACGCCGTCCAGGCTTTCGTGGCGACCGGCGAGATCAGCCACCACCATCACCACCATCACTAAGCCACGGTGAGCCAAGGCAGCAGCCCCGCCTTCGCCGGCAATACCTGGCGCCCCGGCGCCAAGGATCCGCTGCGCTTTCTCGGCGGCTATCCGCCGGACGTGCTCGAACAGGTGCGCCAGATGGTGGCAGCCAACCGGCTCGGCGATCACCTGAGCAAGAAATATCCCGAACGCCACGCCATACAGACGGACCGCGCGCTGTACGAATACACCGGTGAGCTGAAGCAGGACTTCCTGCGCAGCGCGCCGCCGCTGCACAAGGTGGCCTTCGACGCCAAGATCGACACGGTGCACCGCGCGCTCGGCCTGCACACCGCGATTTCGCGCGTGCAGGGAGGCAAGCTCAAGGCCAAGAAGGAAATCCGCGTGGCTTCGGTATTCAGGCAAGCGCCGCCGGAGTTCCTGCGCATGATCGTGGTGCACGAGCTCGCGCACCTGAAGGAAAGCGATCACGACAAGGCGTTCTACCGGCTCTGCGAATACATGGAGCCGGCCTACCACCAGCTCGAGTTCGACACGCGGCTGTTCCTGGCATGGCGGGAGCTGGAGCCCGCGCAAGACTAACTAGCCGGCCACGGCCGCTGTCTTGCAGTAGCTTCCCTGCGCCGCCACCCGGTGCCGCATGCACACCTGCACCTCGCCCGCGGGCGCAGCCGCTTCCACCAGCGCGGCAAGACGCGCCAGCACAAGGTCCGCCATCGCGGCCTGCACCGGCGCCATGGCCAGCCCGACAGCGCTGCCGCCACGGCATTCGTCAAGGTACTGCGCAAGGTCGTCGGCGCCGATGGCGGCTATCTCACGCTGACCTGAGACTTTGCGGACGCCGGCCTGGCATGCGCCACAGGCCGACCCAATTAACAAACATGATTTGAAATTGATAGCGATATGACTATGTTTATCAATTTCAGATTGAATTCTATAGTGAGGACAACACCAACCGCGCCATCGCATTCACCGACACGGAGACCTCCGATGAAAACCACCCTCCTCGCCGCCGCGCTGGCCACCGCCGCATTGCTCTCGCTCTCACAGAACGCCACCGCCGCCAAGCAGGCCGATGAACTCGTTCGTCCGCAGCACGTGGCCGAAGCCGCCAGGCAGCCAGCCAACGCCGCCGTGCTGCTGGCCGCGCGCCGCTACGCCACCTTCTGGAACACCGGCGACGAGCGCTACGCCAGGCTCGCGCTCGACCCCGGCTTTACCGACCGCACGCTACCGCCCGGCCGCGAGCAGGGATTGCCGGGGCCGCTGCAGGCGTCGAAGGGATTCCGCACCGCCGTGCCGGACCTGAGCGCGCAGATGGAAGACGTAGTGATCGCCGGCGACCGCGCCGCGGTGCACCTGCGCTTTCGCGGGCATTTCACCGGGCAGTTCGGCAACGCCAAGGGACAAGGCCAGGCAATCGACTTCCAGGCCTTCGACCTGTACCGCGTGGCTGGCGGCAAGATCGTGGAGAACTGGCATCTGGAGGACAACCTCACGCTGCTCAAGCAGATGGGCGTGAACCAGTAGTGGTGACTTCGGGCGGCTACTTCGCCGCCGATACCCGCCACACGACGTTGCCCACATCGTCCGCCACCAGCAACGCGCCGCCCTTGTCGATAGCAACGCCAACGGGCCGTCCTTGCGCATCGCCGTCCTTGGTGAGGAAGCCCGTCAGCACGTCGACCGGCGCGCCGGCCGGCCTGCCGCCGGAGAACGGCACGAAGATCACCTTGTAGCCGCTATGCGGCTTGCGGTTCCACGAACCGTGCTGGCCGACGAACATGCCGTCCCTGAACCGCGCCGGCAGCGTATTGCCGACAGACGAGGCCAGGCCGAGCGATGCCGTGTGCGGGCCGACGGCGTAGTCGGGCGCGATGGCCCTGGCTACCATCTCCGGCCGCGGCGGCTTTACGCGGACGTCTACATGCTGGCCGTAGTAACTGAATGGCCAACCGTAGAACGCGCCGTCCTTCACCGAGGTGATGTAGTCCGGCACCAGGTCGCTGCCGATTTCGTCGCGCTCGTTCACCGAAGTCCATAACGCGCCGCTGACCGGCTCCCACGCCATGCCATTCGGGTTGCGCAGGCCGCTGGCGAAGACGCGGTGCGCGCCGGTCCCGGGATCGACCTCCCAGATGGCGGCGCGCCCCTCCTCCACGTCGATGCCGTTCTCGCCCACATTGCTGTTTGAGCCCACCGTGACATACAGCTTGCTGCCGTCCTTGCCGGCGATGACGTTCTTGGTCCAGTGATGGTTGATCGGGCCAGCCGGAAGGTCCACCACCTTGACGCCGGGCGCGGTGATTTCGGTCTGGCCCTGCTGATAGGGAAAGCGCAGCACCGCGTCGGTATCGGCCACGTAGAAATCGTTGCCGACCAGCACCATGCCGAACGGCGAATTCAGGTCCTTGAGAAAGACCGAGCGCGTATCGGCCACGCCATCGCCATTGGTATCGCGCAGCAGCGTGATGCGGTTGGCGCTGGGCACGCCCGCGCCCGCGCGTTTCATCACCTGCGTCATCACCCAGCCCCTGACGCCCCTCGCGTCATCCGGCTTGGGCGGTGCGTTGGTTTCCGCCACCAGCACATCGCCGTTCGGCAGCACGTAGAGCCAGCGCGGATGATCGAGCTTGTCGGCGAACGCCACCGTGGCCATGCCCTGCGCAGCGACCGGCTTTGCGCCATCCACCCAGCCCCGGGCGGGCGCGATGTTCACGGTGGGCAGCATCGTCTTGTTGGGCGGCGGCAGCTCTGGATTCACGCCCGTGCCGGCCGAAACCGGCAAGGTTGCCGAATCGCCGCAGGCGGCCAGGCAAGCCACCATCAATACGCACAAGGACAAGGCCGGCAAGCGCTGCAAAAGCATGATGGGCTACCCCGCAATGGAAAGACTGAGCGCCCGCGATGCGAAGCCGCAGGCGATAGCGAAACCACGCCGGCCCGTGCGAAAGCCGGGCCGGCGGACGCATCCATATTCACTATAGGGGCAGCGGACTGGCCGTACTGTCAGCCAAACCGCAGGCGCGCGTAGGACAACGACGGCGGCCGCATCATCACCGCGTGCCCCTCACGCGCCACGCCATTCAGTCGCAGGCGTAGCGGAACGCGCCATCCAGGTCCACCGGCAGCACCCGCGTGCGCAGGTGAGCGGCTTTGGAGGAAACGGATTTGAGGGCGGCTTCCGGGCAGCGCTCAAGTGAACTTGCCCCGCCTAAGCTAGCCAGATTGCATGACCAGAAGACAGGCCGCCGGAGCTTGCCCCTATCCGACCAGTTCGCGATGCAATGCCACGTATTCCTGGGCGAGCTTGTGCCGCGGGTCCAGGTAGATCATCGGCCTGGCGTGCTGATGGGATTCGCGGATCTTCACCGACGAGGACAGGCGCGAGCCCAGCACCGGCAAACCTTCGCTCACCAGTTCGTCCACCAGCTGCTGGGGCAGGCTGGCGCGCGGCTGAAACTGATTGATCACGATCCCCTCCACTTCCAGCGCCGCATTATGGTCCTGCTGGATCTCCTTCACGTTGTCCAGCAGCGTGTACAGGGCGCGGCGGGAAAAGTCGTCGCAGTCGAATGGAATCAGGCAGCGCTCGACGGCAATCAGGGCCGAGCGGGTGTAGAAGTTCAGTGCCGGCGGCGTATCGATATAGATTGCATCGTACGTATCCAGCTCGTTCAATGCATCGCGCAGCTTGTAGATCTTGTAGCGCGATTCGAGCTTGCCATGCAGCGCATCGAGATCGGGGTGCGCCGGCATCACGTCGAGATTCTCGAACTGTGTCGAATGCACGAAGGAAGAGAACTCAACCGGCTTGAAGCTGTAGGTCAGGGCGGTCTCGAAGAAATCCGCCACCGTCGGGGTCGCTTCGCCGGCCTGCTTGCCGAGCAGATACTGGCTGGAATTTCCCTGCACATCCAGGTCGATGACCAGGGTGCGCAAGCCTTCGCTGGCACTGATTGCCGCCAGGTTGCACACAATGGTCGACTTCCCAACACCGCCCTTCTGATTGAATACGACGCGCCGCATTTGCCCTCCCCCGTGGAATTCTCCCGACTGAAGGCAAGAGCTTACCGTCAGGCCGCTCGTTGTGCCTGCACTGCAGCATCAAGATTCGACTTGATTGTGGGGCGCGCTTCCGTGGGCGGGCCGGCAGCGTCACTTCGTTGCGGACCAGGACGACTCCAGCAGAATGCCGGAAAGCTTCGGCTGCTTCTGGTGACGACCCATTTTTCACCCGCCCTTCTTTCGTTTGTATTGCCGGCTGGACAGGGCTTTACGGCTGGATTTGATAGATATTACACAAGGTGTTAAATATGGTATCCGTGGTCGTCGGTTGGATTGACATGGATGGTGGGGTCATCAAGAATGACTCATCGCCGAAACAACGGTGATCGGGTTTAGCAGCCTGAAACGTCCAAGGCGGACAGCCGCGCCATGCGGCTATCTTTTCGTCCGCGATGCCCTCGCACGTCCATACCATGGGCGGGCCTGGGTGGGGAGCCTCCGGGCTCGCCGGCATCCTTGGACACCGGTCTGCTAACCCGCCCTGTGCCCGCCCACCCCGTTTAGCAGCGGAAGGCGGGTGAAACCCTGTCCAAGGAGGCTGCAAATGCCTGTTGTTTTCGCTCGTGCTGAGCAAACGCAGATCCAACGCAAATCCTGTTCGCTGCAAGCATTAGTTCGTGAGGAGGGGACTCATGACTGAGCAGGCCGAAACGACGCTAGCACCAATCGGGCATATGCAGCGTGACCTGTTGGCCGAGTTGCACGGCCTTGCACTATGGAAAGAGGATTCTGCAGCAACGCGTATCCACGAGATCGTCAGTCAGTTGATAGCGATCGAGGAGCAAGTACGAGGCAATGTCCTTGAGCAATGCGATCGACTTCTGCAAGTCAGCGCGGCAATACGGTTGATGTTGACGCTCCTGGATCAGGACGATGCGGCATGCGCCGAGCCCTCGGGGTTGCACTGCATGCTCTCGCTGCTAAAGAGTCGACTCGACTCGGCAGTTGATGGCGTGCAGGGGATGTATTGAGGACCAGGTGATGCCTCGGTGATGCCTCAACGGTCAGCCCCTGAAAAAACACCTTGCCCGGCGACCACGCACTTCCTAAGTGAGCGCGAGCCTGCAAAACGAAAACGGCCCCCAATCGCTTGGAGGCCGTTTTCAAATTCTGGTGCCGGCTGCAGGACTCGAACCCGCCACCTGATGATTACAAATCAACTGCTCTACCTGATGAGCTAAGCCGGCATGTTTGGTGCAGACAGCGATTCTACTGCATGCGGCGCGAAATGACGATGCCTTGATGCAGCCTGCGCCGTACTTACTTCACCACCTTCAGCGAAGGCTTCTTGGCGCCGATGCGCGAGACCGGCGGCGGCGTGGGTTCGTCGTCGCCGTTGTGGCCTTCGGTAGTGTCAGCCGTGACCGGGGATTCGCTTTCCACCGTTGACAGCTTGGGTGGCGGGTTGTTCTCGCGTTCCGTGGCGGCCTGGGTGTCGGGCACGCTGCGCTCCACCGGGAAGGCCATGCCCTGGCCGTTCTCGCGGGCGTAGATGGCGAGCACGTTTTCAATGGGTACGTCGATCTTGCGGGAGACGCCGCCGAAGCGCGCGCTGAAGCCGATCCATTCGTTGCCCATGTCCAGGCCGCTGGTGGCGTCGAAGCTGACGTTGAGCACGATTTCGTTGTTCTTGACGAACTCGCGCGGCACGCTGGTGTTGGCGTCGACGAAGACGGCGATGTATGGCGTGAAGCCGTTGTCCGTGCACCACTCGTAGATGGCGCGGATCAGGTAGGGCTTGGTGGAGGTTTCAGGCATTGGGCTTCCAGTGGCGCGGGGCGCGTTCCGGGCGGCCCGAAGCGGTGCGCCTCGGGCCGGGGGGCCGGTTTAGCGGCGCATCACCTTTTCCGACGGGGTGAGCGCTTCGATGTAGGCCGGGCGGCTGAAAATGCGTTCGGCGTACTTCAGCAGCGGCGCGGCGTTCTTCGACAGCTCGATGCCGTAATGATCCAGGCGCCACAGCAGCGGGGCGATGGCGACGTCGAGCATGGAGAACTCTTCGCCGAGCATGTACTTGTTCTTGACGAAGATCGGCGCGAGCTGGGTCAGGCGGTCGCGGATGGAGGCGCGGGCACGCTCGTGGTTCTTCTCGGCGGCCTTGCCCTTTTCGTTTTCGAGGGCGTAGACGTGCGTGAAGAGTTCCTTTTCGAAGTTGAACAGGAACAGGCGGGCGCGGGCGCGCTGCACCGGGTCGGCCGGCATCAGCTGCGGGTGCGGGAAGCGCTCGTCGATGTACTCGTTGATGATGTTCGACTCGTACAGGATGAGGTCGCGCTCGACCAGGATGGGCACCTGACCGTAGGGGTTCATCACCGAAATGTCTTCCGGCTTGTTGAACAGGTCGACGTCACGGATCTCGAAATCCATGCCCTTTTCGAACAGGACGAGGCGGCAACGTTGGGAGAACGGGCAGGTGGTGCCCGAATACAACACCATCATGGTTGGATTCCTTTGAAGCGGGGTCGATTGGCTGGATCGGTATTCTGGCAGAACCGCTATGCAGAAAGCAAATTAGATGATATTAAATCACTTTTGTGCGTGATTTTGGCGGGTAAATGCGCTTTGTATGGCACTTTTGCCATTATCGGCAAGCGATCCATTCAAGCGAAAAGGGCTGGGGCGAACGTCGGTTTCGCGACGCCCGCGCCAGCCCCCTGCCCCTTCGGGGCTTGCGCCCCTCGGGCTTTACTGCCGATTACTTGATGTCCTTCCAGTACGAGGCGTTCAGGCGCCAGGCAAAGACGGTGAACACGCCGAGGAACATCAGCACCCACACGCCGAGGCGCTTGCGCTGGTTCTGGGCGGGCTCGGCCATCCAGTCGAGGAAGCCGACGAGATCGGTCACGGCCTGGTCGTACTCGATCGTGCTCAGCTTGCCCGGGGTGACCTGCTCGAAGCCGGCGAACTTGTGGACCTTCTCGCCGTGCTCTTCGACTTCGGCGAACTTGGCGGCGCGCTGGCCCTGCAGCTCCCACAGTACGTGCGGCATGCCGACGCTCGGGAACACCAGGTTGTTCCAGCCCGTGGCGCGGTTGTCGTCGCGGTAGAAGGTGCGCAGGTAGGTGTAGAGCCAGTCGTCGCCGCGGGCGCGGGCGATCACCGACAGGTCCGGCGGGGCCGCGCCGAAGAAGGTCTTGGCTTCCTTCGGCTGCATGGCGATGGTCATCATGTCGCCGACCTTGTCACCACTGAACAGCAGGTTCTGGCGGATCTGGTCGTCGGTCAGGCCGATGTCCTTGAGGCGGTTGTAACGCATCATGGACGCGCCGTGGCAGTTCAGGCAGTAGTTCACGAACAGCTTGGCGCCGCGCTGCAGCGAGGAGAGATCGCTGGTCTGCACGGGTGCCGGCTCGAGGGGGTAGCCCCCTTCGCTGGCCATGGCGGGCGCGGCGGCAAAGCAGGCGCCGGCCAGCGCGAGAATCGAAAGCAGCTTTTTCATCGTGTGTCCTTGTGCTTTTGTCGGGGTTCGTCCGGTCTCAGTGCGGGTGGAACGTCACGCGTTCCGGCACGGGCTTGAACTGGCCGACGCGGCTCCACAGCGGCATGGTCAGGAAGAAGGCGAAGTACAGCAGGGTGCCAAGCTGCGACACCTTTTCACCCACCGGCGACGGGGGCATGACACCCAGGTAGCCGAGCACGATGAACACCACCACGAACACGCTCAGGATGGTCTTGTGGAAAGCCGGGCGATAGCGGATCGACTTCACCGGCGAGTGGTCCAGCCACGGCAGGAAGAACAGGATCACCACCGAGCCGCCCATCACCAGCACGCCCCAGAACTTGGCGTCGATGAAGTAGAAGCCCACGGCCAGGATCACGGCGATGGCGAGCGCGCCAACCTTGATGCGGGCATCCTTGCTGCRCAGGAACACCATGCCCAGCAGCACCGCGAAGAACACCCACAGGATCGGCAGGAAGTTCGAGGTGGTGGCACGCAGCATCGAATAGAACGGCGTGAAGTACCAGACCGGCGCGATATGCGGCGGGGTCTTGAGCGGATCGGCCGGGAAGAAGTTGTTCGACTCCAGGAAGTAGCCGCCGACCTCCGGGAAGAAGAAGATCACCGCGGAGAAGATCATCAGGAAGCCGCCCACGCCCAGCAGGTCATGCACCGAGTAGTACGGGTGGAACGGGATGCCGTCCAGCGGGATGCCGTTCTCGTCCTTCTTGGCCTTGATCTCGACGCCGTCCGGGTTGTTCGAGCCCACTTCGTGCAACGCGATGATGTGCGCGACCACCAGGCCCAGCAGCACCAGCGGCACGGCGATGACGTGGAAGGAGAAGAAGCGGTTCAGGGTGGCGTCGCTGACGACGTAGTCGCCACGGATGAACAGCGACAGGTCCTGGCCGATCACGGGAATCGCCGAGAACAGGTTCACGATCACCTGGGCGCCCCAGTACGACATCTGGCCCCACGGCAGCAGGTAGCCCATGAAGGCTTCGGCCATCAGGCACAGGAAGATCAGGCAGCCGAAGATCCAGACCAGTTCGCGCGGCTTGCGGTAGGAGCCGTAGAGCAGGCCGCGGAACATGTGCAGGTACACGACCACGAAGAAGGCCGAGGCGCCGGTGGAGTGCATGTAGCGCACCAGCCAGCCCCAGGGCACTTCACGCATGATGTATTCCACGCTGGCGTAGGCCACGGGAATGCCGGCGGCGTTGAGCGTGCCGTCGGGCTTGTAGTTCATCACCAGGAAGATGCCGGTGACGATCTGGATGACCAGGACAAGCAGCGCCAGCGAGCCGAAGAAGTACCAGAAGTTGAAGTTCTTCGGTGCGTAGTACTTGGAGAGATGGTCTTCCCAGAGCTGCGTAGCGGGGAAGCGTGCGTCGATCCAGCCCAGCAGGCCAGTCGTCTTGACTTGTTTTTCGGCCGCCATGGTCAAGCGTCTCCTTTTTCATCCTTGCCGATCACGATCTTCGTGTCGGACAGGAACTGGTAGGGGGGTACGTCAAGGTTTTGCGGGGCCGGCTTGTTCTTGAACACGCGGCCAGCCAGGTCGAAGGTCGAACCGTGGCAGGGGCATAGGAATCCGGGGTCGGAACCGAGCTGGGGATTGGAGCCGGCGCCGAAGGGGCCGGAGGGCGAGCAGCCCAGGTGGGAGCAGATGCCCACCACGACCAGGAGGTCCTTGTGGTCGGCGCGCGAGCGGGTTTCGTTCTTGCAGTACTCGGGCGTCTTCATGGTGAAGGGCACGTCCGAGTTGGGGTCGGCGACTTCGGCATCGGTCTTCTTGAGCGACGCGAGCATTTCCTCGGTGCGCTTCAGAATCCAGACAGGCTTGCCACGCCATTCCACGGTCATCATTTCGCCCGGCTTCAAGGCGCTGATATCAGCCTCGACTGGTGCTCCGGCTGCCTTGGCTTTCTCTGACGGCGCGAACGTGCTGACGAACGGCACTGCGACCGCCACGCCTCCGATGCCGCCAGCGACTGACGTCGCAATCAACCAATTGCGGCGACCCTTATCCACGTTCTTCACGTTTTGCTGGTCACTCATTCCAAACCCCAGGGGATGTCAAATTAGATTTTGCGTCAACCGTAAATTGTACCTTAGGCACATGAGGCATTGAAAGGCGCAGAGTTACTCACGTTCGCGCGATAATCGGACAGAAATCAGCTATGTGGCCTGCAGGCTTGCGTTACGGGCAGTGATGCGGCAGGCTTTTGTCCTGACGACCGTTCAAACCAAGCAACAGAGGGAGAAAAGCATGGGGATGATCTCGGAGTTCAAGACCTTCGCAATGCGCGGCAATGTGATCGACCTGGCCGTGGGCGTGATTATCGGCGCGGCGTTCGGCAAGATTGTCGATTCGGTGGTGAACGACCTGATCATGCCGGTGGTCGGCCGCATCATCGGCAAGCTCGACTTCTCCAATATGTTCGTCGCGCTATCGGATCCGCCCGCGGGCGTGCCGCACACGCTCGATGCCCTGAAAAAGGCCGGCGTGCCGGTCTTTGCCTACGGCAACTTCCTGACCATCCTGGTCAATTTCCTGATCCTGGCCTTCATCATCTTCATGATGGTGCGCGCCATCAACAAGCTGCGCGCCGAAGAGCCGAAGGTGGAAGCGCCTGCGGCCACGCCGGAAGACGTGGTGCTGCTGCGCGAGATCCGCGACAGCCTGAAGGCGCGCCAGGCCTGAGCGCGCAAGGCCCGGGTGGCGGGCGCATGCCGCGCCCCGCCGCTGTCAGACCGGGTTCGGAATATCGATGAAGGTATGGCGCAGGCCGAACTGCTGCGCCAGGTGCTCGCCGAGCGAGCGGATGCCGTAGCGTTCGGTGGCATGATGCCCGGCCGCCAGGTAGGCCACGCCGCTCTCGCGCGCGAGATGGGTGGTCTGCTCGGAGATCTCGCCGCTCAGGTAGGCATCCACGCCGGCTGCCACGGCACCGTCGAAATAGCCCTGGGCACCGCCGGTGCACCAGCCCACCGTGCGAATCATTTGCTCGGGATCGCCGATGGCGAGCGGTTCACGCTCGAGCACGCCGCCCACGTGGGCGGCCAGCGCGGCGAGCGGCATGGGTTGCGGCAGGGTGCCGGTCCAGCCGAGCTGGTCGTCGCCAAATCGACCGGTGGGTGTAAATCCTAATTGCAAGCCGAGCTGGGCGTTATTGCCGAATTCCGGATGATTATCGAGCGGCAGGTGATAAGCCAGCAGGTTCACATCGGCCCCGAGCAGGCGTTTCAGGCGGGCGTGTTTTTGGCCGATTACGCGGGCGTCTTCGTTTTTCCAGAAATAACCGTGATGAACCAAAATGGCATCGGCACCCGCCTCGATGGCGGCTTCGACCAATGCCAGGCTCGCGGTCACGCCGGTGACGATATTTTCCACTTCAAGGCGGCCTTGCACTTGCCATCCGTTCGGGCAATAGTCTTTGTATCGAGGGACCTGAAGCAGGTCGTTCAAGTACAATTCAAGATCTTTTGTTTTCATTTTCTGCCCAAACTCCAATATGTTGCGCCGATTCTGGCTGTTCTTTGCTCAGGCTGTCACCGTCGTGCTGGCCGTGTGGTTCGTCGTGGCCACGCTAAAACCGGAATGGCTGCAACGCGGCCGGGTGGCCGTGCAATCCGGGTCGCCGATCGTCGCGCTGAAGGAGGTGGTGCCCAACATTGCGGGTTCCTCGGCGCAGGGCTCCTATAGCGACGCGGCGCAGCAGGCGATGCCGGCGGTGGTGAACATCTTCACCAGCAAGAATGGCAGCAAGCGCACACCCAACAACCCGCAGGCGGAAGATCCATGGTTCCGGTTCTTCTTCGGCGACCGCCTCCCGGAACGGCAGGAACCGGTATCCAGCCTCGGCTCGGGCGTGATCGTCAGCGCGGAAGGCTACATTCTAACCAACCACCATGTGGTGGACGGCGCCGATGAGATCGAGGTGGCCCTCACCGACGGCCGCAAGGCGAATGCCAAGGTGGTTGGCTCGGATCCGGAAACCGACCTGGCCGTCCTGAAGATCACGCTGAAGGACCTGCCCGCGATCACGCTGGGCCGGATCGAGAACGTCAAGGTTGGCGACGTGGTGCTGGCCATCGGCAACCCGTTCGGCGTCGGCCAGACCGTGACCATGGGCATCGTGTCGGCGCTGGGCCGCAGCCACCTGGGCATCAACACCTTCGAGAACTTCATCCAGACCGATGCTGCCATCAACCCGGGCAATTCGGGCGGTGCGCTGGTCGATGCGCAAGGCAACCTGCTGGGCGTCAATACCGCCATCTATTCGCGCTCGGGCGGCTCGCTGGGCATCGGCTTCGCCATTCCGGTGTCGACCGCGAAGCAGGTGATGGAATCGATCATCTCCACCGGCACGGTGACGCGGGGCTGGATCGGCGTGGAACCGCAGGACATGACGCCGGAGATCGCCGAGTCGTTCGGGCTCGAAGCCAAGGAAGGGGCCCTGATCGCCGCCGTGGTCCAGGGTGGCCCGGCCGACAAGGCCGGCGTGAAGCCGGGCGATGTGCTGGTCTCCGTCGATGGCCAGACCATCACCGACACTACCGCTCTGCTCAATGCCATCGCCCAGCTCAAGCCGGGCGCGGAAATCAAGATGAAGGTGGTGCGCCGTGGCAAGCCGATCGAGCTGGCAGTCATGATCGGCAAGCGCCCCCCGCCGCCGCGCCGCGCGATGCCGCTCGATGAGGAGGAATAAGCCGCCGCGCAGCCGCGCCCGCCCGGCCTGAGCCTTGCCTGACCCCGCCTTTCGTGGCGGGGTTTTTTGTTTCCGGGGTGGCAGTGCTGGCTGCGCTTGCCGATGCCGGCTTCGGCGCATTGAAGCCGCGAAAGCGTACCCGGTGCTGCGCTCACGGCAGTCCCGGCGGCTACGTGAACGAAATCGCGCAAAAGCTGTGCATCGAAGCCGGGAGCGACGCGCGGGCCCGGGAAGCAGCCGGCTGCGCAAGAGCGATTGAGCGCCACGGCCGGCCCCTCCCGCCTGGCCGGCATGCCATCCAGGCCGCCACGCTGTCCGCCGGCGCTGGCCCATGGGTAGTCAGCTTGCACGATACGGGAATGCGCCCTGCCCCGTCGCGAAGCCGGACAAAGGCGACAGCAGACAGCCGTGCCCCGGGCGCCAAAAACAAAACGCCGGCATCCTTGCGGATGCCGGCGTTTTGAGTTCAAGCCAATCTAGAGCGAGCTTACGCCCGCGCTAAATTAGAACTTGTGGCGAACACCAACGATGCCGCCGAACTGGTTGCCACCAGTTTGGACGGTCGGACCAGACGTAATTTGGTCGTTGAAGCCATTCACGCTCAGAGCCGAATTGCCACCCTTGTTGAGGATGTACGTAGCCGAGGCGTACAAGTCGGTACGCTTCGACAGCGCGTAGTCGGCGGTCGTCACGAACTGCCACGGGTTAGCCTTGGCGTTACGCAGGTTCTGGTAGTAAGCGGAGCCCGACAGCGAGAAAGCCGGGGTCAGCTGATAGCCCAGACCAACCCAACCCAGGTTCGAGGCGGTGTTCAGCACGCCGGAAGCACCCGGCAGGGCCACGTTGTTGTAAGCGTGAGCGTAGCGGTAGCCAGCGTAGACCTTGGCCGGACCGAATGCGTAGGTGCCAGCGATGGTCGCGCGACGGATCAGCTGATTGCCGTTGTTGAGAGTTGCCGTCGAGACGTTCGATTGGTCATAAGCAGCACCAACCGAGAACGGGCCTGCAGCGTAGCTCGCCAGGAAGCCGTACTCGCGGCCGTTGGTGAAGTTACCCGCAACCTCTTGGTTGTTGTTGTTGAAGCTGTAGAAGGCCGAAGTGGTCAGGCCACCGAAAGTGCCGGTGTACTTGACGGTATTGTCGGCGCGGGCAGCGAATTCCGGAGCCGTCGCGGTAATGCTGTAACGGGTCGAAATGGCCATCGGATCATAGATCAGGCCGAAATCATAGAACGTGGTCTGCTGGCGGCCCAGGGTCAACGTGCCGTACTGGCTCTGCAGGCCGACGTAGGCGTTACGGCCGAACAGACGATTGCCTTGAGCCGAAGTACCGTTGTCAACGTTGAAGCCGCTTTCCAGGACGAAAATGCCCTTCAGGCCGCCGCCCAGGTCTTCCACGCCACGCAGGCCCCAACGCGAACCGGACTGGTTGCCCGACTGCAAGGCAAACAGGTTGTGGTTGCCGTTGGTAGTTGCGTTCTTGTTGGTGTATTCAATACCAGCGTCAACAACGCCGTACAGGGTCACGCTCGATTGGGCATACGCACCACCAGCGGCCAGGGCAGCGACAGCGGCTGCAAACAGTTTCATCTTCATATCGACACTTTCCTTGTCAACTGATTGGGAAATCTTGGCTTGCCCAAGTGCTTGGGCGACGCATTTACCTCACGTCTGCTGCGTATTATGGGTCAGCCCCCCCGGCCGCCAGAAGGCTTTTTCGTCGTAAACCGTGGATTGCGGGGGATTTTGTTGTGATGTCGCAACAGCCTGGAAGCGCATTTTCACCGTTTTGGTGCAAAAGTTGCGCCCCCAAGCTTTGCTTCCGAAGCGGTACGCGTTCTCAGTCCGCCTGCGCTTCGCTGGCTGCCGGGTCTGCCGCGACGGGTCGCGAGGTGAAGCGGGCCATGATCAGTCCCAGCTCGTAAAGTGCTACCAGCGGCACGGCCAGCAGCAGTTGGGACAGCACATCGGGCGGTGTCACCACGGCGGCGATCACGAAGGCGCCGACGATCACATAGGGGCGGATCTGCTTGAGCTTTTCCAGCTCGACCACGCCAAAGCGCACCAGCACGATCACCACCACGGGCACCTCGAAGGTAATGCCGAACGCCAGGAACATGGTCATGGCGAAGCTGAGGTATTTATCGATGTCCGTCGACATCTCGGCCCCCAGCGGGGCGTTGTAGTGCGCCATGAAATGGAACACCGTGGGGAACACCAGGAAGTAGGCGAAGGCCACGCCGCAGATAAACAACAAGTAGCTGCTGCTGACCAGCGGGACAATCAGCCGCTTCTCATGCTGGTACAGGCCGGGCGCGACAAACTGCCAGATCTGGTACAGCACCCATGGCAACGCGACCAGGAAGGCCACCAGCAGCGTGACCTTCATCGGCACGAAGAACGAGCCGGTCACGTCGGTGACGATCATCCTGCCGCCCTTGGGCAGCGACTCCATGAGAGGCCGGGCGAACAGGTTGAAGATATTCGGTGCCCAGTAGACCAGGCAGACGAAGACCAGGATCACGCCGGAGGCAGCCTTGACGATGCGCGAGCGCAGCTCCACCAGGTGAGAGATGAAGGTTTCCTGCTGGCCTTCGTCCTGCGGGTCTTGGGGATCTTGGGAACGGGAGTCGCTCATGGCGTGGACCGCTCAGCCCGGCGGGCTGGCATCGAAAAATCGGTGACAAAATCGGCGATGTTACGCCGGCGCGGAGCGCATGTCGGAGCGCAAGTCCGAACGCACGACAGCGACAGCCGGCCGGGTACCGGCGTGTTGGCAGACCCGGTCATGCTCAATCGAAGAAAGAGCGTGCGGGACCGGTGGCGGGACGGTGGCGCTTGACGCGCGCGGCGCCGGATTGCGCCCATACGCGGACATTGTGCTGGCGCTTGAACCACAGCGGCCGCGCGCCTTGCTTGACGCGCCAGCTCTTGCGGCCGTTATGGAGCTTGTGCGCCGTATCCCAGGAAGGCACATAGCCGCTGTCCACGGCCGCCCCGCCCGGCGCGGTGCCGGCATCGGTGCCGGACAGCGCATCGTTGAAGGACTGGGTGTGCTCGTGCACTTCCTTGTGGATGGTGCGCTCGACATCGCGCGCGGCATCCTCGAACTCCGTGCGCATCTTGCGCAGTTCGTCGAGTTCGACCTCGCGGCTGACTTCCGCCTTGACGTCGTTGATATAGCGCTGCGCGCGGCCGACCAGGGCGCCGACCGTGCGCGCCACTTTCGGCAGCCGCTCGGGACCGATCACCACCAGCGCCACCGCGCCGATCAGTGCAAGCTTGGAAATGCCGAGATCGATCATGCGAGCGTCGAAAGGGAGGTGCCGCCGCCAAGTCCCGTGGCGCGCGGGACCTCACGCAGGCTTGGCACTGCTGGCGGGTGGGATGACATCGGATGAGCCGGCAAGGATCGCATCGCGCTTACTGCTGGCGCGACTTTTCCTTGGCTTCCACGTCGATGGTGGTGCTGTCGCGCAGTTCCTTGGCCGGCGCGGCTGCCGCGGCGTCTTCGCCATTGGGGTCCTTCATGCCGTCCTTGAAGCCCTTCACGGCGCCGCCCAGGTCCTGGCCGATATTGCGCAGTTTCTTGGTACCAAAAACCAGCATGACGATCACCAGCACGATGAGCCAGTGCCAAATGCTAAACGAACCCATTTTCTGCTCCTGATGAAGCCGGGGGCGGCGCCTTGCCACCCCGGCTCGTTGTTCCGTCACTGAAGGCCATGCCGGGCGACGGTTGCCGGCATGGCGTCTGACCGTGGACGTCCGGCCCGCGGTCCTGCATGGTTTGGCTGCAAGCCTGGCGCGACGCCGGTCCTCAGGACCTGGGCGTCGGGATCAGGGCAGCGGCACCTTCCACTGGTTGCGCGGGCCGCCAAGTACGTGCAGGTGGAGGTGATAGACCTCCTGCCCGCCATCCGGGCCGGTATTGATCACCGTCCGGAAACCGTTCCCGCAGCCTGCAGCACGCGCCAACTCCGGCACCTTCAACATCATTCTAGCAAGCACAGCGCTCTCGCCGGTTCCGCAATCGGCCAGCGAATCGACATGCGCCTTGGGGATAACGAGGAAGTGTACCGGGGCTTTCGGGTGGATATCGTGGAAAGCCAGCATTTCGTCGTCTTCGTAGACCTTGTTCGACGGAAGCTCGCCGGCCACGATCCGGCAGAAGATGCAATTTTGCTTTGAATTCATGAAAATTTCATTGCGTGCCGCAAATCGAGCCGCGCAGTGCGCCACGAGGCGCCCCCGCCGCGGCCTGCCAGGAACCGATCGGCGAAGCCGCCGGCCACCCATAATATAGCGCACAGTGCACACAGCTTATGCGTGAGCTTGCGCAGGCTGGCGAGCCGGTCGGCATCCGATGCGTGCGCCGCACCGCTCCCGCCGCGTTCCTGCCGCGATATCCTCAGGTTCAGGCGCCGGGCTCGCGGCGCGCCTTTTCCTCGAGCCCGGACAGCCCTTCGCGGCGCGCCAGCTCATTGACCACGTCAGCCGGTTCCAGCCCGAAGCGCGCCAGCAGGACCATGCTGTGGAACCACAGGTCGGCCACTTCGTAGACCACCTTGCCGACGGCTTCCTCGCCCAGCCCGGCGGCGCGCGCGTCCTTGGCCGCCATCACGGTCTCGGTGGCTTCCTCCCCGATCTTCTTCAGGATGGCGTCGTCGCCCTTGTGGAAGAGGCGCGCCACATAGGATTTGTCGGGATCGCCGCCATTCTCGGGCTTGCGCGATTCCAGCACCGCAGCCAGGCGCGCCAGCACGTCGGTGCTGCTTGCTTGCGTGTCGCTCATGGCTTGGCCGCGTAGATGGTGGACGGATCTTTGAGCACCGGTTCCACGGTCTGCCAGTCGCCGTTGTCGGTATCGCCCTCGAACTTCTGGAAGAAGCATGAGTGCCGCCCGGTGTGGCAGGCGATGCCGTCGTTCTGCGTGACCTTGAGCAGCACCACGTCTTCGTCGCAGTCCAGGCGGATCTCGTGGACCTTCTGCACGTGGCCGGACTCTTCGCCCTTGTGCCACAGTCGCTTGCGCGAACGCGACCAGAACACCGCCTCGCCAATCTCCACGGTGCGCTGCAGCGCCTCGCGGTTCATGAACGCAAACATGAGTACATCGTTCGAGCCGATTTCCTGGACGATCACCGGCACCAGGCCGTTATCGTCCCACTTAACCTTGTTGAGCCACTTCTTTGCCATGTCGGTTCGCCGTGTTCCAGATTTCAGATCCGCACCGGAATGCCCTCGCGGGCCATGAATGCCTTTGCCTCGCCAACGGTGTGCTCGCCGTAGTGGAAGATGCTGGCGGCCAGTACCGCGTCGGCACGGCCCAGCTTGATGCCGTCGGCCAGGTCCTGCAGCCCGCCCACGCCGCCGGAGGCGATCACCGGGATCGATACGGCGTCGCTGACCGCGCGCGTGAGTTCCAGGTCGAAGCCGCTCTTGGTGCCGTCCCGGTCCATGCTGGTGAGCAGCAGTTCGCCCGCGCCGCGCGCGGCCATCTCGCGCGCCCATGCCACGGCGTCCAGTCCGGTGGCCTTGCGCCCGCCATGGGTGAAGACTTCCCAGCGCGCCGGCTCGCCTGGCGCCGAGCTGCGCTTGGCGTCGATCGCCACCACGATGCACTGCGAGCCGTAGCGCGCGGTGGCATCCGACACCAGCTGCGGGTTGGCGATGGCCGAGGAGTTGACGCTGATCTTGTCCGCGCCGGCATTGAGCAGGCGCCGCACGTCTTCCACGGCGCGCACGCCGCCGCCCACCGTCAGCGGGATAAAGACCTGGGAAGCAACCGCCTCGATGATGTGCAGGATCAGGTCGCGGCCGTCGCTGGTCGCGGTGATATCGAGAAATGTGATTTCATCGGCGCCTTGCTCGTCATAGCGGCGGGCGATCTCGACCGGGTCGCCCGCGTCGCGCAATTCGACGAAGTTGACACCCTTGACCACCCGCCCGTTGGTCACGTCGAGGCAGGGGATGATACGTTTGGCTAGCATGTGATTCCTTGCCCGCCACGGCGCCTGCACGTGCGGGCGCCGGTGGCTGCAATTGTCGCGCGGGAGGCGCGTTGTCTTACTGCTCGGCGCCGAGCTTGTCGGCAAGTGCCTGGGCTTCGGCGAAATTGAGATCGCCCGAATAGATCGCACGGCCGCAGATCACGCCTTCCACGCCATCCTTCTGGACACGGCACAGGCGTTCGATATCGGCAAGGTCGGACAGCCCGCCGCTGGCGATCACCGGAATCGTCGCCGACTGCGCCAGCTTGACAGTGGCATCGATGTTGATGCCCTGCAGCATGCCGTCGCGGCCGATATCGGTGTAGATGATGGCTTCCACGCCGTAGTCCTCGTACTTGCGCGCGAGGTCGGCGACTTCGTGGCCCGTCAGCTTGCTCCAGCCATCGGTGGCGACCTTGCCCTCGCGGGCGTCCAGGCCCACGATGATATGGCCGCCGAACGCCGTGCAGGCATCCTTGAGGAAGCCGGGATTCTTGACCGCGGCCGTGCCGATGATGACGTAGGACAAGCCGCCGTCGAGCCAGCGCTCGATGGTGTTCAGGTCGCGGATGCCGCCCCCCAGCTGGATCGGGATCTCATCGCCCACCTCGGCGATGATGGCCTTGATGGCAGCTTCATTGCGGGGCTTGCCSACGAACGCSCCRTTGAGGTCKACCAGGTGMAGGCGCCGYGCGCCCTGRTTCACCCAGTGACGTGCCATGGCGGCGGGATCTTCGGAAAAGACGGTGGCCTGGTCCATGTCGCCTTGTTTGAGGCGTACACATTGACCGTCCTTCAGGTCGATGGCCGGAATGAGCAACATAAGCGTGAAGAGCGTTTGATTGAAAGAGAAGAAAGATGAGCCTAGGCCAGCATGGCCGTTCGGCCCGGTCCCGGTAAAGTCACTATATGAGGATCAGGGATTCCAGTGCACGAAGTTCCGGTAGATCTGCAAGCCCATGGCGGCGCTTTTTTCAGGGTGGAACTGCGTAGCGAAAATATTATCGCGCGCCACCGCGCTCGTAAATACGACTCCGTACTCGGTCTCGCCGGCAATATGCGCCGGATCCTGCGCATGCACGAAATAGCTGTGCACGAAATAGAACCAGCTCTCGTCGGGTATCCCTGCCCACAACGGATGAGAGCGGGCCTGCCGCACGCGGTTCCAGCCCATCTGCGGCACCTTGAAGCGCGAGCCGTCCGGCTGGGTCATCCCCTCCAGTTCGAAGCGGATCACCTCGCCGGGCAACAGGCCCAGGCACGGGGTGCTGCCGCCGGCCGTCCTACTTTCCTTGCTCAGGTCGAACAGCATCTGTTCGCCAACGCACACTCCCAGCAGCGGCTTGCTGGCGGCGGCCTCGATCACGGCCTCCTGCAAACCCGATGCGCCGAGCGCGGCCATGCAGTCCGGCATGGCTCCCTGGCCCGGCAGCACCACGCGGTCCGCCGCGCGGATCGCCGCGGGGCGGTCCACCACCTGCACATCCGCCTCCGGCGCCGCGGCACGCAAGGCCTGCGCCACCGAGCGCAGGTTGCCCATGCCGTAATCCACAATTGCTATGGTAGTCATGATTTCAAAACAGGCAACAATGTCTTCAGCCCGTCCACAATGAATTCTACGGCCAGCGCCGACAGGATCAGGCCCATCAGCCGCGTGCCGATATTGATGCCGGTGCGCCCGATCACGCGGGCAATCGGGTCAGCGGCGCGGAACGTCATATATACCACTGCGCCGAGCGCCAGTCCGATCCCGACCAGGATCAGCAACTGGTACCAGTGCTGCGTCTTGCCAGCGTAGACGATTACCGTGCTGATCGAACCGGGTCCGGTCAGCAGCGGCAGCGCCATCGGCACCACCGCGACGCTGGCCTTGGCTTCGGCTTCATCTTCCTCCTCCGGCGTCGCCTTGGTGCGGCCGGTCTGGGCATTGAGCATGTTCATGGCCATCATGATCATGATCAGGCCGCCGCCCACCTGCAGCGAAGCCACCGAGATATTGAAGAACTCGATGATCTGCTGGCCCAGCAAGGCGGAGATACCCACCACGATCGCCACCGAAATGGACGCGATCTTGATGGTGTGCAGCTTTTCCTGCTCGGTCTGCTGGTTGGTCAGGCTGATAAAGAACGGAATCGCCCCGATCGGGTTGATCAGCGCCAGCAGCGAGATGAACGACTTGAGCGTATCCATCGGGTTGGGCCTGGGCCGTTGGTCTGGCGTGAATGGCGCACGGATATCGTACGCGTCTCGCGCCAAGGTCTGCATCGGGTACCGCGTTGACCGGAGGTTATCGCAGGCAACGCTTAGCTTGCCGGCGCGCGCGGGTGGCGGCGCCGGCCGGATTCAGCCTACCAGGGTGCCCTTGGTCGACGGGATTGTATTGCCCGCGCGCGGGTCCATCTCCACCGCCATGCGCAGTGCGCGGCCGAACGCCTTGAACACGGTCTCGCACTGGTGGTGGGCATTGATGCCGCGCAGATTGTCGATATGCAACGTGACCGCGGCATGGTTGACGAAGCCGCGGAAGAACTCGATGGTGAGGTCCACGTCGAAGCTGCCCACGCGCGCGCGGGTGAACGGCACGTGGAACTCCAGGCCGGGGCGGCCGGAGAAATCGATCACCACGCGCGACAGGCATTCGTCCAGCGGCACGTAGCTGTGGCCGTAGCGGGTGATGCCCTTCTTGTCGCCGATGGCCTTGGCGACGGCCTGGCCAAGCGCGATGCCGACGTCTTCCACCGTGTGGTGGTCGTCGATATGGGTATCGCCGGTGGCTTCGACTTCGAGGTCGAACATGCCATGGCGGGCAATCTGGTCCAGCATGTGGTCGAGGAACGGCACGCCGGACGCCAGCTTCTGGCGGCCGGTGCCGTCGAGATTCAGGGAAACGCGGATCTGCGTTTCCGAAGTATTGCGGGTGACCTCTGCAACACGCATGGTGTTAATCCTGCAACGCCGCGGCAAAGGCGGCGAGAAATTGCGCGTTCTCTTCGGGAGTGCTGACCGTGACGCGCAGACAATTGGCCAGCAACGGGTGCATTTTACCCACGTTCTTGATCAAAACCTTGCGTGCGAGCACGCCTTCGAACACCCGCGCGGCGTCGGGCACGCGCACCAGCAGGAAATTGGCGTCGCTGGGGAACACCGTCACCCCGGGCATGGCGGCCAGCGCGGCGGCCACGGTGGTGCGTTCGGCGCGCAGCTGCGCGGCCTGCTGGTCGAGCACGTCCACGTGCTCCAGCACGAACAGCGCCGTGGCCTCGGTCAGCACGTTGACGTTGTACGGCGGGCGCACCTTGTCGAACTGCGACAGCCATGCCGGTGCGCCTGCCAGGTAGCCCAGGCGGATGCCGGCCAGGCCCAGCTTGGATACCGTGCGCATCACCAGCAGGTTGCCGAACTCGGCCAGGCGCGGCATCCAGGTGTCCTGCGCGAACGGCTGGTAGGCCTCGTCCACCACCACCAGGCTGTGGCTGACCTCCCCCTGCGCGGCACGCACGATGGCTTCCATGTCGGATGCATCGAACAGGTTGCCGGTCGGATTGTTCGGGTAAGCCAGGTAGACAATGGCGGGCTGGTGCTCGGCCATGGCCGCCAGCATGGCGGCGCGGTCCAGCGTGAAGTCCGCGTTGAGCGGCACCCCGACGAACTCGAGCCCGGCGAACTGCGCCGACATGGCATACATGACGAAGCCCGGCACCGGCGCCAGCACCTTGGCGCCGGGCCTGGCCACGGCCAGCGCGAGGATGCTGATGAGCTCGTCCGAGCCGTTGCCCAGCAGCACGTCCATGCCGGCCGGCACCTGCATCACCGTCTTCAGGCGCGCGCGCAGCGCTTCGCTGCTGGGCACCGGATAGCGGTTCAGCGCCACCTCGGCCAGGCGCGCGGCCAGCTGCCCGCGCAATGCGTCGGGCAGGGTGTAGGGGTTCTCCATGGCGTCCAGCTTCACCAGACCGTGCGAATCCGCCACATGGTAGGCGCCCATGGCGCGTACGTCGTCACGGATGATGCGTTCGATCAGGGAAGGCTGCACGGCTGACATTGGATTTACCTCTGAGTGAGTGTCGGTGAAACGGTTGGTGGCTGCGGGTGGCCGGCGGCGGGCATCCCGCCCGCCGGCCACCCGGCCTCAGTTACCTCAGTTGCGCCTGAGGCGGTACTCCGCGCTGCGCGCGTGGGCCTGCAGCCCTTCGCCGTAGGCCAGTTCGGCGGCGATCTGGCCGAGCATCTGCGCGCCGTGCTCGCTCACCTCGATCAGGCTCGAGCGCTTCTGGAAGTCGTATACGCCCAGCGGCGACGAGAAACGCGCGGTGCGCGAGGTGGGCAGCACATGGTTGGGGCCGGCGCAGTAGTCGCCCAGCGATTCGCTGGTGTAGCGCCCCAGGAAGATGGCGCCGGCGTGGCGGATCCGCTCGGCCCAGTGGCGCGGGTTCTCGGCGGAAATCTCGAGGTGCTCGGGCGCGATCGCGTTGGCGATCTCGCAGGCCTCGTCCATGTCGCGCACGCGGATCAGCGCGCCACGCCCGGTCAGCGATGCCCGGATGACATCGCGGCGCGGCATGCTGTCGAGCTGGCGGCGGATGCTCAGCTCCACTTCGGCCAGGTAGTTGGCGTCCGGGCACAGCAGGATGGACTGCGCCAGTTCGTCGTGCTCGGCCTGCGAGAACAGGTCCATCGCCACCCAGTCCGGGTCGGTGGTGCCGTCGCAGATCACGAGGATTTCGGACGGGCCGGCAATCATGTCGATGCCGACGGTGCCGAACACGCGGCGCTTGGCGGCGGCCACGTAGGCGTTGCCCGGCCCGACGATCTTGTCTACCTGCGGCAGCGCGGCGGTGCCGTAGGCCAGCGCCCCCACCGCCTGCGCGCCACCGATGGTGAACACACGGTCCACCCCGGCGATCTGCGCCGCGGCCAGCACCAGTTCGTTGCGCACGCCGCCCGGCGTGGGCACCACCATGATCACTTCCTTGACGCCGGCCACGCGCGCCGGAATCGCGTTCATCAGCACGGACGAGGGGTAGGCAGCCTTGCCGCCCGGCACATAGATGCCGACGCGGTCCAGCGGCGTCACCTTCTGTCCCAGCACGGTGCCATCCGACTCGGTGTACTCCCAGCTATGGCTGCCGCACTCGATCTTCTGCTTCTCGTGGTAGCCGCGCACGCGTGCCGCCGCGGCCTCCAGCGCCGCGCGGCGCTTGGGCTCGAGCTCTTCGAGTGCGGCTTCCAGCTCGGCCTGCGAGATTTCCAGCGCGGCCATCGAAGCGGCTTCGACGCGGTCGAAGCGCTGCGTGTATTCCAGCACCGCGGGGTCGCCGCGGTCCTTCACGTCGGCCAGGATCTGCGCGACGGCGCGCTCGATGGCTTCGTCCTCGCCCGCCTCGAAGGCCAGCACCTGGCGCAGTTCGGTGGCGAAGCCCGGCTCGGTCGAATCCAGCCGGCGGATTACCAGGTTTTCCATAGCGTTCTCGTTCATGACTCCATTCCCCGGGTCCATGCCCTAGTCCTTTCCATGCCGCTCACAGCCTCAGGCCAGCGCGGCGGAGGCCCGCTCAAACGCGTCGAGGATCGGGGCCAGCCGCTCGCGCTTGAGCTTCAGGGCAGCCTGGTTGACCACCAGGCGCGACGAGATCTGCGCGATCTCCTCCACTTCGACCAGGTTGTTGGCACGCAAGGTCCCGCCGGTGCTGACCAGGTCGACGATGGCGTCGGCCAGCCCCACCAGCGGCCCGAGTTCCATCGAGCCATACAGCTTGATCAGGTCCACGTGCACGCCCTTCTTGGCGAAGTGCTCGCGCGCGGTCTGCACATACTTGGTCGCCACGGCCAGCCGCGCGCCCTGGCGCACCGCACTGGCGTAGTCGAAGCCGGCCGAGGTCGCCACCGACATGCGGCACTTGGCGATATTCAGGTCGATCGGCGCGTAGAGCCCGGCCATGCCGTGCTCCATCAGCACATCCTTGCCCGCCACGCCAAAATCGGCCGCGCCGTACTGCACGTAGGTCGGCACGTCGGAGGCGCGCACGATGATGACGCGCACGTCCGGATCGGACGTGGGCAGGATCAGCTTGCGGGAAGTTTCCGGATCCTCGGTCACGTGGATGCCGGCCGCCTCGAGCAAGGGCATGGTTTCGGTGAAGATCCGGCCCTTGGAAAGGGCCAGCGTCAACTGGGTCGGGGAGGGGCTCATCTGTGTCCTTGTTCTGGCTCTCTTGTCGGGCGCGTGGCGTGCGCTTGCGCTCAGGCGATGCGGCGGATCTTGGCGCCCACCGCCGACAGCTTGTCTTCCATGCGGTCGTAGCCGCGGTCGAGGTGATAGATGCGGTCGATCACGGTCTCGCCCTCGGCCACCAGGCCGGCGATCACCAGGCTGGCGGAAGCGCGCAGATCGGTGGYCATCACCTTGGCGCCCGACAGCCTGGGCACGCCGGTGACCACCGCGGTATTGCCTTCGACCGCGATGTCGGCGCCGAGCCGGCCCAGCTCCTGCACGTGCATGAAGCGGTTTTCGAAAATGGTCTCGGTGATGCGCGCGACGCCGCCAGCGATGCTGTTGAGCGCCATGAACTGCGCCTGCATGTCGGTGGGGAACGCCGGATACTCGGCGGTGCGGAAGCTCACCGACTGCGGGCGCTGACCCATCCGCAGGCGAATCCAGTCCTCGCCGGTCTCGATGGCGGCGCCCGTTTCGCGCAGCTTGTCCAGCACGGTGTCGAGGATGCCCGGCGAGACGCCGCGCAGCACCACGTCGCCCAGCGTGGCCGCGGCCGCGCACAGGAAGGTGCCGGCCTCGATGCGGTCGGCGATCACCGAATGGCTGGCGCCGTGCAGGCGCTCCACGCCCTGCACCACCAGGCGGTCGGTGCCGATGCCTTCGATGCGGGCGCCCATCTTGACCAGCAGGCGCGCCAGGTCGGTCACTTCCGGTTCGCGCGCGGCATTCTCCAGCACGGTCTCGCCTTCGGCCAGGGTGGCGGCCATCAGCAGGTTCTCGGTGCCGGTCACGGTAATCATGTCGGTCACCACGCGTGCGCCCTTCAGGCGCCTGGCGCGGGCGTGGATGAAGCCATGCTCGATGGTGATCTCGGCGCCCATGGCCTGCAGGCCCTTGATGTGCTGGTCGACCGGGCGCGCGCCGATGGCGCAGCCGCCGGGGAGCGAGACGCGCGCCTCGCCGAAGCGCGCCACCAGCGGACCGAGCACCAGGATCGAGGCGCGCATGGTCTTCACCAGTTCGTACGGCGCTTCGGGCGAATTGACGTCAGCGCCGTTCAGGGTGACGCGCGCGCCGTCCTGCTCGGCCTTCACGCCCATCTGGCGCAGCAGCTTGAGCGTGGTGCGTACGTCCTGCAGGTTAGGCACGTTGTCGAGCGATACGGTGTCGGCCGCCAGCAAGCCCGCGCACAGGATCGGCAGCGCGGCATTCTTGGCGCCCGAGACGCGGATCTCGCCTCGCAGCGGGCCATTGCCCTGAATCTCGAGTTTGTCCATCTTTTCTCGTTTCTGGCCGGTGCACAACACAAGCTGGCGTCCGGCGTCGTTCGTCACGTTCCGTTGCAGCGCGCCAAGGCGCACGGCCACGGGATCTGGTACCCGCGGGCCGCCCGCGCCGGGCGGCCCTGTTTGTCACGTCCGGCCTGTCGGGCGGCCAGCTTGTCTGTGCGGTGGACGCGGCCTTACTTGGCCTCGCCCGCCTGCGCCTGCCATTCGGCCGGCGTCAGCGTCTTCATCGAGAGCGCGTGGATCTCTGCGCGCATGCGGTCGCCCAGCGCGGCGTAGACCTGCTGGTGCCGCTGGATCAGGCGCTTGCCGTCGAACTGGGCGCTGACGATGGTGGCGAAGAAGTGCTGGCCGTCGCCCTCCACTTCGAGGTGTTCGCAGGACAGCCCCTGGGCGATGTAGTCCCTGACTTGTTGCGGTGTAGGCAGCATGATGTGTATTGGCGTTGGTTCGCGTGCGGGTCCGTGGCGGGTCGGCGTCAGGCGGCGTTCAGTGGCGTTCAGTGGCGCAGCTTGTAGCCGCTCTTGAGCATCCGCAGCGCAATGGCCGCGAGCACCACGAAGGCGGTGCCCACCACCGCCAGGCTGAAGGTCGGCGCAATGTCGGAGACGCCGAAGAAGCCGTAGCGGAAACCGTCGATCATGTAGAAGAACGGGTTGGCGTGCGACACCGCCTGCCAGAACGGAGGCAGCGAGTGAATGGAATAGAACACGCCGGACAGGAAGGTGGCCGGCATGATCAGGAAATTCTGGAAGGCCGCGAGCTGGTCGAACTTCTCGGCCCAGATGCCCGCGATCAGCCCCAGCGTGCCGAGGATCGCCGCACCCAGCAGCGCGAACACCACGATCCAGCCGATATTGGCGAAATGCAGGTTGGCGAACCACGCCGTCACCAGCAGCACGCCCAGGCCCACGGCCAGGCCGCGCACGATCGACGCCACCACGTAGGCGCCGAACATCTCCCAGTGCGACAGCGGCGGCAGCATGATGAACACCAGGTTGCCGGTGATCTTGGACTGGATCAGCGAGGACGAACTGTTGGCGAACGCGTTCTGCAGCACGCTCATCATCACCAGGCCCGGCACCAGGAAGGCGGTGTAGCTGATCTGGTCGTACACCTTCACGCGGTTCTCCAGCACATGGCCGAAGATCAGCAGGTACAGGATCGCCGTGAGCACCGGCGCGGCCACGGTCTGGAAGCTGACCTTCCAGAAACGCAGCACTTCCTTGTAGAGCAGCGTGCGGAAGCCCACCAGGCCACCCACCGCCATCGGCGTCAGGTGCGCGTTGATGGCGTCCCGCCCGCCGTCGAATTCGGTCGGCATCTTCATGCTGCGGCCTCCACTGCCGTATCCGGCAGCGCACCCGGCATATGGCCTTCGCGTCGCATGATCTGCACGAACACGTCTTCCAGGTCTGCCTTGTTGATTTCCATGTCTTCGATCTCGCAGCCAGCTTCGCGGCAGGCGGCCAGGATGGGCTCGACCGCCGGATAACCCGACAGCCGCAGCCGCACCGCGCGCTCGCCCGGATTGGCGGGCATGCGCAGCGGCTCGAGCGCGGCCGGCAGCGTGCCCCTGGACAGCGTCAGCGCCAGTTGCAGCCCGGCGAACTGGTTCAGCAGGTTGCTGGTGCGGTCCAGCGCCACCACCTCGCCGAACTTCAGCATGGCGATGCGGTCGCACAGCGCCTCGGCCTCTTCCAGGTAGTGCGTGGTGAGGATGATGGTGTGGCCTTCGCGGTTCAGCCGCGAAATGAACTTCCACAGCGTCTGGCGCAGCTCCACGTCCACCCCGGCGGTCGGCTCGTCGAGCACGATCACGGGCGGGCGGTGCACCAGCGCCTGCGCCACCAGCACGCGGCGCTTCATGCCGCCGGAGAGCTGGCGCATATTGCTGTCGGCCTTGTTGGTGAGATCCAGGTTGGCCATGATCTCGTCGATCCAGTCGTCGTTGCGGGTCAGGCCGAAATAGCCCGACTGCAGGCGCAGCGTCTCGCGCACCGTGAAGAATGGATCGAAGACCAGCTCCTGTGGCACCACGCCCAGCATGCGGCGCGCCAGGCGGTAGTCGGATACCACGTCGTGGCCAAGCACGCTGACGCTGCCCGAATCGGCGCGATTCAGCCCGGCGAGAATGGAAATCAGCGTGGTCTTGCCCGCGCCATTGGGGCCGAGCAGGCCGAAGAATTCTCCGCGCTCGACAGTGAAGCTGACGCCCTTGAGCGCCTGCAGGTTGCGGTAGCGCTTGCGAACGTCGGTGAGTTCGATGGCTTTCATGGCCGGATACTGTTTGGCAGGCGCTGCGGGCTGTCGGCTCGCGCGCCGGCCTCCTTGAAATGGCGGGGACCGCCTGGGTGCTTCGACCGGTTCTTGCGTCTGCTCCGGGCCTTTTGCGCCGGAACGGTCGAACAACCCGGAATTATAGGGGATGCGGGGGCAGTCCCGCTCTGAGCACGAGGCGTGGCGGCTGCCATCGCCCGGGCATCGCAGTGGCAGGTGCCGCCTCGGCGGCCTGCCATGGATGCCGGTTCAATGTCGGTGGGAAGCGGTGTGCGGCGCGCCGGCGCCGGCCTGGGGCGCCAGTTCCAGCAAGGAATCGACGCCGTACAGCGCGGCCAGCTGGGCCAGCTGCGGCGGTACGCCGACAAAGGACAGCGCCTGGCCGCGGCCGGCGGCGTCGCGCTGCCACGCCAGCAACACGGCCACTGCGGCGGAATCGACCTGCGTCAGCGCGCTGCAATCCACCCTGGCCTCGCCCTGGGCCAGGCGAGCCAGTCCGTCACGCAGCACGGTGGCGGCGTTCCGGTTGGTCAGCGAGGTGTCGAGCGAGAGCATCTGGCAGGATTCGGGATGTCGGCGGTCGAAGCGGTATGCGCGCTTCCGGCGTGGAAAAACGCGCCCGCCGGTCGGACGGGAGCGTTCATTGTAAAACACTTCGCCCACTCATGCTGCGCCGCAACCTGCCATTTGCGCAGGCTGCAAGGCGCGCATCTCAGTTCTTCGCGTTGGCCAGCTGGCGATTGCGGTCCTGCAGCGTCTTGATCACGCCGTCCACGCCCTGCTGGCCGACGATGGTGTTGAAGCTGCCCTTGTAGGCCTCGGTCAGCCAGGCACCCAGCACATTGATGTCATAGACCTTCCAGCCCTGCGGCGTCTTCTCGAGGCGGTAGTCCAGCTGGATCGGCTCGCCCTTGTTGATGACCTGGGTGCGGATGGTGGCGTCGGTGTCGTCCGCCGTGCCGCGGTACGGGCGGAACTGCACCTGTTGGTCCCGGATCTGCGCGATCGCGCCCGAGTAGGTACGGATCAGCAGGGTCTTGAATTCGTCAGTGATCTGCTTTTGCTGCTCCGGCGAGGCCTTGGACCAGTTGCGGCCCATGGCGATCTGCGTCGTCCTCTGGAAATCCGCGTTGGGCAGGATCTTTTGTTCAACCAGCGCGGAGATCTTGCCGATATTGCCGGCCTGCATGTCCTTGTCCGTCTTGACAGTCGCCATCACGTCGTTGACCACGGCCTTGACGAGGCCATCGGGTGTGCTGGCATCCTGCGTCTGGGCATGGGCAGCCCCGGCAAAGGCAGCTACGGCGAGAAAAGGCAGCAACAGTCGCTTGATCATCATCTTCGTCCTTCCTTATCAAATCAAACGCAAGAATCGCCGCGGCGCGGCAACCTGCGCAATCCGGCTTCAAGTGCCGGTAGTGGCCCTGCCCCGGTTGGAGCGAGGCGGGCCGGGGGAGTTCGTGACACCAGAGCTTCCGGCGCCACATTCAAACAATTTGTTGCAGCGCTCACAGCCGCGTCACGTCGTCACGCGCCGGCGAGCGGGTAGCGGCTCAGCGGCCGAAGCGGATGCCCCCCGGCATCTGCACGGGCGGCGTAGGCAACGACTGATTTTCCTGCTGGGAGTCGGCCGGTGGCGCCGAAGGCTCGCCCTCCTCTTCGCTTTGCGGAGGATTGCCGTCGTAGATCTGGTACTCGCGGCGCTGCAGGTAAGCGTCGCGCAGGAAAGTGTACTTGTCGAGCGCGGCCTCTTCGATCAGGTTGGATGCGCCCAGCAGCGAAGCGCGCGTGCTGACGATGCGCACCCCGGTCAGCGTATTGCGCGCCCACACCGGATCCAGATAGGCCAGCGGGTCCATCTGGCGGTCCACCAGCATGCCGACGGTATCGCGCACCGTGCTCGGCCCGAACAGCGGCAGCACCAGGTATGGGCCGGAAGGCACGCCCCACACGCCGAGGGTCTGGCCGAAATCTTCCTTGTATTTCGGCAGGCCGGCCGGCGTGGCGATGTCGATCAGGCCGCCGAGGCCCAGCACGCTGTTGATCGCCACGCGCATGGTGTCTTCCGCGGCGCGCGCGGGCTTGCCCTGCAGCAGGTTGTTGACGGCGGAGTAGACGTCGCTGACGTTGGAGAACGCGTTGTCGATGGCGGTGCGCACCGGCGACGGGATGAAGTCGGCGTAGAGCTGGCCGACCGGCTTGAGCACGCCCTTGTCAAAGTCTTCGTTGATGCGCGAGACCTCGCGGTTGAAGGGCTCGATAGGGTCCTTCGGGTTCGCTGTCGGGCCCGTCGCGCACCCCGCCATCAACAAGGCGGCCGCAGCCGCCGTCAACCACTTCTGTCCCCCGCGCCACCACGCAGGGACACCTTTGCCACTCATTTCAACCCCCCTGCGGGGGCGCTGGCCGCACTCCCGCCCGCGTTGTTGCCACCGGCACCTGCGTCCGCGGCCTTGTTATACAGGAACTGCCCGATCAGGTTTTCCAGCACCACGGCAGACTGCGTCATGGTGATGCGCGCGCCCTCGGCCAGCATGGCCGTGTCGCCGCCCGCCTCGAGGCCGATGTACTGCTCGCCCAGCAAGCCCGAGGTGAGGATCTTGGCCGAGGTGTCCTTGGGAAACTGGTAGCGCTTTTCCAGGTTCATCAACACGGTGGCCTGGTAGGTCTTGTCGTCGAAGCGGATGTCCACCACACGGCCCACCACCACCCCGGCGCTCTTGACCGGCGCGCGCGGCTTGAGGCCGCCGATGTTGTCGAAGCGCGCCTGCACGGCGTAAGTGTCCTGGAACGACAGCGAGCTCATATTGCCGGCCTTCAGCGCCAGGAACAGCAGCGCGACAAAGCCCGCCACCACAAACAGACCAACCCAGAAATCGAGGGTATTTCTTTTCATCTCTCGTCTCTTCTTCAAGTACAGCGCCCTCGGCAATGGCCGTGGCGGCTCAGCTGAACATCAGCGCGGTCAGCAGGAAATCCAGTGCCAGCACGGCCAGCGAGGCAATCACCACGGTACGCGTGGTGGCGCGCGACACGCCTTCCGGCGTGGGCTTGGCCTCGTAGCCCTGGTACAACGCTATAAACGTCACCGCGATGCCAAAAATGAAGCTCTTGATCACACCATTGAGCACATCGGCACGCACATCCACGCCGCCCTGCATCTGCGACCAGAACGCGCCGGCATCCACGCCGATCATCTGCACGCCGACCACATAGCCGCCCAGGATGCCCACCGCGCTGAAAATCGCGGCCAGTACCGGCATGGCCACCACGCCGGCCCAGAAGCGCGGCGCGATGACGCGCTGGAGCGGATTCACCGCCATCATCTCCATCGCGGTGAGTTGTTCGCCGGCCTTCATCAAGCCGATTTCGGCAGTCAGCGAAGTGCCGGCGCGCCCGGCGAACAGCAACGCGGTCACCACCGGCCCCAGTTCGCGCACCAGCGACAACGCCACCAGCAGCCCGAGCGCCTGCTCGGAGCCGTAGCGGTTGAGCGTGTAGTAGCCCTGCAAACCCAGTACGAAACCGACAAACAGCCCCGATACGGCAATGATCACCAGCGACAGGTTGCCGACGAAAAAGATCTGGTCGCTCACCAGGCGAAAGCGCCGCAGCAGCGCCGGCGACATGGCCAGCACCGTGAAGAACATGCGCGTGGCGTGGCCCAGCCCGCCCACGGACTTCCGCACGGCGGCGCCGATATTCGTGAAGAATCCCATCATCGGGCGGCCCCGCTGGTGAAGTCATCGGCCAGCGAAGGCCCGGGATAGTGGAACGGCACCGGGCCGTCGGCCTCGGCATGGACGAACTGGTGCACGAAGGGATCGGTCGAGGCGCGCAGCGCGTCCGGCTCGCCTTCGGCGGCGATGCGGCCGTTGGCGATGAAATAGACGTAGTCCGCGATCTGGAAGGTCTCGTTGACGTCGTGCGAGACGATGATGCTGGTGGCGCCGAGCGCGTCGTTCAGGCTGCGGATCAGGCGTGCCGTCAGGCCCAGCGAGATCGGGTCGAGCCCGGCGAAGGGCTCGTCGTACATCAACAGGGCGGGATCGAGCGCGATCGCTCGCGCCAGCGCCACCCGGCGCGCCATGCCGCCGGAGATCTCGGAGGGCATCAGGTCGCGCGCGCCGCGCAGGCCGACCGCGTTGAGCTTCATGAGCACAAGGTCGCGGATCATCGACTCGGGCAGGTCGGTATGTTCGCGCAAAGGGAAGGCAACGTTGTCGAATACCGTCAGATCGGTGAACAACGCGCCGAACTGAAACAGCATGCCCATCTGGCGGCGCACCGCGTACAGGCCGTTGCGGTCAAGCGCGGGGATATTGGCACCGTTGAAGAGGATTTCACCCTTCTGGGGCCGCACCTGGCCGCCGATCAGGCGCATCACGGTGGTCTTGCCGCAGCCGGAGCCGCCCATCACGGCCACTACCTTGCCGCGCGGGAAGCGCATGCTGAGGCCCGACAGAATAGGCGTGCCGCCCGCCGCATAGGCGAAGTCGACAGCGTTGATCTCGACGAGGTTTGAGGCGGATTCGGTCACGTTTGCACCGTTTTGGCAGTCCGCCATTATAAGGGCTACTACCTAGCACTGCCCGGGCCGGTGTGGCGCAATCCACATCCATTGACCGCAAATAATTGTTTCATCACTTTTTGCGGTTAAAGCAATGTTCGAGACACTTTCGACGGGACGATCTAGGGCTCCGTCGGTCCGCCCGCCTGCCGCAGGATCACCTGCCACTGGATCGACTCCGAACGGATGGCGGTGGCAAACGCTTCCGGCGAATCCCGCAACGGGGTCAGCCCCGCCGCCAGCAGGCGGTCCCGGACCTCGCGCTCGGCCATCACGGCGTCCAGTTCGTCGGCGAGTCGCGCGACGATGGCGTGCGGCGTCTTGGCCGGCGCCATCACGCCGAACCAGGCCCCGGCGCCATAGCCATCGAGGCCGGACTCCTGCAACGTGGGCACGGCCGGCGCCAGTTGCGAGCGCGCCATGCCCGTCACGCCCAGCAGGCGCAGGTTGCCATTCCGGATATGGGCTTGCACGGCGGCAAAAGAGCAGAAACAGGCACTGACGCGGCCAGCCAGCATTTCCTGCACCACCGCGCCCTCCCCCTTGGCCGTCACCAGCGGCACGCCGTTCGGCACGCCGTGCACGGCGTATTCCGCGTACAGGTGGGAAGGGCTGCCGGCCTGCCCGGAGCCGTAGCTATAGGACGCGGGGCTGGCCTTGACCGCGCTCAGCCACTGCTGCGCCGTGCGCATCGGCAGGCGCGCGTCGATCACCAGGAACAACGGCATGGTGGCCACCCGCGCGACCGGGGTGAAATCGCGCACCACATCGTAGGGCACCGGCTCCAGGCCCGGCTGGATCAGCATGGTGGCCTGGTGGAACAACAATGTATGGCCATCGGAACTGGCCTTGGCGACCAGGTCGCCGGCCGTGGTGCCGCCAGCGCCGGGCCGGTTGTCGACATCGACCGGCACGCCCAGGCGCACCGACAGCCGCTCGGCCAGCATGCGCGCCACGGCGTCCGGCACGCCGCCCGCCGGGAACGGCACGACCAGGCGCACCGGGCGCACGGGAAAGGAGATCGGTCGGGTGAAGGCAGCGGGCGTGGCGGACGGCGGCGGGACTGCCGGCCGCGCCAGGCAGAGGCCGGCGGCGCCGGACAACAGCCCGCCCAGGCAAAGCGCCAGGACGCGCGCGGCGAAGCGCTGCAGGGCCGGCACGCGCCGCGCCGGCAAAGAGGGCACAGCGGCCCCGGCGCGCAAGCTGTGCCGGAGGTGCTGCAGACAGGCCGGCCATGCGGCGGGGTGAAGCAACTTCGCCTTACCTCGCCAAAGCCGCGGAAAAATGCGCACTTCGGACATCAATTCCTCCGAGCCACGGGCGTTGCCGGTGACATATGGGTCGGCTGAAAAGGGGATGAGCGAGGCAGTCTTTGTTCTAATTGTTCGGTTCATTCTACGAACAATGCCCTGGGCCGCACAGACCACGTTAACCATAGCCGGGACAACCCTGTGCGCGTCCCGCGGACCCGCGCCGTCAGCGGGAATCCGGGCAGGGACGCCGTCTATAATCGCCCGCCATGAACGAAATGATCCTGCGGCCGATGAGGGCCGCCGACCTGCCCGCGGTGCTGGAAATCCAGGCGCTGTGCTATCGCGGCGCGTTGCACGAATCCCGCGCGGCACTGGCCAGCCGGCTGGCACTGTCGCCGGCCACGTGCTGGGTGGCGGCGTCAGCGGACCGGCAGGAAGCGCCGGCCGCCTACCTGTTGACGCATGCGTGGCCGCAGGACAGCCTGCCGCCGCTGGACGGCATGCTGGCAAGGCACTGGGAAGACGGCGGACTGACCTGGTTCGTGCACGACATGGCGGTGGCGCCGGCGGGCCAGGGACACGGCCTGGCGCAGCGGCTCTACCAGGCGGCACGCGCTGCGGCGCTCGATGCCGGACTGCGCTCTTCGCGGCTGGTGGCCGTGCAATCGGCCGCTGCCTGGTGGGCGCGACTCGGCTACCGGCAACTGGCACCGGCGAGCGCCGCGCTGTCCGCCAAACTGGCCGCCTATGGCGACGACGCGGTATTGATGGGCTGCACGCTGCCGCCCCGCTGACCGCCGGGCCGGCCCAGCACATAAAAAACCCGCCCGGCTTGCGCGGGGCGGGTTGTTGCCGGCTGCCAGCCGGCGCGTCAGAGCCTTCGCGGACTCAGCGCGGCAGTTCGGAGTGTCCCATCAGGAACGCATCCACCGAGCGCGCAGCCTGGCGGCCTTCGCGGATGGCCCACACCACCAGCGACTGGCCACGGCGCACGTCGCCGGCGGCGAACACCTTCGCCACGTTGGTGTGGTAGGCGCGCTCGCCTTCGGTCGAAGCGCGGGCGTTCTTGCGTGCGTCGGTGTCCACGCCGAAGGCGGAGAGCAGCGAACCCACCGGGTTGGTGAAGCCCATCGCCAGCAGGACGAGGTCGGCCTTGAGGATGAACTCGCTGCCGGGCACTTCCTGCATCTTGCCGTCCTTCCACTCGACGCGGCAGGCCTTCAGCGCGGTGATCTTGCCATTCTCGCCGACGAATTCCTTGGTCGCCACCGACCAGTCACGCTCGCACCCTTCGTCGTGCGACGACGAGGTGCGCAGCTTGATCGGCCAGTACGGCCACACCAGCGGCTTGTTCTCTTCTTCCGGCGGCTGCGGCAGCAGCTCGAACTGGATGATCGATTCGGCGCCGTGGCGGTTCGAGGTGCCGACGCAGTCCGAACCCGTATCGCCGCCGCCGATCACGATCACGTGCTTGCCGTCGGCGCGCATCGGGTTGGGCGCGTCACCGGCGACTTCCTTGTTCTGCGGGATCAGGAATTCGAGCGCGTAGTGGATGCCGTCCAGGTCGCGGCCCGGCACCGGCAGGTCGCGCGGCACTTCCGAGCCGCCGGCCAGCACGACAGCGTCGAACTGGTCCTGCAGCGCCTGCGCCGAAATGGTTTCACGCGCGTAGTTCAGGATGCCGGCCGGCAGTTCGCCGTCGGTCACCATCACGCCGGCGCGGAAGGTCACGCCTTCGGCCTGCATCTGCTCGATGCGGCGGTCGATCAGCGTCTTCTCCATCTTGAAGTCGGGGATGCCGTAGCGCAGCAGGCCGCCGATGCGGTCGTTCTTCTCGAACACGGTCACGTCGTGGCCGGCGCGCGCCAGTTGCTGGGCGGCAGCCATGCCGGCGGGGCCGGAGCCGACCACGGCCACGGTCTTGCCGGTCTTGTGCCTGGGCGCCTGCGGCGCGACCCAGCCTTCTTCCCAGGCCTTGTCGATGATCGCGTGCTCGATCGACTTGATGCCGACCGGCAGTTCGTTGATGCCCAGCGTGCAGGCCGCTTCGCACGGTGCCGGGCAGATGCGGCCGGTGAACTCGGGGAAGTTGTTGGTCTGGTGCAGCACTTCGATCGCCGACTTCCAGTCCTGGCGGTACACCAGGTCGTTGAAGTCAGGAATGATGTTGTTGACCGGGCAGCCGTTATTGCAGAACGGGATGCCGCAGTCCATGCAGCGCGCGCCCTGGATCTTCGCTTCGCTGTCGGACAGCGCGAAGACGAATTCCTTGTAGTGCTTCACGCGCTTGGTTACGGGCTCGTAACCTTCGTTCTGGCGCGGAAATTCGAGAAAGCCAGTCGCCTTACCCATGTTGCGTCCTTGGTCTTGCTGCGCGGCACCGGCGCATGCGCCGGCCCCGCTGTGAGGTCAGTATCTTGTGAGCCGGCGGCGCAGAGAGCGCCGCCGCCCATGCTTGGTCGGGCCCGCGGGCCCCGCCTGTCTAGCTCAGGCCGCGATGGCTTCGCGGTCGCTGTCGCGGGCTTCCTGTTCCTTCGCGTACATCTCGCCCAGGGCGCGCTTGTACTCGGTCGGGAAGACCTTCACGAACTTGCGGCGCGTCGTGGTCCAGTCGGCCAGCAGTTCCTTGGCGCGTTCCGAGCCGGTGAAGCGGAAGTGCTGCTCGATCAGGCCCTTGAGGATGGCCTCGTCGAGCTGGCGCTTGCCGCCGACCTTGTGCCAGGAAGCGGGCGACTGGCCCTTCTCCTGGTCCGCGGAGGCCAGCACGGCTTCGAGCGCGACCATCGAGGTGTTGCAGCGCTTGTCGAACAGGCCGTCCTCGTCGTAGACGTAGGCCACGCCGCCCGACATGCCGGCCGCGAAGTTGCGCCCGGTGCCGCCCAGTACCACCACGGTGCCGCCGGTCATGTATTCGCAGCCATGGTCGCCGGTGCCTTCCACCACGGCGGCGGCACCCGAGTTGCGCACCGCGAAGCGCTCGCCGGCCACGCCGTTGAAGAACGCTTCGCCGGCGATGGCGCCGTACAGCACCGTATTGCCCACGATGATGTTGCGGGTGGGGTCGCCGCGGAACTCGTGCGGAGCGCGCACGATCACGCGGCCGCCCGACAGGCCCTTGCCCACGTAGTCGTTGCCGTCGCCCACCAGGTCCAGCGTCACGCCGTGCGCGAGGAAGGCGCCGAAGGACTGGCCGGCGGTGCCTTGCAGCTGGATGTGGATGGTGTCGTCGGGCAGGCCTTCATGGCCGTACTGCTTGGCCACCACGCCCGACAGCATCGCGCCGACGGTACGGTTGACGTTCTTCACCGGCTGGATGAACGACACGCGCTCACCCTTGTCGATGGCCGGGCGCGCCTTGGCGATCAGCACGTGGTCCAGCGCCTTGCCGGCCTCGAGCGACAGGCCGTGGTCCTGGCTGTCGGTGTGGAAGCGCGGCAGCTCGGCGGGGAACGGCGCCTGGTAGAACACGCGGGCGAAGTCGAGGCCGCGTGCCTTCCAGTGTTCGATGCCGGGCTTGGTGTCGAGCAGGTCGGCGCGGCCGATCAGCTCGTCGAAGGTGCGGATGCCCAGTTGCGCCATGATCTCGCGGGCTTCTTCGGCGATGAAGAAGAAGAAGTTCACCACGTGCTCGGGCTTGCCCTGGAATTTCTTGCGCAGCGCCGGATCCTGCGTGGCCACGCCCACCGGGCAGGTGTTCAGGTGGCACTTGCGCATCATGATGCAGCCTTCGGCCACCAGCGGCGCGGTGGCGAAGCCGAACTCGTCGGCGCCCAGCAGCGCGCCGATCACCACGTCGCGGCCGGTCTTCATCTGGCCGTCGGCCTGCACGCGGATGCGGTTGCGCAGGCCATTGAGCATCAGGGTCTGCTGGGTTTCGGCCAGGCCGAGTTCCCACGGCGTGCCGGCATGCTTGATCGACGACAGCGGCGAGGCGCCGGTGCCGCCGTCATGACCGGCGATCACCACGTGGTCGGCCTTGGCCTTGGCCACGCCGGCAGCGACGGTGCCCACGCCCACTTCGGACACGAGCTTGACCGAGATGTCGGACGCCGGGTTGACGTTCTTCAGGTCGTGGATCAGCTGTGCCAGATCCTCGATCGAGTAGATGTCATGGTGCGGCGGCGGCGAGATCAGGCCGACGCCCGGCACCGAGTAACGCAGCTTGCCGATGTAGTCCGAGACCTTGTGGCCAGGCAGCTGGCCGCCTTCGCCGGGCTTGGCGCCCTGCGCCATCTTGATCTGGATCTGGTCGGCCGAAGCCAGGTATTCGGCGGTCACGCCGAAACGGCCCGAGGCGACCTGCTTGATCTTCGAGCGCAGCGAATCGCCCGCCTGCAGTTCCAGGTCGCGCACCACGGCTTCCGGTCCCAGCAGCGACTGCATCGTATCGCCCTGCTTGATGGGGATGCCGCGCAGTTCGTTGCGGTAGCGCTTCTCGTCCTCGCCGCCTTCGCCGGTGTTGGACTTGCCGCCGATGCGGTTCATCGCGACGGCCAGCGTGGCGTGGGCTTCGGTGGAGATCGAGCCCAGCGACATGGCGCCGGTGGCGAAGCGCTTGACGATTTCCTTGGCGGGTTCCACTTCCTCGAGCGGAATCGCGCGGGTCGGATCGACCTTGAACTCGAACAGGCCGCGCAGCGTCATGTGGCGACGGCTCTGGTCGTTGATGATGTTGGCGTATTCCTTGTACGTCTGGTACGCGCCGCGGCCGTCGTCGGCACGCACCGCGTGCTGCAGCTTGGCCACCGAATCCGGGGTCCACATATGCTCTTCGCCGCGGATGCGGTAGGCGTACTCGCCGCCGGTCTCGAGCATGGTGTCCAGCACCGGGTTGTCGCCGAAGGCGTCCTGGTGCAGGCGCAGCGCTTCCTCGGCCACTTCGAAGATGCCGATGCCTTCGACGTTCGACGCGGTGCCGTGGAAGTACTTCTGCACGAGTTCGCGCGACAGGCCGATGGCTTCGAAGATCTGCGCGCCGGTGTACGACATGTAGGTGGAGATGCCCATCTTGGACATCACCTTCTGCAGGCCCTTGCCGATCGCCTTGACGAAGTTCTTGACCGCCTTCTCGGGCGAGAGGTCGCCGGACAGGCCTTGCGCCATGTCGGCCAGCGTCTCCATCGCCAGGTACGGGTGCACGGCTTCGGCGCCGTAGCCGGCCAGCAGGGCGAAGTGATGCACTTCGCGCGCGGTGCCGGTTTCCACCACCAGGCCGGCCGAGGTGCGCAGGCCCTTCTCCACCAGGTGGTGGTGGATGGCCGAGGTCGCCAGCAGCGCGGGGATGGCCACGTGCTCCGCATCGACGCGGCGGTCCGACACGATCAGGATGTTGTAGCCCGAACGCACGGCATCCACGGCTTCCGCGCACAGCGAGGCCAGGCGGGCTTCGATGCCTTCCTTGCCCCATGCCTGCGGATAGCAGATGTTCAGTTCATACGTACGGAACTTGCCGCCGGTGTAGTGCTCGATGTTGCGGATCTTGGCGATGTCCTTGAAGTCCAGCACGGGCTGGGACACTTCGAGGCGCATCGGCGGGTTGATGTTGTTGAGTTCGAGCAGGTTCGGCTTCGGGCCGATGAACGACACCAGCGACATCACCATGTTCTCGCGGATCGGGTCGATCGGCGGGTTGGTGACCTGGGCGAACAGCTGCTTGAAGTAGTGGTACAGCGTCTTGTTCTTGGACGAGAGCACGGCCAGCGGGCTGTCGTTGCCCATCGAGCCGGTGGCTTCCTCGCCGGACAGCGCCATCGGCGCCATCAGGAACTTGACGTCTTCCTGCGTGTAGCCGAAGGCTTGCTGGCGGTCCAGCAGGCGCGCGTCGGGCTTCTTCTCGGCGGCCACGTCCTCGGGCTTGGCGTCGAGCTCGTCGAGCTTGATGCGCACGGCGTCGATCCAGCTCTTGTAGGGCTTGGCGTTGGCCAGGTTGTCCTTGAGCTCCTTGTCGTCGATGATGCGGCCCTGCTCCATGTCGATCAGGAACATCTTGCCCGGCTGCAGGCGCCATTTCTGCACGATGCGCGACTCGGGGAACGGCAGCACGCCGGCTTCCGAAGCCAGCACCACGACGTCGTCCTCGGTCACGTAGAAACGTGCCGGGCGCAGGCCGTTGCGGTCCAGCGTGGCGCCGATCTGGCGGYCGTCGGTGAAGCAGATCGCGGCGGGGCCGTCCCACGGCTCCATCATGGCGGCGTGGTATTCGTAGAACGCGCGGCGGTTGTCGTCCATCAGCGTGTGCTGTTCCCAGGCTTCCGGGATCATCATCATCATCGCGTGGACGAGCGGGTAGCCCGCCATCGTCAGCAGTTCGAGGCAGTTGTCGAACGAAGCGGTGTCCGACTGGCCGGGATAGATCAGCGGCCACAGCTTGGGCAGGTCGTCGCCCAGCACCGGCGACGAGATCGCGCCGGTTCGCGCGTTGACCCAGTTGACGTTGCCCTTGACCGTGTTGATTTCGCCGTTGTGGGCGACCATGCGGTAGGGGTGGGCCAGTTCCCAGGCCGGGAAGGTGTTGGTGGAGAAGCGCTGGTGCACCAGGGCCAGGGCCGAGACGGCGCGCGGGTCCTGCAGGTCGAGGTAGTACTCGCCGACCTGGTTGGCCAGCAGCAGGCCCTTGTACACCACCGTGCGCGCCGACATCGACGGCACGAAGTATTCCTTGCCGTGCTTGAGCTTGAGCGCCTGGATGGCGTGGCTGGCGGTCTTGCGGATCACGTAGAGCTTACGTTCCAGCGCGTCCGTGGTCATGATGTCGCGGCCGCGCCCGATGAAGATCTGGCGGATCACCGGTTCCGTGGTGCGCACGGTCGGCGACATCGGCATATTGCAATCCACCGGCACATCGCGCCAGCCGAGCACGACCTGGCCTTCCAGGCGCACGGTGCGCTCGAGCTCCTGCTCGCAGGCCAGGCGCGAAGCGTGTTCCTTCGGCAGGAAGATCATGCCCACGCCGTACTCGCCCGACGGCGGCAGGGTCACGCCCTGCTTGGCCATCTCTTCGCGGTAGAACTGGTCGGGGACCTGGATCAGGATGCCGGCACCGTCGCCCATCAGCGCATCGGCGCCGACCGCGCCGCGGTGGTCCAGGTTTTCCAGGATCTTCAGGCCTTGCTGGACAATCTCGTGGCTCTTCTTGCCCTTGATATGGGCGACCATGCCGACGCCGCATGCGTCTTTTTCATTGGCGGGGTCGTACATGCCCTGGGCTTGCGGAAGCGAGGTGGGCGCGTGCGCGGCGACGGCAGACTCTGCGGCCTGCGCCATCGTTTGCTTCGGTTGGGATTGCGATTGGTCCACTGGCTTGATTCCGGTGAGGGCTGCGCAGCCAGCAAGGCAGGCCGGAACGGGGACCGCACTCTGCCACCTGGGCCGGCCGGAACCGGGAGCGGGATGACGAGAGGACAAGCGGGGCCGCAGCGGCGTACGCAAGCGTGACGCGCCGCACAATGAATGTGGGTGGAGCAACTATAAAAGAATCGTCCCAGTCCCGCAAAAAAAATAAACGGGGTCAGATCATAATTAATCCCGCACCACAACGGGGATGGTGATTATTTGGGGACAGGTTATTTTTTGGTGCACCGCAAGGCGTTTTGTGAGGCGATCGCCCCTTGCCCTGCGCAGCGGGTGTCCGCGCTTACGCAGACCCGGGTTCGGCCTCCCCACCCCCGGCGCCACGACCGGCGGGCCGGCCCTTCGGCAGCGGTTGCACGCGCCGGCTGCCCTGGCGCTCCAGTTGTGCCAGGAAAGCCGCGTCACCAAGCGGCCAGCCGCTGTGGGCGTGGCTGCGCAGCGTCGCCAGCGTCATCGAAGACAAGCCCTCGGCTGCCACCGTGCGATAGTTCGACTGGCGCTCGAACGGTGTATTGCCGAGAGCCCAGTATGCGGAGTGATCGCTTACCAAAGGACTGGCCTCGATGCCGGCGTGATGGCGGTAGCTGCTCCAGCGATCGCCATCCGGCGCGACCACGTMGCCCGCGCGTACCGCATTGCCTTCCACGTACAGCATCGCCTGCAGCATCCAGGCGGCGGGATCGAACACCGCCGAGCGGAAGCGGCCATCCCAGAGGGTGCCGGTGCGGCCGGCGGCGCGGTTGAAATAGCGGGCATAGCGGCGCCCGACCGCCTGCATGGTCAGGCTCAGCGAGTCGGCATGACGCGGGGTGGCCACCAGGTGCACGTGGTTGGGCCGCAGGGCATAGGCATGGATGGCGAGATCGTGTTCGCGCGCCGCCATGCGCAGGCAATCCAGGTAGTGCAGGTAATCGTCGGGACAGAGAAAAACCGGCTGGCGGTTGTTGCCGCGTTGCAACACGAGGGCCGGCAGGCCTGCGGGCGAAAAACGAGGGAGTCGGGCCATGATCGGGGGCGGGATTCGAAGCGGACGCCCTGCCGGACCAGTCGCCGGGGGGGGCGCAAAAACCCGATGATAGCCCAGACGCAGCTTGATCCGTCCCCATTTCATTGGTGGGGCTGCCGCCCCGACGGCGCGCCCTGGCCAGGCTGGCTCAGCCGGCGCCCTCGTGGACCGCGAAGATGCGGCGATGCTCGCGGATCGCGTAGCGGTCGGTCATGCCGGCGATGTAATGCGATATCAGGCGAGACTGGTCGCGGCCTTGCCCGGCCTGGTATTGCGGCGGCAGCAGGCGCGCATCCGCCATGAACACGTCGAACAGGTCGGTGATGATGCGCTGCGCCTTGGCCGACATGCGCATCACCAGGTAGTGCCGGTACAGATGGCGGAACAGGAAACGCTTGAGTGTCGCGGCCTCCTCGCGTACCGCGGCGCTGAAGGCGACCAGCGGGCCGGCAGCGCGCACCGCGTCGATATTGCGCGGGTTGGCCGCGGCGATATTGTGGCTGGTGGTCTCGATCAGGTCGACGATCAGGGTATTGATCATGCGCCGGACGGTCTCGTTGATGGCGCGCCGGCCATTGATGCCGGGGAACGCGGCCATCGCCTCGGCGCGGTGGCGGGCCCACATCGGCACCTCGTCCATCTGTTCGAGCGTGAGCAGGCCGGAGCGCAGGCCGTCGTCGATATCGTGGTTGTTGTAGGCGATCTCGTCGGCCAGGTTGGCCAGCTGGGCTTCCAGCGACGGCTGCGTGCCCTCCATGAAGCGCCGGCCCAGCTCGCCCAGCGCCGACGCATTGACGCGCGAGCAATGCTTGAGCACACCTTCGCGCGTCTCGAAGGTCAGGTTGAGACCGTCGAAGCCGCCATAGCGCTCTTCCAGCTCGTCCACCACCAGCAGGCTCTGCAGGTTGTGCTCGAAGCCGCCGTGATTCTTCATGCAAGTGTTCAGCGCATCCTGCCCGGCGTGGCCGAAGGGCGTGTGGCCGAGGTCGTGSGCCAGCGARATGGCYTCGACCAGRTCCTCGTTSAGCCGCAGGTTGCGGGCGATCGAGCGGGCAATCTGCGCCACTTCGAGGCTATGCGTGAGCCGGGTGCGGAACAGATCACCCTCGTGATTGACGAATACCTGGGTCTTGTACTCCAGCCGGCGAAAGGCCGTGCTGTGAATGACCCGGTCGCGGTCGCGCTGGAATTCGCTGCGCGASGACGACGGCGGTTCGGCGTGCACSCGTCCGCGCGWSTGSGCGGAGCGGGCAGCRTARGGGGCGAGATGGCTTTCGAGGTCGGTCATGCGGCATCCGGTCGGCATCCGGCCAGAGCGTGCGCGCCGGCCGGGGTTGCGAGGCACAACCGATCGCGTCAGGCGACCGGCGCCTCGGTAGGAGGCCTGAGCACCGCGTGCTGCAGCGTGGCGCGCAGGTCGGAATCCGGAACGGTGGTGATGAAGGCTTCGCCMAGCTTCYTSAGCAGGATGAACTTGACGCTGCCKGCTTCCGCCTTCTTGTCCACTTTCATCAGTTCGATGTAGCGGTCCGTGCCGAGCTCCGGGGCCACCACCGGCAGCATGGCCGCACGCGTGAGCTGCACCAGGCGCGCACGCGTCTCGATATCGATGAAGCCGAGCCGGTGCGACAGGTCTGCCGCCATCACCATGCCGCAGCCCACGGCTTCGCCGTGCAGCCACTCGCCGTAGCCCATGCCCGCCTCGATGGCATGGCCGAAGGTGTGGCCGAAATTGAGGATGGCGCGCAGGCCGCCCTCGCGCTCGTCCTGGGCCACCACGGCGGCCTTGATCTCGCACGAGCGCTGCACGGCCAATGCCATCGTGTCCGGGTCGCAGGCATTGAGCGCGCGGATATTGCGCTCGATCCAGCCGAAATACTCCGCATCCGCGATGGCGCCGTGCTTGATCACCTCGGCCAGGCCGGCGGCCAGTTCGCGCTCCGGCAGCGTGCGCAAGGTGTCGATATCGGCAATCACCGCGTTGGGCTGGTGAAAGGCGCCGATCATGTTCTTGCCCAGCGGGTGGTTGATGCCGGTCTTGCCGCCCACGGAGGAATCCACCTGCGCCAGCAAGGTGGTCGGCATCTGCACGAAGGGCACGCCGCGCATATAACAGGCAGCGGCAAACCCGGTCATGTCGCCCACCACCCCGCCGCCGAGGGCGACCAGCGTGGTCTTGCGGTCGGCGCCCGCGGTCAGCAGCGCGTCGAAGATCAGGTTGAGCGTTTCCCAGTGCTTGAAGGCCTCGCCGTCAGGCAGGGTCACCGTGCGCACGGTCTTGCCGAGCGCGGCCAGCGTGGCCTCGACCCGCGCCGCGTAGAGCGGACCGACGGTCTCGTTGGTGACGATGACGGCATGCTGCCCACGCACGTGGGGACGCAGCAACTCGGCCTGGTCGAGCAGGCCGGTACCGATATGGATGGGGTAGCTGCGCTCCCCCAGGTCGACTTCAAGGGTGATCATCGTGATCCTGGTCCTGCACCGGTAGTGTGTCGGCGTCCGTGCCGTCGTCCCGTCCGGGTTCGCCGGGTTCGCCCGGCTCCCCGGGCTCCTCGGGCTCTTCCGCGGACACGCTGAAACCGGCCATTTCAAGTTGCATCAACACCATATTAGCAAGCTGGGCCACCGAGGGCTTGCCGGTTTCGATGATGAAATCCGCCACCTCGCGGTAAAGCGGGTCGCGCTCCCCATAGAGCGCTTCGAGCCTGCCCTTGGGGTCCGCGGTCTGCAGCAGCGGGCGGTTGCGGTCGTGGCGCGTGCGCAGCCACAGGTCGTGCGGACTGGCGCGCAGGTAGACCACGGTGCCGCGCGCCTTCAGGTGGGCGCGGTTCTCCGGGCGCAGCACCGCGCCGCCGCCGGTGGCCAGCACGATGCCGCTGCGCTGGCTCAGCTCGTCGATCATGTGTGCCTCGCGGTCGCGGAAGCCGGCTTCGCCCTCATGCTCGAAGATGATCGGAATCCGCACGCCGCAACGCGCCTCGAGTTCGTGGTCCGAATCGAAGAAGGGATAGTTCAGGCGCCGGGCCACGGTTCGGCCGACGGTGGTCTTGCCGGCACCCATCAGGCCAACAAAGAAAAGGTTCGGGCGGGTGACTGTCACTGGCGTATCGGGCGGAAGCCGGGTCTCTGGCCGGCCACCGCAGTGGAAAACAGCGTCATCTTCTTATGTCGGAGCATTCCGGGCAAGTGGCAGGAAACGCGCTTGCGGCGGCCCACCCCTCGACCTGCCCCGCTCCCGCGCCCGCCAGCCCGGGCAATAAAAAGGCCGCATCGCGAGCGATGCGGCCTGCCAGTCTACTGCATCCGGCGTATCCGGCGTAGTTCGGGCCTATTTCAGCGAGACGCTCTCGTTGAGCACGCGCGGCGTCAGGAACACCAGCAGCTCGGTGCGGTTGTTGACCTTGGCGCTGTCCTTGAACAGATTGCCCAGGATCGGGATGTCGCCCAGGAAGGGCACCTTGTTGACGTTGGTGGTCTCGGTCTGGCTGTAGATGCCGCCGATCACCACCGTGCCGCCGTTCTCCACCAGCACCTGCGTCTGCACGTGCTTGGTGTCGATGGCGAAGCCCGCAGTGGTCTGGATGCCCACGCTGTCCTTGTTGACGTCCACGTCCAGCAGCACATTGCCTTCGGGCGTGATCTGCGGCGTCACTTCCAGCTTCAGGTTGGCCTTGCGGAACTGCACGGAGGTGGCGCCGCTGGAGGTGGCCGCCTGGTAGGGCAGCTCGGTGCCCTGCTCGATCAGCGCCTTGATATTGTTGGCGGTGACCACGCGCGGGCTGGAGATGATCTTGCCCCGTCCGTCCGCCTCCAGCGCCGAGAGCTCGAGCGCAAGGAAGCGGCCGGCGGTGTTGCTGAACAGGCTCACCGCCACCGAGCTGGGATTCACGCCATTGATCGCCGCCGCCGGCAGGCTCAGCGCCGGGGAGTTGTCCCAGGTGCCGGCCTGCGAGATCGGGTTCGTGACGGGGCTCAGCACGTTGGTAATCGAGTTACCCACGGCCGAACCACTCGTCTTGGACGCAAATCCGAGACGGACCCCCAGGTTGCGGCTGAAGGTGTCGTTGGCCTCGACGATGCGCGCCTCGATGATGACCTGGCGCACCGGGATGTCGATCTTGCCAAGGAAGTTCTGCACTTCTTCGAGCTTGATGGCGATATCCGACACGAACAGCTGGTTGGTGCGGGGATCRGCCGTCAGCGAACCGCGCTTGGACAGCATGCGCGTCGTGCCGGTCGTCAAGCCACCCACGCCACCAAGCGGGGTAATGCTGGACATGGCTCCGGCACCTGCACCGGCACCCACACCGCCAGCAGCGGCCAGTCCGAGCAGCATGCGGCGCACATCCTCCGCGCGCTGGTAGTTGAGCTGGAACACCTGGCTGCGAATCGGTTCGAGATCATTGATCTGCTGCTGCGACTCGAGCTCGAGCTTTTCCTTGGTGGCCAGCTCGGCCTTGGGTGCCACCCACAGCACATTGCCGTTGCGGCGCGAGGCCAGGCCCTTGGCGTCCAGCACGATCTGCAGCGCCTGGTCCCAGGGCACATCCTTCAGGCGCAGCGTCAGGTTGCCCTGCACGCTTTCGCTGGTGATGATGTTGAGGTTGGTGAAGTCGGCGAACACCTGCAGCAGCGAGCGGATATCGATGTTCTGGAAGTTCAGCGAGAGCCGTTCGCCGCGGAAGCCCGCGCCGCTGATCAGCTTGGCCGGATCCTCCTTGACCGGGCGTACCTCGACCACGAACTGCGTATCGGTCTGGTAGGAGCTGTATTCCCAGTTGCCGCGCGGCTCGATCGTCAGGCGCGTGTTGCCGCTGTTGTCGCCGGCGCGCATGCCCTGCACCGGCGTGCCGAAATCGCTGACATCGTAGCGCCGGCGCAGGCCGTCGGGCATGCCGGTGTTGAGGAAGTCGACCACCACGTTCTGGCCCTGCTGCGCGATATTGATGCCGGAATCGCGCGAGGACAGGTCCACCACGATGCGGCCCGCGCCGTCCGGGCCACGGCGGAAATCGATATTGCGCACGGTGGGCCGGTTGGCGGCCATCTGCGACGCCTGCGCCGAGCTCGGCGCGAAGGTCGGCGCCGCCGGGCGCGAGCTCTGCGCCACGTTGTCGAGCAGCACCACGAACTGGTTGCCGCGGACTTCGGTGCGGTAGCTGGCCACGCGCGCGAGATCGAGGACCACGCGCGTGCGGTCGCCGATCTGCACCACGTTGGCGCTCTTGAGCAGCTTGCCGCCGAAGTCGTACTGCGCGCGGCCCGGCGCAAAGCCGGTATCGAGGAAGTCGATGGCAAGCTTGGGCGGGTTCTGCGTGGTGAAATCCGCCGGCTTCTGCGCGAGCGGCCCCGCCATCTCGACCGTGAAGACGGTCTGCTCGCCCAACGCGGTGGCGTCCACGCGCTTGACCGCGTTGCCTGTCGTCGATTGCGCCATCGCTGCCGGCGCGGCCAAGGCAAGCATCATCACCGCGGCGCCCGCAAGCGCCCGGTACCAGCGACCCATGATCATGCCGACCCCTCCAGCTTCAGGCTGGTGATTTTCTCTTTCCACTCGGCTACCCCTTCCCGGACCAATTCGCGCAACACGATCTCCTGATCGTTGATGCGGACCACCCGGCCGTAGTTCTGGCCGAGATACTGCCCCACCTTGACGTGGTGGATCTTGTTGTCTACCTGCACGACGCCATATGTGTCGCCACTCTTCTTCATGGCGCCCAGCATCTTGAAGTTTTCCAGCGGGTAGTCCTCCAGCGGCTCTCGCCGCCGGCCGGACTCCGGCGATTCGGACAAGACCCGGTTGAGGTCGCCGATCTTGTTCTGGGCAAACGGCTCGGGCGCGCTGCGGCCGGCGTAATCGCGCGGCACATAGGGCTTGGGCTCGGGCAGCGGCGCGGGCGGCGGCGCCTTGGCGGCGCGCGCCTGTGCCATCCACTGGCGCAGGCCGTCCTCGTCGCTGGCCCCGCACGCCGCCAGCAGCGCGGCACCCAGCAGCGCACAGGCGCAGGCGCGCACGCATGAAGCCTGGATCGCTGGCATCATTTCTTGGCTCCCGCGGCATTCTTGGCCGCTGCCGCGGTCGCTTCCGCCTTGCGCTGCGCCGCCTGTTCGTCGGCATCGAGCGCGCGGTAGGCCATGGCAACGGCCTCCATCGCCAGCCCGCCGTCCTTGCCCGTGGTGAACTGCAGCCCCTGCATCGACACGATGCGAGACAGCGCGGCCACGTCGGCGTTGAACTGCGCCACGTCGTGATAGCGGCCGGTGACCTTCAGGTTGACCGGGATCTCGGCGAAATAGGGCTTCATCACGGCAGCCTGCGGCTTGAACAGCTCGAACTGCAGGCCGCGCGCCACGCCGGCATGGTTGACGTCCGCCAGCAGCGCGTCCATCTCGGTCTTGTTCGGCAGCTGGCGCTCGACCAGCGCTACGCGCTGCTCCACTTCCGCCTTCTGCTTGCGCAGCGCATCCAGGTTGGCGACCTGCCCCACCTTGCTCTGGTAGGACGCTTTCAGGCTTTCCTGCTCGGCGTGCTTGCGATCGAGCTCGTCGAGCTTGCCGCTCAGGTAGAACTGCCAGCCCAGCACCAGCACCAGCACCGCCGCCAGGACCGCGAACAGCACACGCGGCGCGGCCGGCCAGGTTTCGGGCTCGTTGAGATTGAGGCCGCGGAACTGCGCGGTGAGGTCGTTCAGCGTGGCCAGCGAGATTTCGGAATTGAGTGCCATGGTCAGCCCTTCCCGCCCTGGGCGCCTTGCGCCGCAACACCGCTGGCGGCGCCGGCCTTGCCGTTCTTGCCGCCCTTCGCGTCATCCGGCGTCTCTGGCGCGCGGTAGGCAAAGCGCATGGAGAAGTCGAACAGGCGCCGTTGCTCGCGCAGGTTGTTGGTCATCATCACGGCCTTGGATTCGACCAGCTCGGCCTTGTCCAGCCAGTCCACCAGGCTGAAGTTGCGCAACAGCTCCGACACGCGCTCGTTGGACTGGGCGATGCCGGTCACGGTAAAGGCATCGCCGGTCTGCTTGAGGGTGGTCAGGTAGACGCCCTCGGGCACCTGGCGCACCAGTTCCTCGAGCAGCTGCACGGGCCGGTTGCGTTCGTTCTGCAGGCCTTCGATGGCCTTCTGGCGCTGCAGCAGTCCTTCGATGTCCTTGCGCAGCGAATTGACTTCGCGGATCTGCAGGTCCAGGCGGCTGTTCTCGACGGTGAGCACCTGGTTCAGCCCGGCCACCGCTTCGACGCGGCTGTCGATGTACAGGCCGCCAAGCAGCACCACCAGCGCGCCGGCCCCGGCCGCGCAGCCGAGCAGCGTGTAGACCTTCTTGCGGCGCGAGGCCTTGCGGGCCTCGTGGTACGGCAGCAGGTTGACTGTCGGGATCGTGTTGGTAGGCATGCGGCTTTCCTCGCTGGCTTACTGCAGGCCGCGCAGCGCAAGCCCGGCGCTCACGATGTAGGCCGGCAGGTCGCGCTGGAGATAGCGCTCGTTGACCTTGCCGGCAGTCATCATGTTGGCGAACGGGTTGGCCAGCGTGGTGGTGATCTCGGTCTGCTGCTCGATCGCGGCCTGCACGCCGACCAGCGAGGCATGCCCGCCGGAGAGCAGGATCTCGTCGACCCGGCCGATGCTCGACGCAGACAGGAAGTTGCGCACGGCGCCCTGCACCTCGACCGCCAGCGCTTCCAGCGAAGGCCTGAGCAACTGGGTGCGCCACGATTCGGGCAGCGTGTTCTTGCGCTTCTTGATCTCGGCCTTGAGCGCGTCCAGCGTGAACATGCGCGCCGCGCTCTGGGTGAGCTGGTCGCCGTAGCTGTTGAGCGGCTGCTCGTAGAGCTCTTTCCAGCCCTGGTAGAAAATGGCCTTGGAACGGCTGCCGCCGAGGTGGATGACGGCCACCACGGGCAGTTCCTTGGCATCGGTCTCGCTGAGGTCGGGCTTCACGCCCAGCATCTGCACCACCGAGCGCTGCACGGCGTATTCCTCGACGTCCATCACGTGCGGCTTGAGCCCCGCCATCTCGGCGGCGGTCACGCGTTCCTGCACGCGGTCGCTGTTGGCAGCGGTCACGCGCACGCCGATGCCGCCCTCGGTCTCGCTGGGACCGATCACGGCGAAGTCGAAATTGACGGCCTGGGAGGGGGGATAGAGACGGTGCGCCTCCGATTCCACCTGTACGTAGAGTTCATCCTCGGACAGGTTGTCCGGGAGGCTGACGGTTTGCGATTCCGTCAGCATCGAAGGCACGCCGAGCACAACCTCCTTGCCGCGAATCCCGGCCTTGCCGAGCGCTCGCTTCAGGGCGATGCCCACCGCTTCGATATTGACCACGTTGCCATCGGCAACGGCATTGCGATCCAGCAACTCGCTGGCGCATTTTTCCAGCCGATAGTCGGTCTTGCCACTGCCCACGGACAGCTCGACTACCTTCACGCTGGACGACCCGATGTCCACGCCGACCGTCGTACGGCGCAACAACCCCGACAAGATACCTCGCCGCAAGGTGACCCCCTGACCGTTGAACTCGCCTTGGCTTGCTAGCTCTAATTTGGCGAGTCTGTTTTGTTTCTTGGATGAAACGTTTTGCTCTTTTAGTTGATGGATTCTCACAAAAACGTGGGGCGCTTGCAATGTGCCGGTTTGACCACGATTGCTTTTCGTGAGCACCCCACATAAAGCGTTGTCAAAATCCCACGGAACCCCGCCGCCCCTGCGCTCCGCCCCTCGCCGCGTTTCATGCAGATCTAAATCGCATTACATCTTGTAACAGCCCGATAGCGACGCTCGCGCCACAGCACGTCCGGAGCACCCAATCCCCGGAGATATAATCCCCGGCACCTCTAACTAGGTATTTCCCTTATGGCCACAGCACAACAGAAGCCGTCCCTGCCCGCCCGCCGTCCGATCTGGATGCGGGCAACCTTTTGGGTACTGGGCCTGCTGGTGGCCGGCATCGTGGCGGTGGCGCTGCTGCTCGGATACGCATTGCTGGTGGCGGCACCGAACCTGCCCTCGCTCGACACCATCACGGATTACCGCCCCAAGATCCCGCTGCGCATCTACACGGCCGACAACGTGCTGATCGGCGAGTTCGGCGAGGAACGCCGCAATTTCGTGCCGATCGCCGAGATCCCGGACGTCATGAAGAAAGCGGTGCTGGCCATCGAGGACGACCGCTTCTACGAACACGGCGGCGTGGACTTCGTCGGCGTGCTGCGCGCCGGCCTGGCCAACCTGCGCGGCGGGCTGTCGCAAGGTGCGTCCACCATCACCATGCAGGTGGCGCGCAACTTCTTCCTCTCCAGCGAGAAGACCTATACCCGCAAGCTGTATGAAATGCTGCTGGCCTACAAGATCGAGGCCAACCTGTCGAAGGACCAGATCCTCGAGCTGTACATGAACCAGATCTACCTCGGGCAACGCGCCTATGGCTTCGCCAGCGCGGCCCGGGTGTACTTCGGCAAGTCGATCAAGGACGTGACGCCGGCCGAGGCCGCCATGCTGGCGGGCCTGCCCAAGGCGCCCTCGGCCTACAACCCTGTGGTCAATCCCAAGCGCGCCAAGGTGCGCCAGGAATACATCCTGCAGCGCATGCGCGACCTGCGCTACATCACGCCCGAGCAATATGACAAGGCCATCCACGAAGAGCTGAAAGTGCGCGGCGAGGGCAACGAATTCTCCACCCACGCCGAATACGTGGCCGAGATCGTGCGCCAGCTGATGTACGCGCAATACCGCGAGGAAACCTACACGCGCGGCCTGACGGTCTACACCACGCTCAACAAGCAGGACCAGGACGCAGCCTACGAGGCGGTGCGCTCCGGCATCATGAACTACGAGCGCCGCCACGGCTACCGCGGCCCCGAGGCCTTCATCGACCTGCCCTCCGGCGCCGACGAGCGCGAGCAGGCCATCGACGACGCGCTGCTGGAACACCCGGGCAGCGACGACCTGCGCTCCGCCGTGGTCACCAGCGTGTCCGCCAGGCAGGTCACCGCCACGCTGCTGTCGGGCGAAGTCGCCACCATCGAAGGCCAGGCGCTGCGCTTCATCGCGCCGTCTCTGGCGGCCAACGCGCAGCCCAAGGCCAAGATCCGGCCCGGCGCCATCATCCGCGTGACGCAGGACGAAAAGGGCGCGTGGTCGGTGACGCAGCTGCCCGAGGTCTCGGCGGCCTTTATCTCGCTCAACCCGGAAGACGGCGAGATCCGCTCGATGGTGGGCGGCTTCGACTTCAACCGCAACAAGTTCAACCACGTGACGCAGGCCTGGCGCCAGCCCGGTTCGAGCTTCAAGCCGTTCATCTACTCGGCCGCGCTGGAGAAGGGATTCTCGCCCGCCACCGTGATCAACGACGCCCCGATCTCGATCGCCGACAACGGCGGCCAGGTGTGGGAGCCGAAGAACTACGACGGCAAGTTCGAGGGCCCGATGACCATGCGCCGCGCGCTGGCCAAGTCCAAGAACCTGGTGTCGGTGCGGATCCTGCGCGCCATCGGCACCCAGTACGCCCAGGACTACATCACGCGCTTCGGCTTCGAYGCCGACAAGCACCCGGCCTACCTGCCGATGGCGCTGGGCGCGGGCAGCGTCACCCCGCTGCAGATGGCGGGCGCCTACTCGGTGTTCGCCAACGGCGGCTACCGCGTCAATCCCTATCTGATCCACAAGGTGGTCGACGCGCGCGGCAACGTGATCTCCGAGACCAAGCCGCAGCGCGCCGGCGCGGACGCGGTTCGCGTGCTCGATGCACGCACGGCGTTTATCGCCGATTCGATGCTGCGCGAAGTGGTGCGCTCCGGTACGGCCAACAGTGCCAAGCAACGCCTGGGCCGCAACGACCTGGCCGGCAAGACCGGCACCACCAACGACGCCGTTGACGCCTGGTTCGCCGGCTACACGCCCAAGCTGGTGGCGATCGCATGGATGGGCTACGACCAGCCCAAGAGCCTGGGCGTGCGCGAAACCGGCGGCGGCCTCGCGCTGCCGATCTGGGTGGGCTATATGGGCAAGATGCTCAAGGGCGTGCCCGAGATCCCCGAGCGGCAGGCGCCCGAGGGCGTGGTCATGGTGGCCGGCGACTGGACCTTCGAAGAAAATGCCGGCGGCGCCGGCGTGGCTTCGGTGGGGCTGGGCGATCCGTGGCCCGGCAAGCCGGACGAGAGCTCGCAGTCCCCGGCTGACGTGGAAGGCGAGAAGAAACGGATCCTGGAGATGTTCGGCGGCGGCGGCTGAGCCGCGCCCGACGGGATCGTTCCGTATCAGTGCTATCAGTGCCGGCGTTCGCCAGGACGCCGGCACACAGCACTCAGACCAGCTTCAGCTTCACCCCGGCCTGCTGGCTCACGTAGTCCGACAGCGCCGCATACAACTCCCCTCCCCCGCGCGTATCCAGCCATTGCCGGCCATCATGGCGGAAATGGAAGCCGCCCGAACGCGCCGCCACCCACAGCTCCTGCATCGGCGCCTGGCTGTTGACGATGATCTTGGAACCGTCTTCGAATTCCAGCTCGATCAGGTTGCCGGCGCGGTTGATTTCGATGTCGGCATCGGCCGCGTCGGCGGCCGATTCCACCGCGCTCTCCAGCCTGTCCAGCTCTTGCTGGGCCAGGGCCAGGAACTCGCTTTCACTCATGGGGGGCATGCTAAACTCCAAGACCGCCCGGCCAGCGCCACTCGCGTGTCGCCCGGCCGGTAGCGTGTTGAATCAAGTTTCGTATTTTCGTTGGTCCCGCCAGCCCGGGCCCCGCTGCGGGGACGGGTCGGGACGACTCTTCTAGGACGACCCGATGTTGCGTCGTGTTGCGATTGTATCGGCGATTGCCGCCAGCCTTGCGATGCCCCTGCTCTCGGGATGCGGCATCCGCGGCCCGCTGACGATGCCCCGGCCACCGGCCGCGCCGGCCAAGCCGGCCGTGCCGGACCCCGGCCTGGGCAATCCGAGCTTGCCGAACGTGCCCAGTCCCGCCCCCGCGGCGCCCGCCCCGGCCACCGATACCGCGCCGGCCCCGGCCGCCACCCCCACCGCCAAGTAACCATGACCGCCTTCTTCCATCGCCACGACGGCGCGCTTGCCGTCGAGCACGTACCGCTCGCGCGTATCGCTGCCGAATACGGCACCCCCACCTATGTGTACTCGCGCGCCGCGCTGAGCGCCGCCTACCAGGCTTACGCCGCGGCGTGCCAGGGCCGCCGCGCGCGCGTGCAGTACGCCATGAAGGCCAACTCCAACCTGGCCGTGCTGCAGGTCTTCGCCAAGCTCGGCGCAGGCTTCGACATCGTGTCCGGGGGCGAGCTGCAGCGCGTGCTGGCGGTGGGCGGAGATCCGCGCAAGGTGGTGTTCTCGGGCGTGGGCAAGACCGCCGCCGAGATGGAACTCGCGCTGTCGCACGACGTGCTGTCGTTCAACGTGGAATCGATCCCCGAGCTGGACCGCCTGAACGCCGTGGCCGGCCGCATGGGCAAGCGCGCGCGCGTGTCGCTGCGCATCAACCCGGACGTGGACGCCAAGACCCACCCGTATATCTCCACCGGCCTGAAGGGCAACAAGTTCGGCGTGGCCTTCGAGGACGTGCTGCCGACCTACCGTGCCGCGGCCGCGCTGCCGCACCTGGAAGTGGCCGGCATCGACTGCCACATCGGCTCGCAGATCACCGAGGTCTCGCCCTACCTGGAAGCACTGGACAAGGTGCTGGACGTGGTCGAGGCGCTCGAGCGCGAAGGCATCAAGCTCGAGCACATCGACGTCGGCGGCGGTCTCGGCATCACCTATGACGACGAGACTCCGCCGGACATCACCGGCTTCGCCCGCACCCTGCTCGACCGCGTGGCCGAGCGCGGCCATGGCCATCGCGAAGTGCTGTTCGAGCCGGGCCGCTCGCTGGTGGGCAATGCCGGCGTGCTGCTGACGCAGGTGGAATTCCTCAAGCCGGGCGCGGCCAAGAACTTCTGCATCGTCGACGCGGCCATGAACGACCTGGCGCGCCCCGCCATGTACGAGGCCTACCACCGCATCGAACCCGTGCAGTTGCGCGAAGCGGCACAGGTCGCGCCCGTGACCTACGACATCGTCGGCCCCGTGTGCGAATCCGGCGACTGGCTCGGCCGCGACCGCGCGCTGTCGGTGCAGCCGGGCGACCTGCTGGCAGTGATGTCGGCCGGTGCCTACGGCTTCGTCATGAGCTCCAACTACAACACCCGCCCGCGCGCGGCCGAGGTGATGGTCGACGGCGACGACGTGCACCTGGTGCGTGGCCGCGAACGCGTGGAAGACCTGTTCCGCGACGAGCGCCTGCTGCAGGGCTGACCCACTCGCCCGCCGGCCCGCGCCGCTTGGCGCACCAGGGCTGGCGCGTGGTGGTGGCCGACAGCGCTATCTCTGACGCCCGCCGTCTGGCTGGGTGCGTGCGTGCCTCAGCGGCGTGCCGGCTGCGGCGCCGGCCTGCGCCACCACCACCAGACCCGCATGGCGAGCAGGACGAACACCACCGCGGCGTAGATCGATACCGTGCCGAAATCGTGCTTGCCCGCCTTGTGCCACCAGAAGTGCAGGATGCCCAGCACCACAATGGCGTAGATGGAGCGATGCAGCCATTGCCAGCGCTTGCCGCCCAGGCGCCTGACCATGGCGTTGGTCGAGGTGGCCGCCAACGGCACCAACAGCACGAAGGCGGCAAACCCCACCGTGATGAACGGACGCTTGGCGATGTCCTTGATCATGTAGGCCACGTCGAAGCCCCGGTCCACGGCAAGCCACAGCAGGAAATGCTGCAGCCCGTAGAAGAAGGCGAACAGGCCTAGCATGCGCCGCAGGCGGACCAGCCAGTTCCAGCCGCTCAGCCGCCGCAGCGGCGTCACCGCCAGCGTGGCGCACAGCATCACCAGGGTCCACGTGCCGGTCGAGCGCGTGACGAACTCAAGCGGGTTGGCGCCGAACTGACCGGTGAAGCCGAGCAGCAGCAGGCGCAGGAAGGGCAGCAGCGCCAGCAGCCACACGGCCGCCTTGACGGCGCGCACGCGGCCGGGAGCCAGGCCCGCCTGACCCGCTTGCCCGGCCCGGCGCGCGGGACGCGCCCCAGGCGCCGCGACGCGCGGCGGGGACAAGTCCGGCGTCGCCATCAGAAGAACTTCCTCAGGTCCATGCCCTGGTACAGCGACGCCACCTGCGGCGCGTAGCCGTTGAACGGCAGCGTCTTGCGCTTGGGTGCGAACAGGGCGCTGAAGCCGCCACCGCCCTTGTCCTCGCCGATGCGGCGCTCGGTGGCCTGGCTCCAGCGCGGATGGTCCACTTCCGGGTTGACGTTGGAATAGAAGCCGTATTCCTGTGCCGCGGCCAGGTTCCAGCTGGTGCTGGGCTGCTTGTCGACAAAGCGGATCTTGACGATGGATTTGGCGCTCTTGAAGCCGTATTTCCACGGCACCACCACGCGCACCGGCGCGCCGTTCTGGTTGGGCAGCACCTCGCCATAGAGGCCGAATGCGAGCAGCGTCAGGGGATGCATGGCCTCGTCCATGCGCAGGCCCTCGGTGTACGGCCAGTCAAGCACGCGGCTGCTGACGCCGGGCATCTGCTTCTTGTCGTCGAGGGTGACGAATTCCACGTACCTGGCCCCGGCCTGCGGCTCCACGCGGCGGATCAGCTCGGCCAGCGAATAGCCGCTCCACGGGATCACCATCGACCAGCCTTCGACGCAGCGCAGGCGATAGACGCGCTCCTCCAGCGGCATCAGGCGCAGCAGTTCGTCGATATCGTAGACCTTGGGCTTCTTCACCAGGCCTTCGACGGCGACCTGCCACGGCCGCGTGCGCAGGGTGCCGGCATTGCGCGACGGATCGGACTTGTCGGTGCCGAATTCGTAGAAATTGTTGTACGTGGTGATGTCCTCGTACGACGTGCGCTTTTCCGGCACCACGTAGGCGTTGTTGGGCGTCGCCGGCAGCTTCTGCCCGTGTGGCGTCTGGGCCAGCGCCCGGCGCGAGAACCAGGGCGTGAGCGTGCCCCCGACGGCACCTGCCGCCGCCATTGCCATCAGGCGCCGACGGGCATCGAAGACGCCGCGCGGCGTGATCTCGCTGGCGGCGATATCGTCGCCGCGCAGCCATTTTGGAGAGGGAATCAGCATCGTTATGGTTCCTCGTTGCATGCTTGTTCGCGCACACCTGCCCACGGGAGGCCGCCTGCGCGATCGGATCTCATGCTCAGTCGCTTGGTGCGGACGAATCCTGACAGCTTTTTCGCGTCCGCGTCGGCGGGCTCAGCCGCCCTGGTACTGGTGGTACACGGCTTGCGCGAGCGCCAGCAACGCGGCACGCCCGAGCGGGCCGGCCAGGGCGAAGCCGAGGTCGCGGTCCACCCAGTAGAACGCCGTGGTGCCGGGGGTGCCGGGCAGGCTCTCCAGCCGGAAGGCGGTGTCGGGGGTGCCGGACGCCATGTGCCGCAGCTGCAACGAGACCCGGTTGCCGTCATCGGCCTCGTACATGAGGATGGCGGACGGGCCGCCTTCGGCCACGCCCAGGCGCCCGCCGATCAGGCGAAAGCCCTGGGCACGCAGGTCGGGCACGCGCAGCGGCGCGCCAAGCCGCTTGGACAGCCAGGCGACCAGGTGCGTCTCGTCCACCGCGGCAACCTCGACCGGATGTCGCACCTCGGGCGCGTAGACTACGTGGCTGGCCAGCGCATCGCGCGCGAAGCGCTCGACCGAAGGCGTCCTGGCGGCGAGGACATCGGCACGCCCATGGGCCAGCCAGCCGGCCGCGCCGCCGATCGCCAGCGACGCCAGGCTCGCGGCCAGCGCCATGCCCCAGCCCGCCATGCGCCGTGCCGGCCCGGCGGCGCGGCCTTGCAGCCTCGGGGGCAGCGCGCGCAGGGGCACGGCTTCATTGAGCACGCCATCCAGCGCGGCGTGCAGCTCTCCGGTCTGGCGGCGCCATGCGCTGACCCGCGCGGCGGCCTCGGGATGGGCCGCCAGGAACGCTTCCACCTCGGCGCGGCGGGCCGGGTCGAGCTGGCCGTCCGCATAGGCGTGGAGATCGGTTTCGCTGATCGGGGACATCACTTGACTCGCTGCAGACCATGCACGCCACCGGCGGCGCCGGCGTGTGGCGCGGCCGGGCTGCCATCGAGCAGCTCGCGCATCTGCTCGCGCGCGCGCGCCAGGCGCGACATCACCGTGCCGACCGGCACGCCCAGCAATTGCGCCGTCTCGGCATAGGTGAACTGCTCCAGGCCAACCAGCAGCATCACCGCGCGCTGGGCTTCGGGCAGGCGGGCGAGCGCCCTCTCCAGGTCCAGCCCGAGGGCGGGTCCGGGCGCAGCACTGGGTACGTCGGGAAGGGTGTCGGCAAAGGTCACGAGATCGGCACGCCGGTAAGCATTGATGCGCAGCCTGTGCATCATCGTCAGCAGCCAGGACAGCAACCCGTCGGCGCCGTCGCCCCACCAGGCGCCGGTGCGCAGGCGAAAGCGCCAGCGGTAGCGCAGGGCGCGCTCCAGCGTGTCCTGCACCAGGTCGTCGGCGCTCGCCGCGTCCCCGGTCAGGCCGCGCGCGTGGCGCCGCAGGCGCGGCGCCAGCGCGACCAGCTGGCGGTCGAAGCCGTCCATGCCCTCAGGCTGCACGCGCCGCGTTCAGGGCGTGGCGACGTGCCAGACGTTGTTGAAGTTGTCGCCAGTGCGGTCGCCCGGCTTGGCATCCTTGGCGAAGCGGTACAGCGGCTTGCCGCGGTAGGCCCACTGCTTGGAACCATCGTCGCGCGTGATGATGGTGTAGCTGCCCATGGCGCTGGTGCCCGGCGAGGCCATCAGCGGCGGCCAGTTGGTGGAGCAGGCGCCGTTGCACACGCTCTTGTCGCCGCCGTCGCGATCGAAGGTATAGAGCGTCAGGCCTTGCGGATCGGTCAGCGCACCGTTGGCGACCTTCACCGTGGGCGGCATATTGCCGCCGCCACCGCCCATGCCACCCATGCCCGAACAGGCGGACAGCAGTACGGCGGAGCAGGCCAGGGCGAGCGCGGCAGGACGTGACAGCGAAGTCAGGGACGGGAAAGCGGAAAGACGGGAACGGGCCATGATGGGTGTCTCCATGCGATTGCGATGCGGCGCCGCCAGCCGGCGCCGTCCCTTCAGTAAACACCGGATGTGACGACTTTATTCCATATGGGCGAAAAAAAACCCGCCGGGTTCTCGGCGGGCTTTCTTCTTGCAGCGCAGCATCCGGATCAGAGTTCGCCGTAGCTATGCAGGCCGGAGAGGAACATGTTGACACCAAGGAAGGCGAAGGTCGTCACCAGCAAGCCCACCAGCGCCCACCACGCCGCCATCGTGCCGCGCAGGCCCTTCATCAGGCGCATGTGCAGCCAGGCCGCGTAGTTGAGCCAGACGATGAGCGCCCAGGTCTCCTTCGGATCCCAGCTCCAGTAGCCGCCCCAGGCCTCGGCCGCCCACAGCGCGCCGAGGATGGTGGCGATGGTGAAAAAGGCAAAGCCCACGGCGATGGCCTTGTACATCACATCGTCCAGCACTTCGAGCGCGGGCAGGCGCTCGGCGAGGATGCCGTGCTGCTTGAGCAGGTACGCCACCGAGACCATCGCAGCCAGGGCGAAGGTGCCATAGCCGATGAAATTGGCGGGCACGTGGATCTTCATCCACCAGCTCTGCAGCGCGGGCACCAGCGGCTGGATCTCGCTGGCGTCGCGGCTGACCGTGTACCAGAGCAGGAAGCCGACCGCGGCCGACACCACCAGCATCACGAACGGCCCGAGCGCGCGGGTGGCGTAGTGGCCTTCGTAGTACAGGTAGAACAGCGAAGTGATCAGCGTGAACAGCACGAACACTTCGTAGAGGTTGGAGATGGGAATGTGGCCGATGTCGGCGCCGATCAGGTACGACTCGTACCAGCGCACCAGCATGCCGRTGAAGCCCAGCACCACCGCCGCCCACGCCATCTTGCTGCCGATCTGCAGGCCGGTCTCGGCGCGCGCCAGCAGGCCGCCCCAGTAGAACAGCGTGGACAGGAACACCAGCGCGCTCATCCACAGGATGGCCGACTGGCTCGACAGGAAGTACTTGAGGAAGAAAGCCTGCTCGGCACGCGCGAGCTGGCCGTGATAGAGCTGGATGGCGAACAGCGACAACACCGCCAGTGCCACCATCAGCAGCCGCAGCGGCTTCCAGTGCCAGCCCAGCAGCGCAAAGGTGGGCACCGCGGCGATCAGCACGCCCTTGTCGTAGACGTTCATCCACTCGCCGTAGCGCGTGAGCGCGAAGCCCGCCCCCACTGCCAGCAACAGCGCGAACAGCCAGTCGGCCCATCCCAGCCGGCGCAGGAAGGACGGTTCCAGGTAAGCCTGGTCGGCACCGTCTGCGGCACGTGCGGGCGCGCTCGCCGGCATCGCCGTCCTGGCCTGATTCACATTCGAAGACATAGTGGTTCCTGCTTGATTGCGGGGGCTGGCCTCGTTCAATGCGTGGCCGGCTTGCCCTTGCCGGCGTCGCCGGCGTCAACTGCATCACCTGCGCTGCCGGCTGCCCTGCCGACGTCATCGCGCAGGGCGGCAAATTCCTTCTCGAAATCCAGCGTTCGGCGCTGGGTGGACATGGCCATCAGCACGTGGCTGGCTGCGCCCTGCCCGTCTTTGCCGTCCCCGGCGGCCTCGGTATCCGCCGCCGCGGCGCCCCGATCCTTGACCCAGACCCAGACCCGGCGCTCGCGGATGTAGAACATCGAGAACACGCCCAGCACCAGCAGCAGACAGCCAAGATACACGATGTTCTTTCCTGGTGCACGGGTCATCTGGAACACGCTGGCCTTGACCTCGGTGAAGTCGTCGAGCTGCAGGAAAACCGGTGCCGTGTAGAAGAAGCCGTCGGACAGGGCGTTGATCGCCTGCTGCAGGAAAGCGCCGCTCTGGGCACTGTTGGGCACGACCGGCAGCTTGTCCTGGGCGCGCGCCAGCTGCCACAGCTCCCACATCGCGCCATTGAGGATCTTGAGCAGGACGTCGGCCGCCTTCTGCTGCTCGGCCGGCGGCACCGACTTCTCCAGGAACCCGGCGATGGCGGTGAAGCCGCCCGGCGGCGCCTGCGGATTGCTGCGCGCGGCGCCGGCAAACAGGTCGAGCGCGCGCAGCGCGCTTTCGGCCAGCTGGCCGCGCAGGGTCTCGCGATCGGCGCCCGGCATCGAGGCGAGCGCGAAGCGGCGCGCCGCCTCGCCGCGCAGCGCGCGGTCCTGCAAGGCGGCGCGCAGGCGCATCCAGTCCGCCACGCTGTTCTGCTCGTCGGCGGGAATGCGCAGGTAGCGGAACGGCTCGCTGGGCGAGTCGCGCATGCCGGCCAGGAAGACCGTCTGGCCGTCCAGCTGCACCGGCACCATGTAGTTGTTGAACTCGCGCGCCTGGCCGTTGCGGTCGCGCAGCTTGTACTGCACCGACGGGCCCACGTTGCGCAACTCCTTCGCGCGCTCGGGATTGACGGCCGAGCCGAGGTKGGATTCGAGCTTCTCATTGAACGACTTGCGCGCCACGCCGCGTGCGTCGGGCTTGCCGGAGGCGTCGGTGACGTTCTCGATATTCATCAGGCGGAAGTCGCTGAACTCCACCGTGAGGCCCTCGGCATCCGCGGCGCTGCCGGTACCGGCGAGCGGCGTGTTGGCACCCACGGTGCCGGCGAAGGCGAAGGTCTTGTCGCTGCCGCCCTGCATCGGGTAGCCGACGAATTTCAGCCTGGAGCCGCCGTCCTCGAAGCTCGACTGGTAGATGGCCACGCCATCCACCACCAGCGGCTCGTTGACCTTGACCGTGGCCTCGGTGCGGCGGCCGGTGGCGCGGTCGGTGATGATCACGTCGGAGGCGAACAGCTTGGGCATGCCGGTCGAGTAATGCTCGACCGTGAATTTCTTCAGCGTGATATTGAACGGCAGGTCCTGCACCAGCGCGCCGTCCGCGATATTGAGGATGGCGGTGGACACCGTCGAGCCTTCCGGCACGAAGGCATTGCCGCGGAAGCCCGGATTGTTGACCGACAGGCGGTGCTGCGGCGGGATGTCGTTGATCACGGCATTGCCGCTGATCGGCGTCTTGCCGCCGAACCACATCTGCGCGCGGATCAGCATGTCGCCGTCGAGCAGGCCGCCGATGCAGATCACCACGATGGCCGTATGCGCGAGGATATAGCCGAGCTTGTTGGCCGCGCCCGCCTTGGCGGCCAGCAGGGTGGCGCCCTCATGCGGCACGGTCTTGATGCGGTAGCCCCGGTTGGCCAGCAGCGCGGACAGGCGCGCCACCGCGTCGGCGCGCGGCCGGCCGGYATCGAACTCGGCGCGGTGATGGAAGGCACGCAGGCTGCGCTCTCGCACATGGTCCTTCCACGAGCGCATGTCGTTGACCATCTTGGGCGCGTTGCGGGTCAGGCACAGCGAGGTGGAGATCACCAGGAAGGCCAGGATCAGAAGGAACCACCAGGAGCCGTAGACCTTCTGCAGCGACAGCGTGTGGAACAGGTCGGCCCAGAACGGCCCGAACTGGTTGACGTAGTTGGGATACGGCTCGTTTTGCTTGAGGACCGTGCCCACCACGCTGGCGATGGCGATCACCGTCAGCAGCGCAATGGCGAAACGCATCGACGACAGCAGCTCCACCGCGTCGCGCAGCAGGCGGTGGGAGGTCTTCAGGTGCAGTCCTGAGGTGGAAGCGCTCGACATATGCAGTGTGGCCCTGGGCCATCAAATAAAAAGAGGGTGGACTTGCTCGCGCAGGCCACCCTCTTCGATTGCTGCCGGCCGCTTGCTTGCGCCGGCGCGGAACGACTTGGTGAGGTTGTTTTCAGGGAGAAGCCTGGCGACAGTACCGCAGGCGCGGCCAGCAGCGCAATGACGCCAGGGTTTCGTCTGAACTGACCTCTCAACGCACGCCGGCGACGTAGTCGGCGACAGCCTTGATCTCGGCGTCCGACATCTTGGCGGCGATCGTGGTCATCACGGAATTGTTCTTGCGCGTGCCCTGGCGGAACGCGACGAGCTGGGCCTCGGTGTACTCGGACCACTGGCCGCCGATGCGCGGGTACTGGGCCGGGATGCCGGAGCCGTTGGGGCCGTGGCAGGCCGCGCAGGCCGGCACGCCCTTGGCGGCGATGCCGCCACGGTAGATCTTCTGGCCGGCTTCGATGGTGTCCTTGTTCTTGGCGGTGGCGGGCTTCAGGGCCTGCTTGGCCAGGTAGGCGCCGACGTCCTTCATTTCCTGATCGGACAGGGCGGCCGCGTACGGCGACATGATGGCGTTGCTGCGGCTCTTGGCCTTGAAGTCGTCGAGCTGCTTGTGGACGTATTCGGGATGCTGGGCGGCCAGCTTCGGATTGGCGGCGCCGCCGCTGTTGCCGTTGGCGCCGTGGCAACTCAGGCAGGCGGGCACATTGCGATCGGGGGCACCTTGCGTGTACAGCGTTTCGCCCTTGGCCGGGTCGGCCTTCGCGGCGGGCTGCTCGGCTGCAGATGCCAGACCCGTCATGGCGGTTGCAGGCAGAGCCAGCGCCACGACAGCCAGAAGTTTCGCAATGCGGTTCATTCGCACACCTTGTCTGAATTGTTTTGAATTCCACGGAGCACGCCGTTCAGCCCCCTGCCCGCGGTGAGGACGCGCAGGACTGGGACTTTGACATCGGAAATTCATCACGACGGCCGCCCGGCCGCCTGAACAGACAACGCCCAGACGCGACCCGGATGGCGCCACGCCCGTGCGAACGAATCGATCGGATGTGGCGGACCGTGCGAATATCCAGGTAGCAGACCCCCGGCCCTTGCTTGCCTCGCTGTGCCGGCGCCGGTTCTTGGCGCCGCCGCAACGAGACCGGAACTGAGAGGCCGCGCTACCACGATGGAACGGACACGCAAGGCTTCCCTCCTGAAATGACGCGGGCCAAGGATGCCACGCGTCACCCAATCGGGAGGCCGTTAACCGCGTTATTGTACAATAAATCGTGTGCCGGATAGAGGATGTGCGCGCCGCGACGCGGCCCGACGTCACCCCCGGCCAATCAGGCGGCATATGTGCCGCCCGCCTCACTCACATCGGCGCGATCACGCCGGCAGCTCCAACGTCTCGCGCCCAGCTGCCGCCGACCCGCCTCATTGCCCACGCGCATGTCCCTCCTACATCAGGCCCGCTTCTTCGTCACCGTCAACCACCTGCGCGACCTGCCTGCCACGGCGGTGCCGGAAGTGGCCTTTGCCGGCCGCTCCAATGCCGGCAAGTCGACCGCCATCAATATCCTGTGCAACCAGAAGCGGCTGGCCTTCTCTTCGCGCACGCCGGGCCGCACGCAGCACATCAATTATTTCTCGGTGGCGCCCGTCAAGGCGCCGGATCCGCTGGCCTTCCTGGTCGACCTGCCCGGCTACGGCTACGCACAGGTATCGGGCTCGGCCAAGTTCCACTGGCAGGGGCTGCTCAGCGACTACGTCCAGACCCGCACGCAACTGGCCGGGCTGGTGCTGATGATGGACGCGCGCCGGCCGTTTACCGACCTGGATTGCCAGATGGTGGAGTGGTTCCTGCCCACCGGCCGCCCGATCCACGTGCTGCTGACCAAGGCGGACAAGCTGACCAACAGCGAGAATGCCCAGGCCTTGCGCGAAACGCGCAAGGTGCTGGCCGGCTACGCCGAACAGCTCGACACGCCGGTGCCGCTGACCGCGCAGCTGTTCTCCAGCCTCAAGCGCCGCGGCATCGAGGAAGCCCAGCGCGTGGTGGCCGGGTGGATGGCGTTGCCCGAGGCGCAACCGCCGGTGGCGCCCGGCACGGAGCCCGCGCCTGCCGAAGGCGCGCCCGGCCTCGCCACGGAATAGGCTCCGGCGCGTACCCGCCGCTGCGCAAACCGCGCCCGCGCGCGGCGGCGAGGCGACAAAAACGCAAGGCAAAAAAAACCCCGTTGCAAGCAACGGGGGCGAACTTTCCCGCCGGTTGAAGGCGGGTACCCGCTCAGGGAGGAGTAGCGGGGGACGCTGCATCACGCAAGCGCAACACAGAGTGTCCGCGAGTATGATAGCGGGCACGATCAAAAGTTTAGTTTTTCTTTCGGAGCGGCCTGCTCGAGCACTCGCCAGCCAATCGCGGCCGGCGGCGCGGCCACTCCCGCCATTCCTTCCGATCCCTCATCCTCAAGCCATGTCCACTTTCCCCGAGTACCGTCCACGCCGCATGCGCCGCGATGACTTCTCGCGCAGGCTGATGCGCGAAAACCGCCTGTCGCCGGACAACCTGATCTACCCGGTTTTCATCCTCGACGGCCAGAACCAGCGCGAAAGCGTGGCGTCCATGCCGGGCGTGGAGCGCGTCTCGGTGGACCTGCTGCTGCCGGTGGCAGAGGACTGCGTCAAGCTGGGCATCCCGGTGATCGCGCTGTTCCCGGTGATCGACCCGGCGCTGAAGACGCCGGACGGCATCGAGGCCACCAACGCCGAAGGCCTGATCCCGCGCGCCGTGCGCGCGCTGAAGGACCGCTTCCCCGAACTCGGCGTGCTGACCGACGTCGCGCTGGATCCGTACACCAGCCACGGCCAGGACGGCGTGCTCGACGACAACGGCTATGTGATCAACGATGTCACGGTCGAGATCCTGGTCAGGCAGGCGCTCACGCAGGCACAGGCCGGCGTGGACATCGTGGCGCCGTCGGACATGATGGACGGGCGCATCGGCGCGGTGCGCGCCGCGCTGGAGGACAACGGCCACATCCATACCCGCATCATGGCCTATTCGGCCAAGTATGCCTCGGCGTTCTACGGCCCCTTCCGCGACGCGGTGGGCTCGGCGGCGAACCTGGGCAAGGGCAACAAGATGACCTACCAGATGGATCCGGCTAATACCGACGAGGCTCTGCGCGAAGTGGCGCAGGACATCATGGAAGGCGCCGACATGGTGATGGTCAAGCCGGGCATGCCGTACCTGGACATCGTGCGCCGCGTGAAGGACGAGTTCCGCTTCCCCACCTACGTCTACCAGGTCAGCGGCGAGTACGCGATGCTCAAGGCCGCCGCGCAGAATGGCTGGCTGGATCACGACAAGGTCATGATGGAATCGCTGCTGGCCTTCCGCCGCGCCGGCGCCGACGGCATCCTGACCTATTTCGCGCGCGACGCCGCCCGCCTGCTCACGCGCTGAACCGGCCCGGATGCAGCTGCTAGGTTTTTCCGCCAGCCAGGTCCACCAGCTCGCCTCGCTCGACGAGGCGCGCGACTTTCTCGCCGGCAACGCAGCGGCCCGCTTCGTGTGGGTCGACACGCCGATCGAGGAGGTCAGCGCGGCGCCGGCGGCCTGGCGCGACAGCGTGCAGGCGCTCACCGGCGCGCCGGTGCTGGACCTGCACCTGATCGACGCCACCAATCCTGCGCATCCGTCGTATTTCGATACGACCCATGCGTACGACATGGTGATCTTCCGCAAGCTCACCTTCGAGACCAGCCGGCTGATCGCCGAGGCGGGCGGCGAGTCCGCGGCGAGCGCGGCGGCACCGGTCGCGGCGAATCCGCAGACGCTGCCGGACCAGCCCGCAACGGGCGCGCCCGCCGCACCTGCCTCGCCCGCCCCGGCAGCCACGCGGCCGCGCGCGGCCAAGCCGCGCCGCTACCCGCCGGGCTTCCTGCCCGCGCTGGCGCGGATCGACACCCAGCCGGTGACGTGCTTCGTCTTCGACAATGTGCTGCTCACGGTGCGGCCGGCGCAGTCGCGCACGCTCGACCAGGTGCGCCAGCGGCTGCTCGAACTATGCCGGGACCCGCGGCCGCAGACGGCGTCCAAGGCACGGTCCAACGGGCACGCCGCGCTGGTGCATGGCATCCGCCCGCCGACCCGCCCCGAGGACCTGATGCTCAGGCTGCTCAACGCGATGGTCGACCGCTACCTGGAACTGCGCGCGCCGCTCACGCGCCAGCTCGACCGCTGGCAGCGCGCGCTGCTCAGCACCCGGCGCAGCTTTTCGAGCTGGGAAGGGCTGCTCGACGCACGCATCGAGCTGCGCCGGCTCGAGCACCTGTGCGAGGAGCAGCACGATGCCCTGCAGGAATTCCGCGACAGTCTGCTGGACAACAGCTACAGCATCGCGAGCGAGGGGCAAGCCACATCGGCGGGCCGCGATGACGCACTGCTGGTGCGCATCAACGATGTGATGGAACATATCTCGCGCGTGCTAGCCCACGCGCGCCGGCTCGAGGATTCGATCGAATCCGCCGTGCAGATCCATTTCTCGGCGGTAGCCCACCGTACCAACCGCACCATGCGCACGCTGACGCTGATCACCGCGCTGTTCATGCCGCTCACGTTGATCACTGGCATCTTCGGCATGAATTTCGAGCGCATGCCGTGGCTGCGCGAGCCGGAAGGCTTCTGGTGGTCGCTGGGGCTGATGGGCGCGGTGGTGGTGGTGCTGGCCGCGGTGTGGGGGCTGGGGCGGCGGCTGGACCACAACTGAGCGGCCGCTCCCCGCGCCCGACTCTCAGATGCTGGCCTTGGCGTCGAACGCGCGCGCGAGGCTGTCGAGGAAGCGCGCGGCCGGCTGGTAGCCGATCACGCGGACCGGCCGCTCGCGCCCGTCCGTGCCGTACAGGATGATGCCGGGCGGACCGAACAGGCCGAAGCGCTTGAGCAGCGCGCGATCGTCTTCATTGTTGCGGGTGACATCGGCCTGCAGCATCACCACGCCGGACAGGCGCGAGCGCACACGATCGTCGCTGAACGTGAAGCGCTCCATTTCCTTGCAGCTCACGCACCAGTCGGCATAGAAATCCAGCAGCACCGGCTTGCCCGCGGCGGCGGCCTGCGCCACGCGCGCATCGAGCTCGGCCACCGAACGTACCCGCTCGAAGCGTGCCTCGGACACCTTGCCGACGACGGCTTCCGGATTGGCGCGCAGGGCCGCCAGGTGGGCCAGCGGCTGCAGCGGATCGCGGCCGCCGGAGGCCAGCCCCACCAGCAGGATCGCACCGGCCAGCGCGGCCAGCAGGCCGAGGCCCTTGCCCACGCGGGCCAGGCCATGCGCATCCGGGCCGAGCGCCTCGAAGGCGCTCAGGAACACGGCGCCCACCAGCAGCAGGGCAGCCCACCCCGTCATCAGCACCCAGGCTGGCAGGACCGGGCTGACCATCCACAGCGCCACGCCCAGCAGCAGAAAACCGAAGAAGCGCTTGGTCATCTCCATCCAGCGCCCGGCGCGAGGCAGCAGGTTACCCGCGCCAACGCCCACCAGCACCAGCGGCAGGCCCATGCCGAGCGCCATGGCGAACAGCGCCGCGCCACCGGTCATGGCGTCGCCGGTACGCGCGATATAGGCCAGCGCGCCGGCCAGCGGCGCGGTCACGCAGGGGCCGACGATCAGCGCGGAGATTGCGCCCATGGCGGCGGCGCCGGCCAGCTGCCCGCCCTGGCGCCGGTTGGACGATGCCGTCAGCCGGGTCTGCCAGCGCTGCGGCAACTGCAGTTCGTAGAGGCCGAACATGGACAGCGACAGGCCCACCATCAGCGCGGCGAACAATGCCAGCACCCACGGGGCCTGCAGCGCGGCGGACAAGCCTTCGCCGAGCACCCCGGCGGCCACCCCGACGCCGGTGTAGACCACCGCCATGCCGAACACATAGGCCAGGGACACCAGCAGCGCACGGCCGCGCGTGACGTGCTCGCCCACCACGATGGAGGACAGGATCGGCACCATSGGCAGCACGCAGGGGGTGAAGGTCAGCAGCACGCCGAGGCCGAAGAACAGTGCAGCGATCAGGCCGAGATTGCGGCTGGCCAGCGCGCCCGCGATGCGGTCGTTCTCGTCGGCCGGGCCCGACAGGGGGGCGGCAGCCGCGTCGGCCGCGGCGCTGGCGTTGCCAGCGCTCCTGGCCGTCCCCGCAGGGGCGGGTACGCCGGCAGGAGTCGAATCCGCCTTCGCAGTCTTGCCAAACAGGCCGTCGAGCGCACCACCGCCCACCTTGAAGACACTCTCCATCGGCGGATAGCACAAGCCCTTGTCGGCGCAGCCCTGCGAGGTCACCACCAGCGACCACTTGCCATCGGCGGGCGCGGCTTCGACCGGCACGCGAATGGTCAGGCCACCGTGATAGGTCTCCATCTCCTTGCCGAAGGTCTCGTCGAACTTGACCTTGCCCGGCGGAAACGCAGGCGCGCCCAGCTTGACCGATGCCGGTTGCGCGGCAAAGGCAAAACGGTCGCGGTAGAGGTAGTAGCCGTCGGCCACGTCGAAGCGGACCTCGATGGTCTGCGCGTCGACCTGGCGCGCGGCGAAGCGGAACGCCTGTTCCGGCGGCAGGAAGTCTTCCTCCGAGGCCGCATGCGCGATACCGCCGAAGCAGAGCCACAGCATGGCCAGCAGCGAGAACAGCAAGCGCACTGCGGCATTTTGCCGCACCACCGTTGTTGCCGGCTGGCGGCCCAACGCGCCCGACTCCACTGCGAAACCCATGCTCCGTCCTTGAAAATATCGTTGGTCTTGCCGCGCGGCGATCGGCATCACGGCCGCCCGGCGTTGCTATGCCCGCTCGTCACCGGCCGGGGCCGCACCCGTTTCCTCGGCGACCCAGGCCAGGTAGGGCGCGAAGCCGGCCACCACGGGCACGGCCACGATCTCCGGCACCTCGTAGGGGTGGGCCAGGCGGATCGCGGCTTCCAGCGCCGCGTAGCGGTCCTGCGTGGTCTTGATCACCAGCGGCCACTCCTTCGCCGTCTCGATCTCGCCGCGCCACCAGTATTCGGACTCGCACGGCGCAAGCCGGTTCACGCAGGCTGCCAGGCGCGATTCCAGCACGGCGCGCGCCACGCGCGCGGCGGCTTCGGCATCGGGCAACGCCGTCATCACCAGTATCGTCTCGCTGTCGCTCATCGCTCGTCTCCCACTCGCCACCCGGCCCCAGGCTTGCGGCCCGCAAACCGGGGGCCGCAAAAACAAAAGAGCCAGGCATCTAGCCTGGCTCGATTGTAAGCGGTGTCCGCGCCAGCCGCCGGGGACCAATGGTCGCAGGCGGCGGGACGGCATCAACCTTATTCCGCGGCTTCTTCTGCCGGGGCTTCGGTGATTTCCGGACGGTCAACCAGCTCGACCAGCGCCATCGGCGCATTGTCGCCCTGGCGGAAGCCGAACTTCAGGATACGCGTGTAGCCGCCCGGACGAGCGTTGTAGCGCGGGCCGAGTTCGTTGAACAGCTTGGTGACCATGTCGCGGTCGCGCAGGCGGGCGAAGGCCAGGCGGCGGTTGGCAACGGTGTCCTTCTTGGCCAGCGTGATGAGCGGCTCGACAACCTTGCGCAGTTCCTTGGCCTTGGGCAGGGTGGTCTTGATCAGCTCGTGCTGGAACAGCGAGTTGGACATGTTGCGCAGCATCGCGAGACGGTGCGACGAGGTGCGGTTCAGTTTCCGCAAACCATGACGGTGACGCATGATGATTCCTTTATTGCAATGTTTGACCAGCTCTTCTATCGCTTGGCCGGGTCAATCCCCGGTTCGGCGCGGGCCGGTAGTCGATTGGAGCGGCCGGCACATGCCGGCTGCCGGGATCACCGGCGCGGCGCGGGGACCTGCCCCCCGCCGCGCGCGGCGAAATTACTTCTCCAGACCTGCGGGCGGCCAGTTCTCGAGCTTCATGCCAAGGGTCAGGCCGCGCGAAGCCAGCACTTCCTTGATTTCGTTGAGCGACTTGCGACCCAGGTTCGGGGTCTTCAGCAGCTCGTTCTCGGTGCGCTGGATCAGGTCGCCGATGTAGTAGATGTTTTCGGCCTTCAGGCAGTTGGCCGAACGCACCGTCAGCTCCAGGTCGTCGACCGGGCGCAGCAGGATCGGGTCGATCTGCGGCGTGCGGCTCGAAGCGGCTTCCGCCGACGACTCGGTGCCTTCCAGCGCGGCGAACACGGACAGCTGGTCGACCAGGATGCGGGCCGACTGGCGGATCGCTTCCTCGGGCGAGATCACGCCATCGGTTTCGATGTTCATCACCAGCTTGTCGAGGTCGGTACGCTGTTCCACGCGAGCGGATTCCACTGCGTACGACACACGGCGCACMGGCGAGAACGAAGCGTCCAGCACGATGCGGCCGATGACCTTGCCCGCTTCGTCGCCGAACTTGCGCACGTTGCCCGGCACATAGCCACGGCCTTGTTCGACCTTGACCTGCATGTCGAGCTTGCCGCCGGCCGACAGGTGAGCGATCACGTGGCCGGGGTTGATGATCTCGACATCGTGCGGCAGCTCGATATCGGCAGCCGTCACAACGCCTTCGCCTTCCTTGCGCAGCGACACCGTGACTTCATCACGGTTGTGCAGCTTGAAGACCACACCCTTCAGATTGAGCAGCAGGTTGACTACGTCTTCCTGCACGCCATCGATGGTGGAATACTCGTGGACCACCCCAGCGATCGTGACTTCGGTCGGGGCATAGCCGACCATCGACGACAGCAGCACGCGACGCAGGGCGTTACCGAGCGTATGGCCGTAGCCACGCTCGAACGGCTCCATCACGACCTTCGCGTGATGGTCGCCCAGCGGCTCTACGGCGATGATTTTAGGCTTGAGGAGTGCTGTTTGCATTAGGTTGTCCTTTTCAATACCCTCGGCTCGTTACACCGATAAGGCTGACGTATGGAACCTGAAAATCCCATCGTACGATGGGCAATAAGCCCGGCGCGCGGCAGCGCGTCGGGCTGAATGTGAAGCTTGACGAGAAACGCAAGCCCCTGACCGTTCGATKGTGTCGGACAGATTCGTGCGATTAACGCGAATACAATTCGACGATCAGGCTTTCGTTGATGTCACCGGAGATATCGGCGCGATCCGGCACTTGTTTATACGTGCCTTCGAATTTCTTCGCGTCAACGGCGACCCATTGCGGGAAACCAGATTGCTCGGCCAGCGACAGCGCTTCGGCGATACGGACTTGCTTCTTCGACTGCTCGCGGATGGTGATGACGTCGCCAGCCTTGACCTGTGCCGACGGCACGTTCAGGGCCTGACCGTTCAGCAGGATCGCCTTGTGCGACACGAGCTGGCGCGCTTCGGCGCGGGTCGAGCCGAAGCCCATGCGATAGACGACGTTGTCCAGGCGCGATTCCAGCAGTTGCAGCAGCTTTTCGCCGGTGTTGCCCTTGCGGCGGTCGGCTTCGGCGAAGTAACGGCGGAACTGGCGCTCGAGCACGCCATAGATACGCTTGACCTTCTGCTTTTCACGCAGCTGGTTGCCGTAGTCGGAGGTGCGCGTACCCGAGGTACGGCCATGCTGGCCCGGCTTGCTGTCCAGCTTGCACTTGTCGGCGAGCGAGCGACGTGCGCTCTTCAGGAACAGGTCGGTGCCTTCACGGCGGGAGAGTTTGGCCTTCGGGCCGATATAACGTGCCACTTTATCTTCCTTCCTGATCGATCGCGGCGCCTTGTGTACGCGCCGCGAGTCCGCCTTCTCCGCCCCTTGGGGGCGCCTGAGTGGCAGACGGTGGGCTTATCCAGCGCGCTCCCGGAGGGGCACGCAAAAGCATGACTGGCTACTGCGCCAGGCGGCGGACCAAGACTTCGACCCGACAAACGCAAAGGCGCAAAACGAAAACCTGCCGCAAAGCTGATGCAGCAGGTCAACGTGCGATGATACCACACCGGGCCACCGGCAAGAAACCCCGCCGGCCACCCGGGTATGACAGCGTCGCTTAGATGCGGCGGCGCTTCGGCGGACGGCAGCCGTTGTGCGGCACCGGCGTCACGTCTTCGATCACCGAGATCTTGATGCCCAGCGCGTTCAGCGCACGGACAGCCGATTCACGGCCAGGGCCGGGGCCCTTGATGCGCACGTCCAGGTTCTTGATGCCCTGGTCTTGCGCCACGCGGCCGGCGTTCTCTGCTGCGACCTGGGCTGCAAACGGGGTCGACTTGCGCGAACCCTTGAAGCCCTGGCCACCCGAGGTCGCCCACGCCAGGGCATTGCCCTGACGGTCGGTGATCGTGATGATGGTGTTGTTGAACGAAGCGTGGACGTGCGCAATGCCGTCGGYAACGTTCTTCTTGACCTTCTTACGCGCGCGCTGGGCGGCGTTATTCGGACCTTTTGCCATTAGTTTCTTCCTCTGCCTTCGGCTTTACTTCTTCAGAGCCACGCCGGCCTTACGCGGACCCTTGCGGGTACGGGCGTTGGTGCGGGTGCGCTGACCGCGCATCGGGAGACCCCTGCGGTGACGGACGCCACGATAGCAACCAAGGTCCATCAGACGCTTGATGTTCATCGTGGTTTCACGACGCAGGTCACCCTCGACCGTGGCCTTGCCGACTTCGTCACGAAGCTTTTCCAGGTCGGCGTCGGTCAGGTCCTTGACCTTCTTGTCAAACGGAACGCCGGTGGCCTCGCAAATCTTGCGGGCGCGCGAGCGGCCGATACCGTAAATAGCCGTCAGGCCGATCTCGGTATGCTTGTGGTTCGGGATGTTAACCCCTGCGATACGTGCCATTCGTCAATCCTCTTTACGATTAGCCTTGGCGTTGCTTGTGGCGGGGATCCGACGAGCAGATCACGCGCACGACACCGTTGCGCTTGATAACTTTGCAGTTGCGGCAAATGCGCTTAACAGAAGCCAGCACTTTCATGATTTTCCTCTTCCTTCAATTCCTGTTCGCTTCACTTCGTCCGAAAGACGATACGCGCGCGTGACAGATCATATGGAGTCAGCTCAACCGTCACCTTGTCACCCGGAAGAATCCGGATGTAGTTCATTCTCATCTTTCCGGAGATGTGGCCCAGCACTACGTGGCCATTCTCCAGTTTGACTCGGAACGTCGCATTGGGAAGGTTTTCCAGGACCTCCCCCTGCATCTGGATGACGTCGTCTTTTGCCATACCTAGCCCGTACCGACCCGGCTTTAGCGCAAGGTCAAATTACCCTTGAAATTCGCTTTCTTCAGCAGGGACTCATATTGCTGCGACATGACATAGGACTGGACCTGGGCCATGAAGTCCATCGTGACGACCACGATGATCAGCAGCGAGGTTCCGCCAAAATAGAACGGAACGTTCCAGCGCAGTACCAGGAATTCCGGCAACAGGCAGACCAGTGTGATGTAGATCGCACCAGCCAGCGTCAGACGCACAAGGATCTTGTCGATGTAGCGCGTCGTCTGCTCGCCCGGACGAATGCCCGGAATGAAGGCACCGCTTTTCTTCAGGTTATCCGCCACTTCACGGCTGTTGTACACCAGAGCCGTATAGAAGAAGCAGAAAAATACAATCGCAGCAGCGTACAGCAGGATGTAGACCGGCTGGCCCGGCGACAGCGTTGCCGCCAGGTCCTTGATGAACCGGCCTGCAGCGCCCGTCGAGTCAGACGTGAACCAGCCCGCGATGGTCGCCGGGAACAGGATGATCGACGATGCGAAGATCGGCGGAATCACCCCTGCCATGTTCAGCTTCAGCGGCAGGTGCGACGACTGACCGCCGTACACCTTGTTGCCGACCTGACGCTTGGCATAGTTCACCAGGATCTTGCGCTGGCCACGTTCGACGAACACCACGGCGAACGTCACGCCGGCGATGATCGCGACAATCAGGATCGACGCGATGATGCTCATGGAACCAGTGCGAACCAGTTCGAAGAGACCGCCGATCGCGTTGGGCAAGCCCGCCGCGATACCGCCGAAAATGATGATCGAAATGCCGTTGCCSAKACCCCGCTCRGTRATCTGYTCACCCAGCCACATCAGGAACATCGTGCCGGTCACCAGCGTGATCACCGCCGTAGCCCGGAACATCAGACCCGGGTCGATCACCAGGCCGGGCTGAGACTCCAGCGCGACCGCGATCGACAGCGCCTGGAAGGTGGCCAGGACCACCGTGCCGTAGCGCGTGTACTGCGTGATCTTGCGTTGACCCGCCTGCCCTTCCTTCTTCAGCGACTCCAGCTGCGGCAGCACGATCGTCAGCAATTGCATGATGATCGACGCCGAGATGTACGGCATGATGCCGAGCGCGAAGACGGTAAAGCGCGACAGCGCACCGCCCGAGAACAGGTTGAACATCCCGAGGATGCCACCCGACTGACTCTGGAAAAGCTTCGCAAGCTGTTCCGGATCGATCCCCGGCACCGGAATATGCGCTCCGATGCGGTACACGATCAGGGCCAGCACCAGGAACATCAGCCGGCGCTTGAGGTCGCCGTACTTCGCCGTGTTCTTGGCTTGCGTGCTTGCATTGGGTTTCGCCGTGGCCAAACGATGCTCCGACTGTGACTCGCCTATGCTGCGAAATCAGCTGCTAAATTACGCCGCGATCTGACCGCCGGCGGCTTCGATCGCAGCCTTGGCGCCAGCGGTGGCACCCAGACCCTTGATCGTCACCTTGCGGGTCAGCTCACCGGCCTTGATGACCTTGGCGCTCTTGATCAGATCGCCCACCAGGCCAGCCTGCTTCAGAACCAGCAGATCCACTTCGGCAGCTTCCAGACGCTCGATGTCGCGCAGGCTCACCTCGGCGGTGAATTCCTTCGTCAGCGAGGTGAAGCCACGCTTCGGCAGACGACGATACAGCGGCATTTGACCGCCTTCGAAGCCGACCTTGTGGAAGCCGCCCGAACGCGACTTCTGACCCTTGTGACCACGACCGGCAGYCTTGCCCAGGCCGGAGCCGATACCGCGGCCGACGCGACGCTTGGCGTGCTTCGAACCGGCGGCCGGTTTCAGGTTGTTCAGTTGCATCTTGCTCTCCGTGTCCTGTATCAGGCCAGAACCTTGACCAGGTACGACACCTTGTTGATCATGCCGCGCACGGCGGGCGTGTCCTGCAGCTCCGACACCGAGTTGATGCGGCGCAGGCCCAGGCCACGGACGGTGGCGCGATGATCCTCACGCGTGCCGATCAGGCTGCGCACGAGTTGCACTTTTACGGTTTGTTGCGACATTTCGTCCGACTCCTTAACCGAGGATGTCTTCAACCGACTTGCCGCGCTTCGCGGCGATCTCGCCGGGCGTGCTCATCTTCTGAAGACCGTCCAGCGTGGCGCGAACCATGTTGTACGGATTGGTCGAGCCGTGCGACTTGGTCACCACGTTGGTGACGCCCATCACTTCGAAGATCGCGCGCATCGGGCCGCCGGCGATCACGCCGGTACCTTCCTTGGCCGGCATCATCAGCACCTTGGCGGCGCCGTGCTTGCCCACGACTTCGTGTTGCAGCGTGCCGTTCTTCAGCGAGACCTTGACCATCTTGCGACGGGCTTCGTCCATTGCCTTCTGAACTGCCACCGGCACTTCCTTGGCCTTGCCCTTGCCCATGCCGATGCGGCCATCGCCGTCACCAACCACAGTCAGCGCAGCGAAACCGAGAATCCGGCCACCCTTCACCACCTTGGTGACGCGGTTGACCGAGATCATCTTCTCGCGGAGGCCGTCGTCGCGTTCGTCCTGCTGGACTTTTGCTTGCATTTTTGCCATGACGTATCTCTCTATGTGCGCTTAGAACTTGAGACCGGCTTCACGCGCAGCGTCAGCCAGAGCCTTCACGCGACCATGGAAGCGGAAGCCGCCGCGATCGAACGCAACGGTTTCCACGCCGGCAGCCTTCGCCTTTTCGGCGATGCGCTTGCCAATCAGGGTCGCGGCGGCGGCGGTAGCACCGCTGCCAGTCAGTTCCTTGCGCACTTCTGCCTCGACGGTCGAAGCCGAAGCCAGCACTTGCGTGCCGCACGGCGAGTAGACCTGGGCGTAAATATGCGAATTCGTACGGAACACGGTCAGACGATTGATCTTCATCTCCGCGATCTTGGCGCGGGTCTGACGTGCACGGCGCAAACGAGCGTCTTTCTTGTTCATGATTGCACCCCTTACTTCTTCTTGGTTTCCTTCAGGATGACGCGCTCGTCCGAGTAGCGAACGCCCTTGCCCTTGTAGGGCTCAGGCGGACGGTACGCGCGAACTTCCGCGGCAACCTGACCGACTTTCTGCTTGTCCGCACCCTTGATGATGATCTCGGTCTGCGTGGGCGTTGTCGCCGTCACGCCTTCCGGCATCGCATGGATCACGTCGTGCGAGAAACCAAGCTGGAGCTTCAGCGCAGCACCTTGCAGCTGGGCACGGTAGCCCACGCCGACCAGGTTCAGCTTGCGCTCGAAACCGGTGGTCACACCCTTGACCATATTGGCCACCAGGGCGCGCATGGTGCCCTGCAGTGCGTTTGCTTCGCGCGATTCGTCGGCCGGGGCGAAGGTCAGCGTGTCGTTTTCGACCTTGACCTGCACCAGGCTGTGAATCGGCTGCGTCAGCGTGCCGAGCGGGCCCTTCACGGAGAGCACGCCAGCCGCCACATTGACTTCTGCGCCTTTGGGCAGCGCGATGGGAGCCTTACCTACACGGGACATGGTTACTCCTTACGCGACGTAGCAAAGAACTTCGCCGCCCACGCCAGTGGCACGTGCCTTGCGGTCGGTCATCAGACCCTGCGGGGTCGAGATGATCGCGACGCCCAGGCCGTTCATCACTTGGGGAATGTCGCTGCGGCCCTTGTACACGCGCAGACCGGGCTTCGAGACGCGCTCAATGCGCTCGATGACCGGACGGCCGGCGTAGTACTTCAGACCGATGCTCAGTTGTGCCTTGCCGCCTTCTTCCTTCACGGCGTAGTCGTCGATATAGCCTTCGTCCTTCAGGACCTTGGCGATTGCCACTTTCAGCTTCGACGACGGCATGACAACCGACGCTTTCTGCACGCCTTGGGCGTTGCGGATGCGCGTCAGCATATCGGCGATAGGATCGCTCATGCTCATACTGTTTCTCCTGTAGCCTGTGCGTAATTACCAGCTGGCTTTCGTCAGACCCGGGATTTCGCCACGGAAGGCGATTTCACGGATCTTGTTACGCGCCAGGCCAAACTTGCGGAAGGTACCGCGGGGACGACCGGTGATCGCGCAGCGATTGCGCTGACGGGTCGGGTTCGCGTTGCGCGGGAGCTGTTGCAGCTCCAGACGTGCGCCATAACGCTCTTCTTCCGACTTTTCCTGATCGTCAATAATGGCCTTGAGGGTTGCGCGCTTGTCGGCATACTTTGCCACGAGCTTGGCGCGCTTCTTCTCACGTTCAATCAGAGCCAATTTAGCCACGGTAACCCCTTAATTGCGGAACGGGAACTTGAATGCGCCGAGGAGTGCCTTGGCTTCCTCGTCATTCTTCGCCGTCGTCGTGATGCTGATGTTCAGACCACGCAGTGCGTCGATCTTGTCGTACTCAATTTCGGGGAAAATGATCTGCTCTTTCACACCGATGTTGTAGTTGCCACGACCATCGAACGAGCGGCCCGACACACCACGGAAGTCACGCACGCGGGGCAGTGCCACGGTGACGAAACGATCCAGGAATTCGAACATGCGCTCGCCACGCAGCGTCACCATCGCGCCGATGGGATAACCCTGGCGGATCTTGAAGCCGGCGATTGCCTTCTTGGCCTTGGTCACCACCGGCTTCTGACCGGCGATCTTGGTCAGGTCGCCCACGGCCAGCTCAATGACCTTCTTGTCATTGATGGCTTCGCCAAGGCCCATGTTCAGGGTGATCTTGGTGATGCGCGGCACTTCCATGACCGACTTGAAACCGAACTGTTCGATCAGCTTCGGTACGACCTGTTCTTTGTAAAACTCTTGCAGACGTGCTGTCATGCTCAACTCCTATCCTTGCCCAGAATCAAGCTGCCACGACGGCGCCGGTGGTCTTCAGCACGCGCACGCGCTTGCCGTCTTCCACCTTGATGCCGACGCGCGACGGCTTGCCATTGGCATCCACGAGCGCAACGTTGGAAATATGCAGCGGCATGACCTTGTCGACCACACCACCAGTGGTGCCCAGCATCGGGTTCGGACGTGCGTGCTTCTTGGCAACGTTCACGCCGTCAACCACGACCTTGTCGCCGAGCATGGCTTGCACGGTACCGCGCTTGCCCTTGTCTTTGCCGGTCAGGACGATGACTTCGTCGCCTTTGCGAATCTTGTTCATGGCGGCTCCTTACAGCACTTCCGGCGCGAGCGACACGATCTTCATGAAGCGCTCGGTACGGAGTTCACGAGTCACCGGCCCGAAGATACGGGTGCCGATCGGCTCGAGCTTGGTGTTCAGCAGGACAGCGGCATTGCTGTCGAACTTGACGAGCGAACCATCAGCGCGACGCACGCCCTTGGCGGTACGCACGACGACGGCATTGTAAATATCGCCCTTCTTCACGCGACCGCGCGGCGCTGCGTCCTTGACGGTCACCTTGATGATGTCGCCCACGCTCGCATAGCGGCGCTTGGACCCACCCAGCACTTTGATGCACAGTACTTCGCGCGCACCAGTGTTATCGGCCACTTCGAGCCGGCTTTCTGTCTGAATCATGGTGTTATCTTCCCAACTTAATCCACCGGGCAACGCCCGCCGGTCAGTCTTGGTCCCGTCGGTCTCCGGCTTTGCGCCAGCAACCGTTTGGGTTGATCAACTTTGAAGTCGGTAGTTACCAGGCGGCCTGAACATGGTTAATCAGGAGCCGCTCGGCCTAGGTTCGCTCAGTCAATTCGCCGGGGTGATACAGCTAAGGCGAATGCAACAAAGCGGAAGTCCAGGATTATAGCACATAACCCTGGACTCGCAAGTCAACCGCAAACCTTGTGGTTTTTAGATGACGCGCGCAGCTTCGACCAGACGGGAAACCACCCAGGACTTGGTCCGCGAGAGCGGACGCGATTCCTGGATCTCGACCTTGTCGCCTTCCTTGTACTGGTTGGCTTCGTCGTGTGCGTGGTACTTCTTGGAACGCAGCACGTACTTGCCGTACAGGGGATGCTTGACGCGGTTTTCGATCARGACCGTGACGGTCTTGTCCATCTTGTCGCTAACTACACGGCCGACCAGAGTGCGGCGAAGCGACGATTCCGTTTGTGCAGTTTCAGTCATTTCGTGGTCGCCTTCTCGTTCAGCACGGTTTGCACCCGCGCGATGTCCTTGCGCACCTTCTTCAGCTGGCTGGTGTTCTGCAGCTGTTGGGTGGCCTTTTGCATGCGCAGGCTAAATTGGGCCTTCAGCAGCTCGGAGAGCTCCTGGTTCAGCCCTGCGGCATCTTTGCCGCGAAGTTCGGATGCTTTCATCCCTGCTCTCCTTACGTCCCGACCTGGCGCACCACGAAATTGGTGGCGATCGGCAGCTTGGCAGCTGCGAGGCGGAACGCCTCACGTGCCAGCTCTTCCGTCACGCCATCCATTTCGTACAGCATCTTGCCCGGCTGGATTTCTGCCACGTAGTATTCCGGATTGCCCTTACCGTTACCCATACGGACTTCGGCGGGCTTCTTCGAGATCGGCTTGTCCGGGAAAATCCGGATCCAGATGCGGCCGCCACGCTTGATGTGACGGGTCATCGCACGACGTGCCGACTCGATCTGGCGAGCCGTCAGACGGCCACGGCCCATTGCCTTCAGGCCGAATTCACCGAAAGACACGGCGTTGCCACGGGTAGCCTTACCCGTGTTGCGGCCCTTCTGCTCCTTGCGGTATTTTCTGCGCTTAGGTTGCAGCATCGTTATTCTCCACTCTTCGCATCTGCGCCAGGCCCAGCGCGGCGACCGGCACCGGCACCAGCACCACCGCGGCGGTTGCCGCCCGGACGGCCTTCGCCTTCACGGCGGCGGCCTTCGGGACGACCCGGGCGACGGCGACGTTCGTCTTGCGGCTCTTCCACCACCGGCGCGTCGTTGCGGCCGAGGTGATCACCCTTGTAGACCCACACCTTGACACCGATGATGCCGTAGGTGGTTTCTGCTTCGGAGAAGCCGTAGTCGATGTCGGCGCGCAGGGTGTGCAGGGGCACACGGCCTTCGCGATACCATTCGGTACGTGCGATTTCGATGCCGTTCAGACGACCGGCGCTCATGATCTTGATGCCCTGGGCACCGAGGCGCATCGCGTTCTGCATCGCGCGCTTCATGGCGCGGCGGAACATGATGCGGCGCTCGAGCTGCTGGGTGATCGAGTCGGCGATCAGCTGCGCATCGGTTTCCGGCTTGCGGATTTCCTCGATGTTCACGTGCACGGGCACACCCATGCGGCGTTGCAGCTCAGCCTTGAGCAGTTCGATGTCCTCGCCCTTCTTGCCGATGACCACGCCCGGACGCGAGCTATAAATGGTCAGGCGTGCATTGCGGGCGGGGCGCTCGATGACGACGCGGCCAACCGAAGCGTTCTTGAGCTTCTTCTTCAGAAACTCGCGAACTTCGATGTCTTCCTTCAGCATGCCGGCGAACTTCGTGTTGTTGGCGTACCAACGCGAAGCCCAGTTACGGCTGACGGCCAGACGGAAGCCAGTCGGATGAATCTTCTGTCCCATCGTGACTCCTTAGTTGCCGAGCGTCACAGTGATGTGACAAGTTTGTTTCTCGATGCGGTTGCCGCGGCCCTTTGCTCGTGCCGTGAAACGCTTGAGCGAGGTTGCCTTGTCGACGAAGATGGTCTTGACCTTCAGTTCGTCGATGTCGGCGCCTTCGTTGTGCTCGGCGTTGGCGATGGCCGATTCGACCACCTTCTTCACGATCCCTGCAGCCTTTTTCGGGCTGAACGTCAGGACGTTGAGCGCGCGCTCGATCGGCAGACCGCGGATCTGGTCGGCGACCAGGCGAGTTTTCTGGGCGGAGATGCGGGCACCGCGATGAATCGCTTTCACTTCCATGATGGCACCTTACCTCTTCGCTTTCTTGTCAGCCGCGTGGCCCTTGAACGTACGCGTGAGCGCAAATTCGCCGAGCTTGTGGCCGACCATGTTTTCCGAAACGTACACCGGCACGTGTTGACGGCCGTTGTGGACGGCGATCGTCAGGCCGATGAATTCCGGCAGAATGGTCGAGCGACGCGACCAAGTCTTGATGGGCTTCTTGTCCTTGCCGCCCGTGGCCGCTTCCACCTTTTTCAGCAGGTGGGCGTCACAGAACGGACCCTTTTTTGCGGAACGTGTCATGTCTAGGCTCCTACCTACCGATTAACGCTTATGGCGGCGCTGCACGATCATGCTGGCAGTGCGCTTGTTGCTGCGGGTACGGTAACCCTTGGCCGGGGTACCCCACGGCGAAACCGGGTCACGACCAGCAGCGGTCTTGCCTTCACCACCACCGTGCGGGTGGTCCACCGGGTTCATCACAACGCCACGCACCGTCGGGCGGATACCGCGCCAACGGGTTGCGCCGGCCTTGCCGATGACGCGCAGGCTGTGCTCTTCGTTGCCGACTTCGCCAATGGTGGCACGGCATTCGATGTGCACGCGACGCACTTCACCCGAGCGCAGACGCACTTGAGCGTAGATGCCTTCACGAGCCAGCAGCACGGCGGAACCGCCGGCGGCGCGGGCGATCTGGGCACCCTTGCCAGGCAGCATTTCCACGTTGTTGATCGTGGTACCGACCGGGATGTTGCGGATGGGCAGGTTGTTACCAGCCTTGATCGGCGCTTCCGAGCCGTTCATCAGCGGCTGGCCAGCTACCATGCCCTTCGTGGCGATGATGTAGCGGCGTTCGCCGTCGGCGAACAGCACCAGCGCGATATTGGCGCTGCGGTTCGGATCGTATTCCAGGCGCTCGACCTTGGCGGCGATGCCGTCCTTGTCGTTGCGCTTGAAGTCGACCACGCGGTAGTGGTGCTTATGACCACCGCCCTTGTGGCGGGTGGTGATGTGACCGTTGTTGTTACGGCCCGACTTCTGGAATTGCTTTTCCAGCAGCGGAGCATGGGGCGCGCCCTTGTGCAGGTTGGGGTTAACAACCTTCACCATGGAGCGACGGCCCGGGGACGTCGGCTTGGTCTTGACGAGTGCCATGATTACTTGGCCTCCGCTTCAAAATTGATTTCCTGACCCGGCTTGAGCGAAACGTAAGCCTTCTTCACGTGGTTGCGACGCCCCATGAAGCGGCCAAAGCGCTTTTGCTTGCCCTTTTGGTTCAGGATCTGAACGGACTGCACCTCGACCTTGAACAGCAGTTCGACCGCCGCCTTCACGTCTGCCTTGTTGGCATCGCGAGCGACTTCGAACACGACTTGTTCGTTCTTGTCGGCGACCAGGGTTGCCTTTTCGGAAACCACCGGGGCGAGCAGCACCTGCATCAAACGATGATCGTTCTTGGCTACTTGCGTCATTTCAGCAACTCCTCGATCTGCGCGACGGCTGCCTTGGTCACCAGCACCTTCTTGTAGTGCACGAGCGACAGCGGGTCAGCCTGGCGCGGCTCGACAACTGCCACGTGCGGCAGGTTGCGCGAAGCCAGGTAGAGGTTTTCGTCGAGGCTGTCGGTGATGATCAGCACCGAGTCCAGGCCCATGGCCTTGAACTTGTCGGCCAAGAGCTTGGTCTTGGGCGCATCGACGGTGAAACCTTCCACCACGTTGATACGACCTTCACGTGCGAGCTGCGAGTAAATCGAGCGCATGCCGGCACGGAACATCTTCTTGTTGACCTTCTGCGTGAAGTTCTCTTCCGGCGAATTCGGGAAGATGCGGCCGCCCCCGCGCCACAGCGGCGAGGAAGACATACCGGCACGAGCACGGCCCGTACCCTTCTGACGCCACGGCTTCTTGGTCGTGTGCTTGACCTCTTCACGATCCTTCTGCTTACGGTTACCGCTGCGAGCGTTGGCCTGGTAAGCGACGACGATCTGGTGAACGAGGGCTTCGTTGTAGTCACGGCCGAAGACTTCGGGCGAGGCGTCAACGCCTGCGCCGACTTGGCCATTGTCCTGAAGGAGCTTGAGTTCCATTGATTCGCTCCTTAAGCTTTGGCTTTGGCCTTGACGGCCGGGGTCACGATGACCTTGCCGCCCTTGGAACCGGGGATCGCGCCCTTGACCAGCAGCAGCTTGCGCTCTGCGTCGATCTTGGCGATTTCCAGGTTCTGGACGGTGCGGGTGACGTCACCCAGGTGGCCCGTCATGCGCTTGCCGGGGAACACACGGCCCGGATCCTGCGCCATACCGATGGAACCCGGCACGTTGTGCGAACGCGAGTTACCGTGGGTGGCACGACCGGATGCGAAATGGTGGCGCTTGATGGTACCGGCGTAGCCCTTACCGATGGTCACGCCCTGGACGTCGATCTTCTGACCGACTTCGAACAGGTCGACCGACAGCGAACCGCCAGTTTGCAGTTCGCCAGCCTTAGCGGCATCGATACGGAATTCGCGGATGATTTCGCCAGCTTCGACACCGGCTTTGGCGAGGTGACCCGCCAGCGGCTTGGTGACGCGGCTAGCGCGGCGTGCGCCGAAAGTGACTTGAACCGCGGTATAACCGTCGGTCTCGTCCGTCTTGATTTGCGTCACGCGGTTGTCGCCGACCTCGACCACGGTAACGGGAATCGAATCACCGTCGTCCGTGAAAATACGGGTCATGCCAACCTTGCGACCTACAAGGCCAAGGCTCATGGTTTGCTCCATTCCCAGCTGCGATTGGCCGGGGCTGATTGATACACGAAAACTGTGTGTTTGCAGTACAAGGGCTTGCGCTAAAGAAGACTGCGCATGGCCAAAATGGCCAGCCCGATTACCCATAGACAAACGGGTAGCCTTACACTATATCCGACTGGTTTGGAAAGAGCAAGAGTTTGAGTGGGAGGTAGTGACGGTGCGCGGGGCTGCGTGTTGCTTTATGGCGTTTTCCCGCTCTTTTGCCGTCGGATCGCGGCGCGATTGTGCTGCTTTCGCTCCTCACCGGCTCCGCGTTGCGGGGTTCGCGCCGCGGATGGCCCCGGTCCGGGCCTCCCATCGCCGCCGGCGATTCCCCAAGGGTCTTACGGCCCGACCCTGACGAACTCGCCGCCATAGAACACCAGTGGGTCCCCCTCCCCCACCTCAAACCCTTCGACCGCGCCCACGATCAGCAGGTGATCCCCCACCGGATCGGCGCGCTCGACGCGGCAGGCAAGCGTGGCCAGCGCTTCTTCCAGGTACGGCACCCCGCGCTCGCAGCACCGGTGCGCGATGCCCGCGAACTTGTCCTCGGCCGGCGTCGCGAAGCGGCGCGCCAGTCCCCCCTGCCCTGCGCGCAGGATGCTGACGCCGAAACTGGCGCCAGCGGCGAAGTGCGCGACATTCGGCGAATGCAGGGCCAGGCTCCAGAGGATCAGCGGCGGCGCCAGCGACAGCGAGGCGAAGGAGTTGATGGTAAGGCCGATCGGGCGGCCGCCAGCGCCGCGCGCGCCGATGACCGCCACGCCCGTCGCATAGCGCCCGCAGGCGCGCCGCAGGGCCCGGGGGTCGTGCATCGCTTGGGCGACCGCCATCTCACGCCGCCCTTGGCAGATGCCGGTCGATCAGTTGCTGGCAGGCTGTGGGATCCGCCCACCAGGGGAAGAAGTCCGGCGGATTGTCGAAGCCGTTGGCGATGCGCGCGGCCAGTGCCGGCGCCTGCCCGGCGGCGCCGAGCAGCGACAGGATATGCGGCGGCGGCGGCGTGAGCAGGGAGTTGGTCCAGTTCACCACGTCGCCGGCGTACTGCCAGTACCGCGCGAAGGTCTGCTCCATCCAGCCAGCATCGAAGGCGCGCTCGCCGTGCGTGACGATGGCGTCGAGGTAGACCTTGCAGCACTTGGCGGCGTTGTTCGAGCCCTGCCCGGTGATGGGATCGTTGACTACCACCGCGTCGGCCATGCCGAAGACCAGCTTGCCGGATGGCAGCGTCATGACAGGATGGCGCACGGTCGGCGTGAAGCGGCCGGCCAGGATGCCCTGCTCGTCGGTCAGCGTCACCGCCTCGCAGCGTTGCGCCTCCCACGGCAGCCACGTGCGCAGGATGCGCAGGCTTTCGGCGAGGTGCTGCTCCGGGGTGCGGGCTTCGGCCCAGCGATCCATCGGGCCGCCCGGCACGCCTTCGAACACCATGATCTCGCAGGGCCCGCTGAGCGTCAGCGCGGGGAAGACGAAGTACTCGCCGATGCCCGGGATCAGGTTGAAGGCGACGCGCGAGTACGGGCTGCTGGGCCGCATGCCGTTCACATAGGTCAGCGCCAGCGCGCGCTGGGGCGCGGTGAAGGGACTGCGGGCGGGATCGCGCTCGAAGCGGCTCACGATCTCACCCTTGCCGGCGGCGAGCAGCACCAGGTCGTGCTCGCCTGCCAGCGCCTCCAGCTCGGCCACGCCGGCGTCGGCGATACGCAGGTCGCCGCCGCGCTGCGCGAAGGCCTCCATCCAGGCGGGCATCTTGAGACGCTGGTCCACTGCCAGTGCCGGACGCTCGAGGCGGGCGGCCCAGTCGATCAGCTTCGCACCGGGCTGCTCGGGGTGCGGCACCRCCAGGCCGATGCCTTCGACGGGCGGGCACGTATCGTCCCACCAGCCGAGCCCGAGTTCGCGCTCGCACTGCAGGGCGCGGTCGAACATGCACTGGCTGGACATGACTTTGCCCGCGCGGACCTGGTCCGGCGTGCGGTTGGTCATCAATGTCACCTGGTAACCCCGGGCCTGCAGGCCGAGGGCCATCTGCAGGCCGGACTGGCCGGCGCCCACGATGGCAATGCGTTGGCTCATGGCAATCTCCTCGATGCGGATAGCGCGCTTGGAATGACGGTCTGGATTGGCGGTCCGGCGCCGGCTCGTGCCGGCCGCCCTCGGGCTGCGTGGCGTCAGCCTGCGAGCCGTGGAATCGCGGGGACGTTCTGCTCCGGCCCCATCGCCGCGTAGCCGCCATCCACGGCATAGTCGGCGCCGGTGACGAAGCTGGCGTGGTCGGAGCAGAGGAACAGCACGACCTGGGCCACTTCGTCGGGCTCGCCGGCGCGGCCGAGCAGGTGGAAGTCGGCCGCCACGCGATCGGTGCGCTCGCGGTTGCCGCCGCTGACCTCGTCCATCAGCCGGCACCAGGTCCAGCCGGGCGAGACGGCGTTGACGCGAATGCCGTCGGGCGCGAGGTCCATGGCCATGCTGCGCGTGAGTTGCCGGATCGCCGCCTTGGAGGCGGGATAGAGCCAGCGCCCGGTCTGCGCCACATTGGCCGAGATGCTGGTGAAGTTGACGATGGCGCCGCCGCCGCGCTCGCGCATGACGCCGTGCACGGCCTGCGCCAGCATCACGCCGGATACGACGTTGACGTCGAGCGCGGCAAGCCAGTCGCGGCGGCCTGACCTGAAGCCGTCGTCGAGATAGGTACAAGCCAGGTTGACCAGGTAATCGATGCCGCCGAAATGCTGCTTCACCTGCGCCACCGCGGCACCGACCTGGACGTCGTCGGTGATGTCGGTGCGCACGAACAGCGCCCGTTCGCCGAGTTCTGCGGCGATGCGCTCGCCGCCGGCGGCGTCGATGTCGAGTATGGCTACCCGCGTGCCGGCCTGGGCGAAGGCCCTGGCCACGCCCGCGCCGATCAGGGTGGCGCCGCCGCTGACGATGGCGACCTTGTCCTGCAGTCCTTTCATGACGTTGTCTCCCGATGATGGGGCGTCGCCGCACAAGGCGGGCGCGCCCTTTTTGAAATATGAATACGTCGCGACGAGATCAGGATCCCTTCGAAGGCGGCGGCTACTTGCCTTCGCTCTCCTGCCAGCGCGCCATCAGCGTGTTCGACGGCAGCGTTTCATCGAGCAGCTTGCGCGCCGTTTCCACGCCGGCCACGGGCAGGCCCGCGGGATCGAGCTTGCCGATCTGCACCAGCACGCTGGCCTGGTCCCAGTAGATGTGCTCGTGATAAAGCTTGTCGCCGCGGAACTTGACGATGGCGATGAGCGGGACTTCCACCCGCTTGCCGGTCGGCGGCACGCCCGGAAGCATCCAGTCGATCTCGCAGGTATGGGTGAAGCAGAACAGCATCTCGTCGACGATCTGGCTGGCACCTACCGTGCGTGAGAGCGGGATCAGCGTGGTGTCGGGCGGATTGCTGTGGACGAAATGGTTCTTGTAGAAGCGCTTGAGCTGGCTGTGGCCCACGCCGCCGGTCATGGTCGGGATATGGTTGACGTAGGGCTGGGCCACCATCGTCGCCATGGTTGCGTCGACATCGCGGGTGGCGAATTCGTATTCGCAATGCTTGTCCCACAACGCCGAGAAGTCGTAGTACGGGCCCATCTCGGCGCGCAGCGCGCCGATCGAGCGCTGGTGCGCCATCAGCGCAGAGGGGCGGTCATAGTGCTCGCCGCCGGCGCGCGCGAAGGCGTGGTCGACGTCGGGGTAGACATAAAGCTCGATGCCGTCGCGGCCGCCCAGCGCGGCGCGGATCTGCGCCTGTGCCTCGGGTGGGCAGAAGCCGTCGCGCTGGGCGACATGCAGCACCAGGCGGCCCTTGATATGGCGGGCCTCATCCAGCGCGCGTTCGATGCCGACCCCGTAGTACGCTACCGCGCAAGCCACCTCGTCGAGCCGGCAGGCGGCCAGGTAGGCCAGCTTGCCGCCCAGGCAGAAGCCGAGCACGCCGGCATGCCCCGCGCATTCGGGGCGCGCGCGCAGCGCGGCAAGCGTGGCGCCGACGTCCTGCACGCCAAGGTCTTCGTCGAACCGCTGGTAGAGGCCGAGCGCGCGCTGGAAATCTTCGCCGCGCTCGTCCAGCTCGATGCCGGGTGCGAGGCGCCAGAACAGATCCGGGACCAGCACCGTGTAGCCCTCCTCGGCGTAGTAGTCCGCCACCGCTCGCATGGTGGCGTTGACGCCGAAGATTTCCTGGCACAGCACGATGCCGGGGCCCTTGCCCGCCGCGGGTGTGGCCAGGTAGGCGTTGAACGCACCGCTGCCGTCGGCGGCTTGGATCTGGATGGTCTGGCCCATGAGCTGCGTTCCTTTCTTGTCTTGTCGGGGGGTTGGGGCTGCCGTGCTGGATTCCATGATGGGATATCCGCACTGCAGCAAGCTAGCCGCCGGATGCAGCGGCTATCCGATTAGTGCAGGAAAATGCCGGCCCGGGCAAGGGACGCGCGAAACCGGGGCGCGGCGATCCACTATAGTGGTGCGAAGGAACCCGCCCGCGCGGGACCGTGGAGCCACCCCCAGCAACGGCGCGCACTGACGCCGAGGAGCGAGACAATGCCGCAGCCCCCCGCTGCCACGGCCGCCGAGCCGCTGGCAGGCGCCCTGCTGTCAGACCCAAGCCGGCTGGTCTTCGCCTCGACCGACCACGCGCGCACCCGTGCGGCGGTCGGCGCGGTCTTCAAACCCCACAAGCTCACCATTGCCGGCACCCTGCTGGCCGCGCGCATGCATCACGCGCCACTCGGCGCGGTATCGTTCAACCGGTTGTCCTACGGGGCCGAGGTCCGGATCGAGCCGGGCCCGCTCGAGGATTTCCTGCTGGTGYAGATGCCTGTCGCCGGGCATGCCGAGATCCGCTGCGGACGCCAGCACATCGTTTCCGACCAGGACACCGCCTCGGTGCTGACGCCCGCCGATCCGCTACAGATGCGCTGGAGCGCCGATAGCGACCAGCTGATCGTGCGCGTGGAGCGCGGCGCGCTGGAGCGGGTCTGCGCGGCCCACCTTGGCCATCGCCCGCAGCAGGCGCTGCGCTTCGAACTTGGCATGGCCTGGCGCCGCCAGGCATCCTGGTACCAGCTGATGCACTACCTGGCGGAGCTGCTCGCGCTGGCGCCGGACGCGGCGCGGCATCCGCTGACCGCCTGCCAGCTCGAGCAGCTCGTGATCGGAACGCTGCTGACGGTGCAGCCGAACAATCTCAGCGATGCGCTGCAGGCACGGGGCAAGCCGCTGGCGCCGCGCCATGTCAGGCTGGTGGAGGAATACATCCATGCGCATGCCCATGCGCCGCTGACGCCGGCGGTGCTGGCCGAGGTGGCCGGCGTCAGCCTGCGGGGCCTGTACGCGGGCTTCCGCGAGCATCGAGGCATCAGCCCCATGGCCTATCTGCGCGCGGTGCGGCTCGAGCGCGTCCGGCACGATTTGCTCAACGACAAGACCGTCGACTCGGTGACGGCGGCGGCGCTGCGCTGGGGCTTCAGCCACCTGGGGCGGTTCAGCGTGGAGTACCGCAAAAGCTTCGGCGAACCGCCGGGCCGGACCTTGCGGCGGCGCGGACCGCCGTAAGGGTGCGCAGCCGCGCACGGCACAGGAGCCCAAAAGCAAAAACGGCGAACCGAAGTTCGCCGTCTCTGTTGCCCGAGGCCGCCGGAGCGGCCTTGCGCGGAATGACTTTACACCTTGATTTCGACGTCGACGCCTGCCGGCAGGTCGAGCTTCATCAGTGCGTCAACGGTCTTGTCGGTAGGATCGACGATGTCCATCAGGCGCTGGTGAGTGCGGATCTCGAACTGATCGCGGCTGGTCTTGTTGACGTGCGGCGAACGCAGGATGTCGAAGCGCTGGATGCGGGTCGGCAGGGGCACCGGGCCCTTGACGATCGCGCCAGTACGCTTGGCGGTATCCACGATTTCGGCTGCCGACTGGTCGATCAGGCGATAGTCGAAAGCCTTCAGGCGGATACGGATCTTCTGGTTCTGCATGATATTTCCTTAAAAGAGCGATGGGCGCGAGCGCCCTGGAACATGGGAAAAGGCCAGCGGTATTGTACCGCCAGCCAGTTCCAGGAAGTTTTTTATCAGTCGAGGATCTTTGCCACGACGCCGGCGCCGACGGTACGACCGCCTTCACGGATGGCGAAACGCAGGCCTTCTTCCATGGCGATCGGGGCGATCAGCTTGACGGTGATCGACACGTTGTCGCCGGGCATGACCATTTCCTTGT
>NZ_JBFTNF010000010.1:0-273386 GCF_056397345.1 Cupriavidus sp. 05N38
GCGCCGGGCGTCACAAATGCGCCGACCCGCGCCGAGCGCCTGCCAACCTTGCCGTCCACCGGTGCATGGATTTCCGTATAGGACAGATTGAGATTCGCCAATTCCTGAGCCGCCTCGGCGCGCATCAACGTGCTGGCCGCCTTGTCGCGCTGAGTGCGCAGCACGTCGAGGTTCTGCTCAGTCGTGCTCAACGCGGCGCGGTCATGGGACTGCCGCGCAAGCTGCTCGGCGAGCGCGCTTGAAGCGTGTTGTTGTTCCTGCGTGGTTCCCGCTCCCGCTTCGGAGAGATTCTGGTAGCGCGAGGCGTTCGCTCGCGCAAAGTCGAGCGACGCCTGGTCGGAGCGAAGCGTGGCGCGCGCCTGCTCGACGAGCGAGGGGTGCCGCGCAATCTCGGCGTCGTAGTTTGCTATGGATGCCTTGGCTGCCGCCACGTCAGCCTGCGCACTCGACAATGCGGCCCGGAAATCGCGGTCATCGATACGTACCATCAATTGCCCGGCCTTGACCCACTGATTGTCGTTGACCAGTACCTCGGAAACCTGGCCAGCGATACGCGGCGCCACGAGCGTGAAGTCGGCCGAGACGTAGGCATCATTTGTGGATTCGGTATCCGAGCCGCCAAGAAACCGAATGCAGGCCCATACAGCGATGGCGACGGCAATGACAAGCGCGGCAATGCTAACAATTTTGAGAGGAGATCGTGTGGCGGATGACATGAAAATCGTCCCTTAGTGAGAAGAGGGCGGCGTAGTGCACCATGGGGGATAGATACGCACGGGTAGTATCGGAACAAGAACAAGAAGGGCGACGGCGACGCCTGCCATCACACGATAGAGATCGGCCGAGGTCAGTACCACGGCCTGCTCGTGGATCCGGTGTGCGAGTTGACCGAGACTATGGGTCGCATCGATGCTATAGCTCGTCACCAGCGCGTTGTTGCCCAACTGGTCCACGAGCATGTTCGAATGAAAACGTTCGCGATCTGTACCCAATCCTTCGATAAGACCCGTCGCCACAGCAGCGAAGAAAGTCTTGACCGAGTTGAACATAGCCGAAGCGAACGGGCCTTCCGCTGGCGGCAAGCCCGTCGTGACGCCCATCAGGATCGCCATGATCACCATCGGTTGCGCAACGATCTGTAGTGACTGAAGCAGGTAGAAGTTCTCGCGAACCCACTCGGAGGTCATGAAGCTCCCCATCAGGCACGTCGCGACCATGAGAGAAAGCCCGACGGCCATGACCCATCTATGGTCAACGCGCCGAAGATTCATGAAGGCGGCAGTCAGAGGAAGCGCAACCAATAGCGGGATCGCGACCAGCAACGACAGGGGTGCCGTTTGCAGTGGCCTGTACGCGTGGATGGTGGCGAGATACTGGCCCGGTATGGCGGCGACACCGATCAGCAGTATCACCGCGCCCGCGAGTGTCGTGAGTCCGTGCGCGAAGTTCCTTCGTGAAAGCAGCTGGAGCTTGAAAAAAGGAAGCGGGTGAAACCACTCGTTGACGAGGAAGGCCACAAGCAAGAACGTCCCGCCAAAAAACATCACGCGAATGAACTCGGAATTCAGCCAGTCAAGACGATCACCTTGCAGGAGACCGATCACGAGCATGGCGACCGCCGGGAGTCCCGTGAGGAATCCGGTCCAGTTGAATGAACGGAGTCGTTCGAGTTTGAGCGGATCCGGCGGAAGCCCCTGCTGGATCGCCAGGCAGCACGCTACGCCAAGCGGCACGATTTGCCAGAAGACCATTTGCCAGCCGACATACTCTGTCCACAATGCCGCGAGCGGTGCGCCGAGCGCCGGCCCGAAGGTCGCAGTGAGTGCATACCCGGCGAGCCCGTACAGCTTGACCTTCGGGGGAAGATAGCGCAGCGCCACAATAATCAGCATGGGCGGGAGGCATCCGCCGGCGATCCCCTGGAGGACACGCAGCACATATAGCGTAAGGAGGTTCGGTGCGAAGGGGCAAAGGATCCCGAACAGCATCGTGGCGAGCACGGCGCCGATCGTGAACCGCTTCAGCGTGAAGGTGATCCCGAACCACGGAGCAAACACCATGGTGGCGACGTTAGCCGCCTCGAACAACGTGGTCAGCCAGGTCCCGTCGTCACGTCCGATCGAGAACGCTCCCCGGATATCGGCCAACGCTACCGCGGTGACCTGTTCGTTGAGGATCGCCAGTAGGGACGCGAGCAGCATCCCGATCAGGCCGACGGCGAGACGAAGCGATAGCGAGGCTTGTGCGGGCGTTGGCTGGACAGGAGGGGCCACCTCTTGCTCGGGAACCGGTGCGGGCGGTTCTACGATCGTCAGCTCTTCCGTTCCAGTTGTTGAAGGGTCGGCGGTGGTCATAAGGGTCCTACTAGCTACTCGTGTTCAAGAGGTCATCACATTTGGAAACCACAGCCAGACGCCACGCGCTCACAAGGTTCCAAGATCCGTTCTGGAATAAATCGAGGCAATGACCCCAGCTTTTTGTTAAGTCATTTCGCTCAACGTGTTTTCGCTTTTTGCCGTCGCGTAACCAGTCAACGAATTCTACGAGGCGGGCCAGACCTCTGATAGCGTAAACAGGCGATGTTCTGGGCCATTCTGTTCGTGAATCTTGCCAACATATCCGTCCGGGGCGCGACGAGGTTGAAATAGGGAACCCGCGCCCCGTTTCGAAGCCGGATAAACGCTGCAATTTGCGAAACAGTCAGTTCATCTCCTGCGCAATTAAGCGCGAATTCAAGCTTGCACGACGACGAACCACGAAGATCGATATCGGGTCGCAACCGGCTCAGGCTTCAGGCTGCACCTCGTCAAGAAATTGCGATGCCTCCCGGCGAACAAACCTTCCGTACTCCTCGGAGCACCCCGGTGTCCGCAGGCGGGTCTTCCGGCAGCTTCGCGCCTCGTTCGGACAGTGCCGCGGCTGCCTGGTGTTTGGCCAGCCAAACGATGTGATGTAAAGAAGCCGCATCCCGGCGCTGCTGGCAAGCTTCGTTGCCGTGTCGTAGTCAAGCGGTGCATTCACTGTAGGGGATAGACGGTGCTTCCCGAAGCCCGGCAGGTCGGGTATCGGGCCAATGTGTTTGCGTATCCCGCCTCGGTAACTGTGGATGCCTGGGTGGCGCATTCGCGCCGCGCTATGCGAGCGTCTGCGTCAATATCATGCCGAAGTGCTCGACGGAAGACTCCAGTCCGTTCTGACGGCATTCGAACCCGAATCAACGCGTGTGAACTTGCCTGACGTGGGGGGCGTGGCCCCTGCGCGCGCCGCCGGGTGCCTATTGTTGTAAGTGGATGCTTCGTATTGCGGAAGGCGCCAGCTTTCCAGGAAAAGCAATTAGCCGGCCAGATAAACGACGCGTCGGGATTCGATAGCTTCTATCCGCAAGGTCGCGCTATCGTCGATGCCGCACGGATACCCGGTTTGATTCCAGGTAGCTTCACCGGGAATCCCGGTGCGGGGATCTCCATAACGGGGATCTCCATAAGATTGAAGCGAATCGGCGCGATTCGCGAACGCACGAGACGTTGCGAAGCGACTGGCTTGTCGGCCCTGCCATAGATCCACGGCCACATCCAGCAGTGTGAAAGCACCGTGGTCGATATTGACGAGCGACGAATGCAGCTTAGCGCAGCAACCGCATGGCAAGGATGTCGTAGCCGGCAAATGACTTTTGCGTCCGTGTAAGAAGACGAAGCGCATACGGCAAAGCCCAAGTGGCGCTCGATGGCCAATGCGATGGACACGGTAGGACGCATGGCGGTTCCGTCGATACGACGTGGCCCAAATCTCACATCGATTGGCCAGCCATGGCGCCATGTGCGTGTTTCCGCTGCCGTGTCGACTCACTAGACTTGCCTTGGGGAATGCGGCTGGGAACCTGACCCAGGCGTGGCAGGAAACCGCAGAAGCCCTGGTTGCGCCTCGGGCTAGCCAGGATGGGGCGATCGCCGCCTCGCCATATGTCGCGGTCGAAGTCTGGGCCGGATCCCAAGCAAGGACGGATTCATCATGTTGATTCGGGAACGCCAGGCCTCTTTCTTGTCCGGGGGAAGCGCCCTTGATGTCGAGGGGCAAGCTGAGTTTTATTTGGCCGACCCTGCGCCGGTCACGGGTGCGTGGCGTGCATGGAGCCTCATCGGGCCGCAGCTGCGCGAGATCGTGCGTTCCGGTGCAGGGCTGCTGCATGCGGGGCCGCCCGCATCCGCCGCGACCGTACCCGGCTACCACGCTGCGTACGTGGCGAGGCGGGGCGCGTTTGCTTCGAACGCATTCGCGGAGTAACGGCGCATGCGTGTCGCGATGATGCTGTATGCCGGATTTCGCTTGTTCGAGGTGGCCGGCCCGATGGATGTGTTTCACGAGGCAAACCGGGTGTGGGGCGGAAAATTCTACGAGCAGCATCTCGTCGGGGCGTCGCCCGGGCCTGTCGTATGCTCAAACGGCATGGCGGTGCGCACGACAGAGTGCCTGTTGGATGTGCACACGCCGTTCGACCTTATCGTGGTACCTGGTTCCCCGCTCGCCGGCCTGGGGCATGAGCATCGGGACTTGGTGGATTGGCTCAGCGATGCCGGGCGCAAGGCGGGAAGGCTCGCATCCGTGTGCAACGGCGCCTTCTTGCTCGCGCGTGCCGGTCTTGCCGACCACCGCTGGTTGACCACGCATTGGCGCGACGCGCAACGCCTCGCAACCGAGCATCCCCTGGTACACGTCATGACCGATCTAAGCTGCCTGAAGGACGGTAACCTGTATTCGTCGGGCGGCGTGGGCGCCGCCATTCATCTGGCCCTGGCCCTGGTCAGGGAGGACCTTGGCGAAATCGTAGCGGGAAGCGTCGACAAAGCGTTGTTGACGCCGTCGGGCTGGAGCGCGAAGCGAGCCCATCCGATGCCGCATTCCCTCCCGCGCGGATGCGACGGCGATGGCCCGGATGGCGACGTCACGGTCAGTCATGGCCCAAATGCGATCCATTTTGGCCCGTGAACGGGCTTCTTGGCTGAGCGCGCGGCTCCGATCGTTGGCAGAATGGTTGCCACGATCCTCACAATTCTTCCAGAAGCACATCAAGAAAGTGCTGGGTGGACTGGGCCAGGACGGAGAACCCGTCGAAGCAATCGTCCATGAGCTGGTGCCGAACATACGCTGTTCTCGAGTTGGATGGGAAATCGCCCTTTGATCTTGGTCGCTGATATTGTCAGCGCCGGTTTCCATGCGAGCCAGCCGTGACCCGAACCCCGCACGTTGTTTCACCCATCTCCCTGAAGCCAGCGCACGCAAGCGAATCGATGTCGGGTGCCGACATCATCCTGCGTGTCCTCAGCGAGCAGGGCGTCGATACCGTATTTGGATATAGCGGCGGCGCCATCTTGCCGACCTACGACGCTGTTTTCCGTTTCAACGAAATGCACGAGGGARACCCCGAGCGTCAGATCAAGCTCGTGGTACCCGCCAATGAACAGGCCGCGGGCTTCATGGCCGCCGGTTACGCGCGCGCCAGCGGAAAAGTCGGCGTATTCATGGTGACCTCCGGCCCGGGCGCGACGAACGCGGTGACGCCGATCGCCGACTGCAACGGGGATTCGGTCCCGGTCGTSCTGATATGCGGGCAGGTGCCGCGTGCCGCGATCGGCACCGATGCCTTCCAGGAAGCGCCCGTCTTCAACATCATGTCGGCGTGCGCCAAGCAGGTCTTCCTGGTGACCGATCCGGCGAAACTGGAATACACACTGCGGACCGCGTTCGAAGTGGCGCGCACCGGTCGTCCGGGCCCGGTTGTGGTGGATGTGCCGAAGGACATCCAGAACTGGACGGGGCCCTATCATGGGCAAGGTACCTTRCMGTTCCGCGGCTACTCCGATCGTCTTCGCATGGTCGCAAAAGGCGCTCGTCTGGACGAGAAAAAGCGCACCGAATTCTTCGATCTCCTGGGGCAGAGCAAGCGGCCGCTGCTGTATGTCGGTGGCGGCGTGATCACGGCCGGCGCAACGGCKGAACTGCGTCGATTCTCCGAGCGCTACGGGATCCCCGTCGTAACGACGCTCATGGGCCTTGGCGCGATACCGGCGAAACACGAGCTGTGTCTTGGCATGCTCGGKATGCACGGTGCCGCCTGTGCGAACTACGCGGTGGAGGATTGCGATTTCCTGATTGCGGTGGGTGCGCGATTCGATGACCGGGTCGCCGGCGGGCGCCCGGATGCCTTTGCTCCCGGTGCGCGGCATGTCGCGCATATCGATATCGACGAGGCGGAGATCAACAAGGTCAAGCGGACSCACTGGAGTCACATCGGCGATGCGAAGAGCGCRCTGCTGTCATTGATGGAACACGCGCCGGCCGCGCGATCGCCCTCGGACTGGCTCAGCCAGGTGATCGAGCTGAAGCGGACCTATGGCATGAATTACGACAGAAACAGCGCCGCGATTCAGCCGCAGTTCGTGATCGAAAAGCTCAGCGARATMACGGCCGGCCAAGCCATCATCAGCACGGGTGTCGGCCAGCACCAGATGTGGGCCGCGCAGTTCTTCGAGTTCGTCGAGCCTCGCAGCCTTCTGACGTCGGGCAGCATGGGAACGATGGGCTTTGGGCTGCCGGCGGCGATCGGTGCCCAGCTGGCGCGCCCGGACGCGCTGGTGATCGATATCGATGGCGATGGCAGCATCCGGATGAATATTGGCGAGCTGGAGACCGCGAGCACGTACGGGGTTCCGGTCAAGGTGCTGCTGCTCAACAATCGCGGCGACGGGATGATCCGGCAGTGGCAGCGTCTCTATTTCGAGGGGCGATTTTGCGTAAGCGACAAGGCGCTGCATCGCAAGGATTTCGTGATGGCGGCACAGGCCGACGGGTTCGAATTTGCGCGTCGCGTGGAAACGATAGGCGAGATCGAAGRCAGCCTCAGGGCGTTCGTGGAGTTTGACGGACCCGCCTTGCTCGAAGTGATGATCGACGAGAACGCCGACGTGTTTCCGATGGTGGGACCGGGCCAGAGCTACGCGAGCATGCTCACGGGACCGTTCATTCCGTCCCGCTCCGGGCAGGAAACGGGMAATCAGGGGGCGGGGCGCCAGGATGCTGCGGATATGTTCTGACGACGCTGCGCTCCGGCGCGGCACAAGCCGATACGGGCGCTGCGTCCSGCARGCTGCGCWCGCGGCGCCATTTCGCTACTKTCTCCCCGTCCTGGCTGAACTCCATGATTGACGCGAACCTGATTCATAAAGCCCTCGCGAACCGCTTCCGGCGTCAGATCCTGGCGTGGCTGAAGACGCCGAACGAGGTCTTCGTACAGGGCTACATCGATCTTGGTCATGGCGTGCCGTCGACTGTGATTCACGCRCGYAGTGGCCTGTCGCAGTCGACCGTATCGGCGCATGTCGCAACGTTGGTCGAGGCCGGCCTTCTTGTTCAGACCCGGGTGGGGCAGTGGATCCTCCTCTCTCGGAATGAAGAAGTGATACGCGCCTTTGCCAGGCAGATCAGCTTGCATCTGTAGGCGCCGGCCTTGTCGATCGGAGGGGCGGACGTACTGCCCTCGCGAGTCACCGGGCCTTGTTCATAGGCGACCGGTAGGAGCGTTTGCCCGTCTTCCTGAGCGAAGCCGTATTGCAATCGCATCTGTTCAGCCTCATCTACCTGTAACTGTGCGTCGGCGGCTGCAGGCTCCGACCGGAATGGCGAGAATGAACGGAGCGGTCATACGACCCCGTTGACTGCCGGGATTCCGGTGTCCAGATCGACGTGGGCCTGCTTGTATGTAAATACGCTTTTCAATGACAATTAATCCGGTCCAGTCACGGCCCCAGGGGGCACGCCGTCGGACGAACATCTGATATTCTGAGCAAACTTGCATAGATTTGAGCGCGTCGGCGGCCATGCATTCCATAGTGCACTTGGCAAAGCCACCGGTTGGTTGACTTTGTTCGAACAACCCTTACAGCAGCGCCCAGGATGGCGTAGCCGTTACGCCGGTATAGAAGTGAACGAACAGATCCATTGATGAAACTCGCTGTTGTCGTGTTTGATGGAGTACAAGCGCTAGACATTGCTGGCCCGATGGATGTATTCGCGGAGGCCAACGCACTATTGCCACCCCATAAGCGGTACGAGATTTCATTGGTGGGCGTGCGCCCCGATAGCGTCACCTGTTCGAACGGCATGGAAATTAGTGTGCCGGTGGACTATCGCAACTATTCCGACGATTGCGATCTCCTGTTGGTGGCAGGGGGGCCGCGTGCTCCGGAGATGCGTCCCGACCCGGATTTCCTGTCGTGGCTTCACGATAAAGCGCTGACCACGCAGCGGTTCGGAGCGGTTTGCAACGGCGTATTTCTGCTTGCGCACGCCGGGCTCCTTGATGGACGGGAAGTCACTACGCATTGGTCCGAGACCAAGCGACTCCAGGAGCATTTTCCGCGTGCCTTCGTGCGGCCAGACAAGATCTTTGTCCGTGACGGCAGCTTGTTCACGTGTGGTGGCGTCACCGCCGGCATCGACCTGTGCCTCGCATTGGTCGCCGAAGACCTGGGTCACGCGCTCGCGGTGAAGGTTGCGAAGCGCCTGATTGTCTATATTCGCCGGGACGGCGGACAATCTCAGTACAGTCCATACCTCGCTGTCGGCCCGGAGGAAGACTCCATCGTCAGCAAGGCGCTGCGGTACGTCAACGACCATATCGCAGATGCCTTCTCGATCGAGGAATTGGCGGACGCGGTAGGCGTGAGCCGGCGCACGTTCAGCCGCACCTTTGCGAAGCACGCCAAGGTTGCCCCTTCTGTCTTTGTCGAGCAGGTACGCGTCGACTTCGCCAGGAAGTTGCTCGAGCAGACGGATGTGCCTCTCAAGACGATTGCGTTCAGGAGTGGATTCCATAGCTCCACGCACATGCGGATGATCTTTTCGCGACGCCTCGACATCACACCCAAGCAGTATCGCCAGCGCTTCCAGGAGAACGAGGGTGGGTCAGGCGATATTGCGGACCAAAGCAGCCACAACAAGCATCCGCTGCCGGGCAAGCTGCGTCGGGACGATATTCGGATCACGTCATCGCGCGAAGTTGCTATCGCTAAACGCTGAATTGCGCGGCCCCGCTTCCTGAACCTCGTCTGCCATAGCCGGATCATCCGCCGGATAGCAAGTCACCGCTGAACACAATCCGCATGGTCCGCACGAAGAGCACGACGATCACCACGGACAAGAACGCGAGCAGAAGAATCGCCAGCACGGTAATCGGCCAGACACGAACCGTGTCCGCGTATTTCAATGCGGCGCTCGTCAATGCCGCAACCGGAAAGCTGACGCCCCACCAGCCCGCGGCAAACGGAATGCTCCGACGGAACACCTTGAAGACCAAGGTAAAGAAAAGGAACAATCCGAAATAGAACAGGACCGCCGCGAACACATCAACTCTTTGCGTGAAATTCGTGTAGGCCAGGAACCCCACTTCGAACGGAGCGATGAGGATCATGAGCGAGGGAATCATGCCGCTCGCCAACTTCTCATGATGAATCAGCCGGGACACAATCATGGTGAAGAACACAAGAGCAAGAATGGTCCCGACGGCCAGGGAGAAGATATTGAACTCGTGCGCCCACGGCATGGACATCGTTCCCCCCGCCACGGCGATATCGAGCGTCGCGACGCCGGGGATCAGCCACGCCGGCAGTGCATGCCCGGAATCGATCTTTCCGCGGAAAAGCCGGCTGACAATAGTGAACGCGAGGGCGATGGTGCCGATGGCGCCAATGGTCCAGACGACTTCCGCCGTTGCCTGACTGGCCTGGCCGATGATCGAAGAGATCAGCAAGACCGCGATAGGCACCGTACCGAAGAAGTTTCCGGCAATTGGATGCCGAAACTCATGCATCACGGCATCCGGATACTTTGCGATCTTCACCGCGTACGAGACTGCCAGAATCAGAAACGCGATCACCGCCAAGAGTCCGATCACACCAGAGATGATCGGGCTGACGCCATACTGATTGGCGGCCAGTCGCCAGGCAAGCGAAAGCCCGGAAATACCCATGACCGAGGCAAAGAGATTCACCGGAAGATGCTTCACCGACATCTCACGTTTCTCAATTGCGTGCTTGGCGGGTGGTTGTAAAGCCTGCATCGATTCTCCTCAGTAAATGGCCGTACCACGGAATCGCAGCGACGTAGCGATTTGGGGAGTATAAGTTCGGATGCAGAGCGGAGTTCCTCCCGCGCAAGGCTGTTTGGGGCCAAATTATTCTAGTTTCTGGCCACCATGAACCACGGAAGTAAGCCAGGCACATCGGCCCGATCGGCGTGGATGCTCAGGCCTTCCGTGACGGGGTGGTACGAATGTCATGCAAATCGAAGCGAGGTCAGTGTCTCGATGTCAGCACGCGTTGCGCCGGCCATGGCTTCGACGAATGTCACGCCTTCGCCGGTGACATCGATGACAACCGAGTCGGAGATGATTCTGTAGGGGACACCATCGTTCTCGCCGTCCATCAGGGAACCGGCCATGTCCTTGATCCCGCGAGCCGATCCAAGCAGGAGTACAACCCGCTTGGCCCCGCTGCCGATCGCCCAGCGGGCAATCGCAACACCATCTCCATGCTTGCCGCTTGCGTCGATGATCGCCATGTCCATGGACGGGCTGGTCATTTCGGCGAATGAATCGGTGGAGTGATATACCTCCCTCTGCCGGGCATCGCCGTGCCGTTGCCGACTGCCAGCGATGAAGCCCGCATCCATGAAATCGTCCGTCGGATACGACATCATGCCTGGCACGCCGTCATGAACATGCAACCAGACTTCGGTATCCGTCGGAACCCGACTTGCTACCGCCGCCGGCAAACCGGGGCCCAGGTAGACAAATTCTCCATCCTTGAGATGCGTTGCTGCGCGCTCAAGCATCTGCTCGGTCGTCCATACCATCTTGCACTACCTCCTGTTCATCTTGAACTGCCGCTGTTTGCCGGACACCGCAAGGAAATCCTCATCGCCGGCCTAACTCTCCGCGGCGAGGCGGAACTCGCCGTAGGCGTCAACCAGGTCGGCGAGACTGAAGCCACGGTTTCGGCCGCTTGGGTTCGGCAATACCCATACCTTCGAACTGCTTATTGGCTGCCGCTGTGGCCCCCAACTGACCACCCGCTGCCCGGTCATGGCCGCATAGGCGGCCTTACCCAGGAATGCGATATAGGCCGGACTGAAGCGTTCGAGCTTCGCTGCCAGCTGCGGCGAACCACCGACATACTCCTCGTGCGAGAGTTCGCTCGCACTGGCTGTTGGGCGGCTCACCGCGGTTGCCAGACCGTATCCATACGAAAGCAACAGATGACAATCCGCGGGCCTGAGCTCGCGGTCGGTGAACCCTGCGAGATGGATCGCCTGCCAGAAGCGGTTCCCGTGGCCGGCAAAGTGAAAGCCGGTCATCGCTGCCTGCAACCCGGGATTCAATCCGCAGAACACGCCCGAAAGCCCCGGCCTCATCATGTCCTGCAGGGGCCCGGAAGGTTCTTGCGCCGGGACCAGGTGGGGATGCGTCATTTCTCTGTCCTTCGCCCTCGCCGCGGGCAACCTGAACATGCAGGAATCCGACTGGCCTTCCCGCCCGCCGCATCGGCGACAGGGCGCGGCGGGTTTTTCAACTATAGAGAAGGCCCGTAGCCCGGGGCGTTGAAGATAGGCCAGAAGCTGGCCATAGTTTGTCGCTTGTCGGCCATTGGGGTTTCTCGCTCACATGGCCTCCCGGCCTGGGACGGCGCCCGGCGACTGGCTCATAGCCGCTGCTGCGCGACATGTCTAGTCCTACTAAGGTTGGGGGAAATTCGTTTCGGCTTGCGTCGATATCCCATACAGACACGGCCGCCCCGATCTTCTGCTGTCTTTTTCCCCGCGGCAACAAGCTTCCGACGGGCGGCTTCCAAACGCGCCGATGGAGAGCATCCGGGGCAGTTTGCAGAAGTGAAGCGGTGCACCACCACCGGTACGCAACGCGCACCCGGCCACTGCTTCCATTCGAAGGTATATCGAGATCCTCTACAAGCGGCGGCGGCAAGCGAAACTCGAATGCCGAACCACGGGGGAAGTCGCCGCTAAATACCGTAGCCAGCAGGTTGCGGCATATATCGGGCATGAATCGGATCGCGCATATATCGGCTGTGTCGGGAAGGAGACGCCCGCCATGCGGATTCCTGCGGGACGTCTGGCCGTGAATTTAACAGCATCGTCTCCCGGCCAAAGGTCGAGAGACGGTCCGAATTGCCGATACCGTATTTCAAGAAGCAACCATGAACGAAAATCGAAAACTCACCCTCAATCAACGGCTCTGGATCCCTTTCGGGCTGATATGGCTGGCGATGATTGGCATCGTTACTTACGAGGCATCAGTCACTCGCGCGGAGCAGTTTGCCGGTCGTCAGCGCGAAATGCAGAGCATTGCTGAAGCCGCGGCCAGCATTCTCGTGGCAATCGAGAAACAGGCCGCGAGCGGTAGCATGTCGATGGAGGAAGCCCGGAAGCAGGCGAAGGAGAGGCTTAGGCCAATCCGCTTCGGTGTGGATGGCTATGTTTCGATTACGGACTTTTCCGGTCGGTCGATCATGCATCCGTTCAAGCCGGAGAACGAGGGCCAGGACATGAGCGGGCTAAAGGACCCGACCGGCAAGGCCATCTACGTCGAGATTGCCAAGGTTGCCCGCGACCAGGGCGGCGGCTTCGTGAGCTATATGTGGGCCAAGCCGGGAGCAAGCGAGCCGGTGCGTAAGCTCAGCTACGTAAAGCCGTTCAATGCATGGAAGTGGACTGTCACTACAGGCGCCTACATAGACGATATCGAGGCGACTTTTCGCGAGGAGCTTCTTCACTCCATCGTGCTGCTGGTCTTCCTGGGGGGCGCCGCGACCTTGCTTGCCGGTTGGCTATTGCGTAGCGTTCACCGTGAGCTGGGCGGAGAGCCGGCCTATGCCGCCTCGATAACGAGCAGCATTGCGGCTGGTGACTTCACCCGCCACGTAGCGCTTCGCGGGAACGACACCTCCAGCTTGCTCTACGCCATGCAACGCATGCAGGGCAAGCTCGCCGGCACGGTGGCGCAGATTCGTGAGTCGGTGGACTCGGTAGCTACTGCGACCGCCGAAATTGCCGCGGGCAATGCCGATTTGTCCTCGCGTACCGAGCAGCAGGCCGCCTCGCTCGAGGAGACGGCCGCGAGCATGGAAGAACTGACCACCACCGTCCAGCACAATGCGCAGAGCGCTCGCCAGGCGAGCGGGCTGGCAAACAATGCGTCAGAGATCGCGAACCAGGGCGGCGAGGCAGTAGGTGCGGTGGTCAGCACCATGGCACAGATTGCCGAGAGCTCGGGTCAGATCGCCGACATTATCGGTGTAATCGAAAGCATCGCCTTCCAGACCAACATTCTCGCGCTCAACGCTGCGGTCGAGGCGGCGAGGGCCGGGGAACAGGGCCGCGGCTTTGCCGTCGTAGCAGAGGAAGTGCGCAGCCTTGCCCGGCGTTCGGCGACCGCCGCCAAGGAAATCCGCACCCTGATCGGCACTTCCGTCGAGCGCGTCCGGAGCGGATCCGAACTTGTCACACGAGCTGGCTCGACCATGACGGAGATCACGCAATCGATCCGTCGCGTCACTGACATCATGGGTGAGATTGCCGCGGCATCGGAGGAGCAGCGCAGCGGCATCGAACAGGTCAATCGGGCGGTGACACAGATGGACCAGGTCACGCAGCAGAATGCGGCGCTGGTGGAGGAGGCTTCCGCGGCGGCACATTCGCTCGAAGAACAGGCGGCCACGTTGCGGCATGCGGTTTCGGCGTTCCGTATTGCGGAGCAAGCGGACGCTGCCACATTCCCGCGGCAGGCTGATTCCGCATATGCAAGCCATGCGTCCAGTGCGCCAACCCTGAATCGATCGATGCGATAAAGCATCGTCGCCACGAAGGCGGATCATGGTTCGATCGCCTCAGGTACGGTGTTGAGCCGATGCGGAATCCGCCGTGCCTGCCGGGAAGAACAGCCTGAATGCCGTTGTCCCCCCGACTTTGGACTCCACCTCGACGCGCCCGTGATGCAAGTCCATGATGGACTTCACGATGGCCAGACCGATGCCTGCCGACTCTCCCGAGTTGGCGCGGGCCGGATCGCCACGGAAGAAGCGGTCGAATAGCCTGGGCAGGTGTTCTGGCGTGATGCCGGCGCCGGGGTTGCGTACTTCAATGCTGCCGCCTGCCGGCCCCGAGCGCGCCGTCATCACCACCGTCTGCCCGGGGGGTGTGTAGCGGATGGCATTGGCCACCAGGTTGCTGACAGCGCGCCGCAGCAGCAGAGGATCTGCCTGCACCGCGCCACTGCCATCCACCGCGATCGCCACGCCGCGCGCCTCGGCCAGTCCTTCGAAGTAATCGGACAGCGCGCCAAGCTCGCGCGCCAGGTCCAGCCGCGCGGGCTTGACGGCCACGCGGGCGTTCTCCGCCCGCGCGAGAAACAGCATGTTCTCGATCATGCGGGCCAGCCGCTCGTACTCTTCGATATTGGACGCCAGCAGGGCCTGGTATTCGTCGGCGCTGCGTTCGCTCGCCAGTGCGACCTGGCTCTGTCCCAGCAGGTTGCCGATGGGCGTGCGGAAGTCATGCGCAAGATCGGCGGAGAACTGGGAAAGCCGCTCGAAGCCGTCGCGCAGCCGGTCCATCATCTGCTGCAGGGCCGTGGCCAGTTCCTCCAGTTCGGGCGGCAACTGGGCCGGGTCTACCGGCAACTCCAGCCGCCGCACCGTGACCGACGAGGCGCCGGCAGCGATGCGCCGCAGCGGCGCCATGCCGGTGCGCAGCGCCAGATAGCCAAGCGCGGCCACCGCCAGCGTGCCGAGCAGACCGGCCAGCAGCAGCTTGGCGCGGTAGGCGTACAGCATCGTGCTGCGTGCAATGGCGGTCTGGTAGAGCGTGAAGGTCAGCGCTGGCTGTGCTGCGGCGGTTCCGGTACCAGCACCCGCATCCGCGCCCGGCCGTACGAGTGCTCTCACGCCGTGCGCGGGATAGCCTTGCTGCGTGGTCCAGCTGCGTATCGACCCGGGGCCGATCGGCGCATCGGGAGCAAGCGGCGCCAAGGCGGGCGGTGCGTCCGTCCCGGTATTGGCGGCCACCAGCACCCTGCCGTCGGCGCCGTGCACGAGCAGTGTGAATTCGTCGTTGCCGGACACCACGCTGCCGACCTCCTTCCACTCGGCAGCGGCCTGGGTGCTTCGCTCCGCCAGTTCATTGCGCACGCGCGCCGCCTTGCGCAGCAACTCCGCGTCGTCGCGCTCGATCACTTGCGTGGCCAGCGCGCGATAGAGGTAGGCGCCAACGCCGCCGAACACGAGCGCGGCGACCAGGCCAAAGGCGAGCGCCAGGCGGGAGGTGAGCGAAAGCCTGCGCATCAGGACTGCCGGCGCTCCAGCACATAGCCCATGCCGCGCACGGTATGGATCAGCTTGGGCTGGAAATCGTCGTCCATCTTGGCGCGCAGGCGGCGCACGGCCACATCCACCACGTTGGTATCGCTGTCGAAGTTCATATCCCAGACATGGGAAGCGATCTGGGTGCGGCTGAGCACCTCGCTGTGCCGGCGTGCGAGGAAATGCAGCAGGGAGAACTCGCGCGGGGTGAGTTCGATGCGCTGTCCGGCACGCGTGACGCGGTGGCGGATCAGGTCGATCTCGAGGTCTTCGATCTCGATGCGGTCAGCCTCGCGCACCGGGCCGCGCCGCAGCAGCGTGCGCACGCGCGCCAGCAACTCGACGAAGGCGAAGGGCTTGGCGAGATAATCGTCGCCGCCGAGCTCCAGGCCGCGCACGCGATCCTCCACCTCGTCGCGCGCCGTCAGGAACAGCACCGGCGTGTCCTTGCGCTCGCGTAGCTGCTTGAGCACTTCCCAGCCGTTCATGCCCGGCAGCATCACGTCCAGGATGACCAGGTCGTAGCTGACTTCCAGGGCCTGGTGCAGGCCGTCGGTGCCGGTCACGGCCAGGTCGACCACGAAGGCAGACTCGGTGAGTCCCTTGCGCAGGTATTCGCCGGTCTTGGGCTCGTCCTCCACCACCAGAAGTCTCATGCTCGTCCTCGTCTAGCCAATGCCGGCAGGCGTGCAAACGGCGCCTGCATGCCCGGATGATAGTCGCTGGCGAGATAGCCCTGAATGACAAATCTGTAATCGATTCGAAAGCATCCTCCGCCCCGGGCGACACCGGATCCAGGCCGTTGAACGGCTCACGGCAGCCGGCGCGCCTTTGGTCCGGGGGAACGGCGGATGTGGATCACCAGGCTCGCGCCGGGCCATGGCAGTCCGCGGATGGGATGAAAACAGATTCCCCCATCAGGGGGGACAAGAACCTGTGAACTTCTGAAATTCGTCTATTTCTCAGAGATTTTTATGTCAGAAATTAAAACTACAATATATGTATTAAAAATGTCTTGGGTTATAGTTTGCGCGAATCGCCGCATGGTTGTGGCTTCCAGGGCTGTCGCGACCGGATATGCGATTCGCATGGCCGCGACCCGGCCGGGCGCAAAAGGCAATAACTCGCAAGGAGGGGTAGGGCGCCGTCATATATGTCGGTCGTATATGTCAGTCTCATGTGTCAGGCGTATATGTCAGGCGTATATGCCGGTCGTATGTAGTTGGTATTAAATCGGTATCAGGAAAGTACATTCACGTCCTTGGCGGTGTCCAGCACCCATAGCGATCAAGGATCAAGCCGTCCGGAGAAGACAGAACTCGCCGAAGGTACGCCGGGCGCGAGGAGTGCCGTGCAGAGCGGGTTCGAGCCCGCCGCGCGGCATGCACTGGCACGCGCTGCATTCGGGAAATGACCATGGCGGTACGCGAGAGCCGGGAGGCATCTGCGCGGCACGTTTTGGCACGGGTAAATGGGGTCCAAAATCTCAACGGTGAGGGGCATGGATGCAGTACCCAGGGGTATTCACGAGCCAAGAGCTGGACAACTATTTTTCATCCTTCGTCGGCATGGAGGGCGGTAACCCGCGCGCGTCCGTCTGGATCTGCGATCGCAGCCCGCATCCATGGTCCGAGCCGCTGGTGCGGCCGCTGCGGCCACGCACCGAGCCTCCCGCATGGGATGCGGCGTTCCGCCTGCGGCACCGGGATGACATGGAGCGCTGGCTGCATCATCAGCGCATCGCGCGCATCATGGCGGCCGCCCGCGCGCAGGCGCTGGGCGAGCGGCTGGGCGACGATGACTGGAAGCACTATTACCGGGACCGCCTGTACGCGCCCGGCGGCAGCGAGTTCAAGCTGAACCTGTTCCCGTTGCCGGCGCAACTCGACGGCCTGACGCCGTGGTCCAAGGTGTTCCGCGGCCAGTCGGAACTGGTGCCCAAGGACCGCTACCTGAACTTGTGCCGGCAGGGCGGGCGCTTCCGCTTCCTGCAGCAGGCATGCGCGCGCTGGCGGCCCAAGCTGGTGGTCTGCCTCGGCTATCGCCATGCCGAGGACTACCTGCACGCCTTCGGGCTGGAGCACGCGGCCGGCCAGGACCTGCCACTGCAGCCGGCGGACCTGGTGAGGATCCTGCGGGTGTTCGACAAGGACGGCACGACGTGGATCAACTGTCCGGCCCTGGCGGGCAGCGCCGGATTGACCTCCGATGTACTGCTCAACGCATTCGGCCGGCTGTTGGGCACGTGGCTCGCGCCCGCCGACTTCGGCGTGCCGGCCGAGGCGGCCCTGGAGTGCGCCTAGCGCCCTGATCGGTACTGGCATCGAGGCGGTCCGCCGACAAGATGCGGACGCGCCATTCCGTCGGGACATGTGCGCGGCAAGGCGGCCGCCTTGCCGCGCATCGTTCCCCGGCACGCCAGCCAGGGGGCACGGCCCGACCGATTCCCTCTTCCATCCCGCCGGCAAGCCGCACAGGCTCCCGCAATAGCGCCCATCCCCGCCCCGGGCCCCCGCCCCTGATTGCCGGGCGCGGAACGCACTCCTGGCGCCAATCCTCCCAACTTGTCCCGACATGTCCTGGCGGCAGGCCTCGCGCCGGAGCGGCGCCACGCCCGGTTCCCCCGTTTGCCGAATCCGGACGATGACGTCCGGCCGTACTCCGCCCAAGTGCCGAGGTCGCGCGGGTGACGCCGGCTGCGCGGCACGGAACGGAATATCACCCGGGCGGCGCGCTCGCCATATATCGTGAAAAACGAATGTAATTTGCTTTGTATTCTCTTTGAGAGATACTATGCTATGACTATTCACTTTCCTCTCAGAGGGCGGCCGTGATGCATCCGGCAGTGCAATGGGTCAGGCAATGTGGGTCGCTTGCAACTTCGTTGCCCGCGTGCGAACTGGCCAAACGGCTCGCGCGTGAAATGAGCGACGCGTCCGCGGCGTAGCGCGTGTTGCAACACCGAAAGTGACTCCAAGTCAATCTTCAGAACGGCGATGACAATATGAATCCCCCGGAAAACCCACCCACATCGGCGGCGAGACCGCTCGCCAGCACCAGCTACTCAGAGCGCAATGCGCCGTACTGGCGGCGCAATCTCGCCATCTGCGTATTCGGCTCCTTCACCACGCTGGTGAGCCTGAGCATGCTGCTGCCTTTCCTTCCGCTATATGTGCAGCAGCTCGGCGTCGTATCGCCTTCTGCCGTCGTGCAGTGGTCGGGAGTGGCCTTCGGCGCGACCTTTTTCGGTACCGCGATCACCGCGCCGCTCTGGGGGCGTCTCGCCGACCGCTACGGGCGCAAGCCGATGCTGGTGCGCGCAGCGATCGGCATGGCGATCGTGATGTCGCTGATCGGGCTCGCCCACAGCGTCTTCGTGCTCGTCTTGCTGCGCCTGGTCGCGGGCCTGATCGGTGGCTTCGCATCGGCCTCGATTGTCATGATCGGCACCCAGGCGCCGCGCGAGCGTGCCGGCTGGGCGCTCGGCATCCTCTCTACGGGTGCGCTTGCGGGCAATCTGATCGGTCCGCTCGTGGGTGGCTTCCTGCCGGACTGGGTTGGCATCCGTGGCACGTTCTTCGTCGGCGGCGCAATGATCGCGGTGACGGCTCTCCTGGTCATCCTGCTGGTGAAAGAAGATTTTCGCCGCGAGTCCGATGTGAAGAAGCCCTCGGCGTCGGCGGGGCTCTCACCGGCGCCGAACCGCTCTGTCACTGTCACTCTGCTGCTGACCGCAATGATGGTGCTTCTCGCCAATATGTCCATCGAGCCGATCATCACGGTGTATATCGGCAGCCTTGGCGTGCCCACCGACCATCTCGCGCGCGTGGCCGGCATTGTCATGGCGTCCTCCGCGTTAGGCAGCATGCTGACCGCCGCGCGGCTTGGTGCGCTTGCCGATCGCATCGGTGGCTGGAACGTCATCATCGGCTGTCTTCTGGCAACGGGACTGGTCATGGTGCCGCAGGCCTTCGTGACGCAATGGTGGCAACTGGCTATCTTGCGCGGCTTGATGGGAATGACGCTGGCCGGCTTGCTTCCTGCGATTGCCAAGTTGGTGCGGCAATCGGTCGACGAACGGGAATCCGGGAAGATGCTGGGCTATCTGCAATCCGCCCAGTTCACCGGGCAGGTAGTGGGGCCATTGATCGGCGGACAGATCGGCGCGCATGTCGGATTGCATGCGGTGTTCTACGTGACCGGCTTGCTATTGGTTGCGTGTGCCGGCATCAACCAATGGGGCCGGTCTTTCAAGCTGCGGGTCTCCAACGCCTGACAATGCACTGCCGGCGCCTGGCGAGCATCGGGCCCCGCGTTGCACTTCGCGGGGCGATTTGCCGATAGACAGGCAGCATCCCGGTTTCGACGCGAAGCTCCGTGCCCGTGCCTGGCAGCAAGCCGACGATCGCCGGTAGGCATATTGTCCGGCGACGACAGGCCGGCACTGCGCCTCGAACCGCGCGCCTCCAGCACCGGCTGGCGCCTTGCGCCGCACCAGTCAATGGTCCGCCACGCAGCACTTCCTGCCACCGGCAGCGGTGGATCCAATGTCCCGGTTACCGCGATGGAACAACTGAATTGCGGTCGGGGCGGATTATCTTTCCGCGGGAAAAGACAAGAATTCCGGTACCGAGGCGCGCAGCCTCGTCGGCGTGACAGGCACTTGCCGCCCATGAGCCGCGCCCAAACCGGAGTCCATCATGCAAGCAGCACAGTTCTCTCAGCAACCGATCGAGCAGCAGGGCGATATCCCTCACTGGGCCGATGAGCTCCCGGCGGGGACGTGGCTGGAAAGGGCCGCTTTCGAAGAGCTTCCCTATACCTTCGAGCGATTCGCGAATCCTGCGCATTCCGGATACCTCGACACGGTGTGGGGCAGCGCGTATCCGGCCCTGGATAGTGGCTATGGCTACCTCGGCGGCGCGGATGTCATTCCCAAGCCGGTAGCGCGCCGGGTCCCGCTGATTGTCACCGGTCACAGCCAGCAAAGCATCGAATGGATCGCCGAGCATGGAGATGGCTGGATTACCTATCCCCGCAGGCTCGATCTGCAGGCCCAGCTGGTGAAGAACTGGCATGACACGGTGGCGGAAATCGATCCGGCGGCATTCAAGCCCTTTTCCCAGCCTTACCACATCGATCTGGATGCGGACCCCGATCTTGCGCCGGTGCCGATCCATGGCGGGCACAAGCTGGGACGAAAGGCGCTGCTGCGCCACCTGGAGTTCCTCGAGTTCGCCGGCGTGAACCATGTCCTGCTCAACCTCAAGTACGGAAGCCGGCCCGCCGCCGACGTGATGGATGAGCTCGCTACGCACATCGTCCCCCGCTTTCCGGCGCACGAGACGTATCGCTGATGCGTGATTCCACCTGGACCTGACCGCAGTTCAGTGACGGGCGTCATCGCAAATACTCGCTTCTGGCGAATGCGACCTGTCCATGGAACGCACGGGAGGATGAGACGCCGTGGTTCGCGACAGGACTCCGGTCGCGAACCATCGGCGGCAGATGGGCGCCAGTGGCTGACGGGCGCTTGCTAGCCCTTGTCCGGCGTGGCGCTGATGAGATTGTCGCGCAGCGTCGTGACCGCCTTCTGGATATTCCGGAATTCGTCGGGCGCGAGGCCGCAAGCCTCCACGAGGTCCATGCTCAAGCCTGTCTCGCGCAAGCGTCGGCCTGAATCGGTCAGGCTCAGCACAACCTGGCGCTCATCGGCGGCATCGCGTTGCCGGCGGATGTAGCCCATGGCTTCGAGCTTCTTCAGGATCGGTGTCAATGTGTTGGATTCCAGGAAGAGCTTCTCGCCAAGCCCGCTGACGGTCTGGTGGTCCTCTTCCCACAAGGCAATGATGACGATGTATTGCGTATAGGTAAGTCCGAGTGCCTGAAGAATGGGCTTGTAGGCTTTGCCGAAGGCGAGATTGGCCGAATAGATGGCGAAGCAGAGGAAGTCTGCCAGCCTGGGATTGCTGCGCGCGGGTTTGGTCTTGGGTTTCATCGGTGGTTTGTTTGTGTCGCTCTGTATCTGACTGTATCTGGACACATTATATATACATCGTATCCGATCTAATCGGGTTGACTAAATCCGGAAGACCTTCAATAATGCATCGGACGCGATTGAAACGGAACCGACTAAAGTGGCCGGCGCCGTCGAAGCGGTAGTCCCATGCCACCAAACGCCTTTGCCAAGGAGATCACCATGAAAAGCACACACGCCGTCCTTGCGGCCACCCTCGCCATTTCACTCAACGCCCTCGCGGGTGTCGCCCATGCCGCGGAGCCGGCCAAGGCCACGGAGAAGTGTTATGGCGTGTCACTCGCCGGCAAGAACGATTGCGCCGCCGGTGCGGGTACCAGCTGCGCGGGAACGTCCAAGGTCGACTACCAGGGCGATGCCTGGACCCTGGTGGACAAGGGTAGCTGCACGCAGATCAAGACGCCCAAGGGTCACGGTTCGCTGAAGGCGACAAAATGATTTCGCGCGCTGGCCAAAGAATGGCATCACCGGTGGGTCAGAGCGCCCCGGCGGCAAGCGGGACAGTGGGCGCCGCGCTGCAGCGTCTGCTTCCGCCAGCCTTGCTGCTGCTGCTTGCACGAGCCGGCATCGCTTCGGTCTTCTTCCTCTCGGGGCGAACCAAGGTGGACGGCTTCCTGGCGATCAAGGCGACGACCTACAGCCTGTTCGCATCGGAATATGCGTTGCCACTGGTGCCGCCCGAGCTGGCCGCGCAGCTGGCAACATGGTCTGAACACCTGTTCCCGATCCTGCTGGTCCTGGGTTTGCTCACGCGAACGGCGGCCGCCGCGCTGCTGGGCATGACGGCGGTCATCGAGATCTTCGTCTACCCCGACGCATGGCCGACGCACCTCAGCTGGGCGGGCTTGCTCCTGCCGCTGATCGCGCAGGGCGGGGGCGCCTGGTCGCTCGACCACGTCTTGCGACGCGCTCGCCCGCTCTCCCGCGCGCGTGCGGCCTAGCGTCACTGCCCGTTCCAATACCCATTGTTCATTCACGTAAAAAAAGGCAGGCCTGGCCTGCTGGAGAACTTCAATGCGATTCATCCCGACACTCGCCATCGCCCTGGCCGCGGCAATCCCGTCGCTCGCCCCGGCGGCGACGCCGCCCGCGCCTCAGGGTGCGAAAAACATCGTCCTCGTCCACGGCGCCTTCGTCGATGGATCGGGCTGGCGCGTGGTCCACGACATCCTGATCCACAAGGGCTACAAGGTCAGTGTGGTGCAGCTTCCCCACACCACGCTCAGTGAAGACGTCGCTGCCACGCGCGATATCGTCGACGAGCAGGAGGGGCCCGTCGTGCTGGTCGGCCACAGCTACGGCGGCTCGGTCATCACGATCGCCGGCGCGCGCTCGAAGGTGAAGGCCCTGGTCTATGTCGCCGCCCTGGAACCGGACGTCGGCGAAAGCGTGGCCCAGCTCGCGGCATCCATGCCGGCAGCGAGCGCCAGTGTCCGCCCGACCCGCGATGGGCACCTGTTCTTCGATCCCGCCAGGTTCGGCACCGATTTCGCCGGCGACCTGACGTCGAACCGGACCGATTTCATGGCCGCCTCGCAAGTGCCGGTGACGACCGCGGCCTTTGCCGCCGGCGCATGGACGGCAGCATGGCACGACAAGCCCAGCTACGGCATCGTGGCCACGGAAGACCGCGCGCTGAACCCGGACCTCCAGCGCTGGATGTACAAGCGCGCCGGCGCGAAGGTGACCGAGATCAAGGCTAGCCATGCTGTCTACATCTCGCAGCCCGAGGCTGTCGCGCAGGTGATCGAGGAAGCTGCGCGCGACGTCAAGTAAGCGAGCGGGCGGCACGCAGCGCCCCTCCGCATTTCCATCCCGACCAAAACCTTTTTCCTACCCCAACCCCGGAGAAACACCATGAACATCACCAAGAAATCCTGTGCCAGCATCGCCACCGCCGCAGCGCTGGTCGCGCTCGCGTCCTTCTCGATCGCCAGCCCGGCGCATGCCGCCGGCAAGGAGGAGCCCGGCCGCTGCTACGGGGTCAATACCTGCAAGGGAACCAGCCTGTGCGCGACGGCCAAGAACGATTGCAAGGGCCTGAACGATTGCAAGGGCAAGGGCGTCCTGGTGAAGCCCAAGTCGGAATGCCTCAAGGCAGGCGGCACGCTGACCGAGCCGAAGTGATCGCCCGGCCGGCCCGGTACGGGATGTGCCCGCCGGGCCGGCCGCGTCTTACCCACGTCATCTGAGTACGCGCCATGCTCGCTCCAAGTCCGACCTTCCCAGGCTATGGCCTCGGCCTGCGCAAGGAACACTACCGTGAATTCCTCGAAACGGATGTCCCGGTCGATTTCGTCGAGGTCATCTCCGAGAACTTCATGGTCGCCGGGGGCCAGCCCCGGCATATCCTGCGCGAGATACGCGCGCGATATCACGTCGCGATGCACGGCGTCTCCATGTCTGTCGGCTCCGCGGACGGGCTTGACCGCGACTATCTCCTGCGCCTGAAGGCACTGGTCGACGAGATCGAGCCGCTCTACGTATCCGATCACCTGAGCTGGTCGCGCATCGGCCGCTTCAATTCGCATGACTTGCTGCYGGTTCCTTACACGGAGGAAGCACTGGACATCGTCTGCGCCAACATCGGCATGGCGCAGGACGTGCTCGGTCGCGCCATGTTGTTCGAGAATCCGTCCAGCTACCTTGCCTTCCAGGGCGCTGCCATGACCGAGTGGGAATTCCTCGCTGCCATGTGCAAGCGGACCGGCTGCGATCTGCTGCTGGACGTCAACAATGTCTTTGTCAGCGCGTCGAATCATGGATTCGATGCCCACGCCTTCCTCGACGGCATTCCCGCCGGGCGCGTGCGCCAGGTTCACCTTGCCGGGCACAGCCAGGGCCGCGACATGCTGATCGATACCCATGACAGCCCCGTGTGCGAGCCGGTATGGCAACTCTACGCCAGGGCAATGTCGCGTCTCGGGCCCGTCGCGACCATGATCGAGCGGGACGACGACATTCCGCCGCTCTCCGAATTGCTGGGCGAACTAGCGTTCGCACGCGCCATCGGCGCCGGCGAGACAAGTGCCATCGCGCGGGAGGCCGCATGAACCTGGCCGAACTGCAGCGCGATTTCCGCGCGTGGCTGGTGACGGCATCGCCCGATGCGGCACGCCGGCTGGAACCCGGCGGCGAGGCGGGTGTGGCCGTCTACCAGAACAACTACCGCGCCCAGCTCGTGGGCTGCCTCGAATCGTCGTTCCCGCTGGTGCATGAATGGATGGGAGAGGATTTGTTCCTGGCCGCTGCCATCGCCCATATCGACCTTCATCCCCCGCACGCCTGGACGCTCGACGCCTATGCCGACGGCTTTGGCCAGACGCTGGCCGCACAGTATCCGGACAACCCCGATCTCCATGAACTCGCATGGATCGAGCATGCCTTGTCCCAGGCCTTTGTCTCACGCGACGCGGCGCCGCTGGCGATGGCGTCCATGGCGGATGTCGACTGGGACACCGCGCATCTGCGTCTTGCGCCGTCCCTCGCGGTCCGCGTCGCCACGACCAACGCGGAGCGGATCTGGACCGCGCTGAGCGAGGGCGAGTCGCCGCCCGAGGGCGAGATGCTGGCGGCGCCAGCAGGGCTGATCGTCTGGCGTCGGCAATTCACTTGCTACCTGCGCCAGGTCGATGCCATAGAGCGCGACGCACTGATCAGCTTGCAGGCCAGCGGCAGCTTTGCCGCGCTCTGCACCCACCTGGTCGAGCGCCTCGGCGACAGCGAAGGCATCGCCAGGGCTGGCGCGCTGCTCGCCGGCTGGCTCGGCAGCGATCTCATCGCCAGCATTGAAGCGGACTGAGTCGTTCGCTCGCCATCCAACCCTGAGGAATCACACATCGTGTCGAAGAATATCTTGTCCCGCCGGCAGTTCTTGCTGTCGGGCGCTGCCGGCGTCGCGGGCGCCACGCTGCTTGCCGGCAAGCCGGCGCTGGCCGCACCCGCCGCCGCGCGGGGCGCTTCCCTGCGCAGCCTGCCCGTTCGCCAGGTGCGCACGGAGTGGCTTGATATCGGCTATCACGAGGCAGGCCCCGCAGGCGGCCGCCCCGTGGTCCTGCTTCATGGCTTCCCGTATGACATCCACAGCTACGTGGAGGTGGCGCCGATGCTGGCGGCGCGCGGCTATCGCGTGATCGTCCCCCATCTGCGGGGCCATGGCACGACGCGCTTCCTGGACCCCGCCACGCCGCGCGCGGGCCAGCAAGCCGCCATCGGCCAGGACGTAATCGCCCTGATGGACGCGCTGCACATTCCGGAAGCGGTGCTCGCGGGTTACGACTGGGGTGGCCGTGCTGCCTGTGTCGCGGCGGCGCTGCGGCCGTCGCGCTGCGTCGGGCTGGTTTCGGTCAACAGCTATCTTATCCAGGATATCGCCAAGGCGGCCGTGCCATTGCCCGCGCAGGTCGAACGGGGGCTCTGGTACCAGTATTACTTCCAGACCGAACGCGGGCGCGCGGGTCTCGAGGCGAACCGTCGCGATATCGCCCGCATCCTGTGGAAGAACAACTCGCCGACATGGCACTTCGACGAAGCCACGTTCCAGCGGGCGGCCCGGGCTTTCGACAATCCGGACTACGTCGAGGTCGTGATCCACTCCTACCGGCACCGGCTCGGTCTTGCTCCTGGCTATCCGCTATACGACGAAGCGGAGAAAAAGCTCGCGGCGACACCGCCGATCTCCGTGCCGGCCATTACGCTGGACGGCACGGCGGATGGCGTCGTGCCGGCGACCGACGGTCAGGCAACGGCGGCCCGCTTCACGGGCCCGCGCATCCACCGCCAGATTCCCGCGGTTGGCCACAATCTGCCGCAAGAGGCGCCCGACGCGTTCGCGGATGCGGTCAGCGAACTCGTGCGGAGTGGCAAATGGCGTACGTGATCATCAACCTTCTTCGTGGTGCGTGTACAGCTTGTTGGCGATCAGCCAGTTGCCGTCGACCTTCAGCAGCGAAAGGAAGTTGTAGTAGTCGAATCCGAACATCCTGACGCGAACCTTGGCGCTGGCCATGGCGCCGAGCACGTCGATGGAGAGGATCGACATGCGGTATGGCTCGCCTTGCGAGGCCGGGCTTGCTCGTCCTGCTACCGCGGCCAGGTAGGCGGCCACGGTCCTGTGGGTGGCCTCGCCATTCACATGGCCGAACACCGCGGCCGCGGGGTGGAAGGTCGAGCCAAGGCATGTCGCATTGCCGTCGTAGATGGCGTCAAGATACACGTACAGCAGTTTCAGGATAGCCTGGTGATCCCCGTCTATCTCTGGAAAATCGTATTTGCTCATGGTAGTTGCTCCGCTGACCGTTTGCGCAACGGAGCACCGTGCCCGGCAAGCTCATGCCGCGGTATCCGGTGCTTCCGTACTGGATCGCAATGTAGGGGCTTTTGGCCACGCGATAAACCACCACGGGGAAACATCAGTTAGTACATGATGTAATGGCTCCGACGGCGTGGCCCCGCGCGAAGACGCAAGCAGTGCCCGGCGTTCCCGCGAGACCGCAAGGAACAGGGAACATGGAACAAGGCGGCACGGTATTGATTCCGCTTGCGCAACGCCGTTTTTCCACGACATCGGTTGACTATCTCACCCCCGGCGATGAAGACTTGATGCGCGTGCATCCTGAATTGGTGCGAGGCGACCGCGGACTATCCTTCGCCATCGATCGCATGCGTCGGCAAGCCCGGATGTGGCCAGGCCTTCCTGGCAGCGGCGATTCATGAGGCGGCGGCCCGCCGTCCGAATTGGAAAGGTATGAAGATGGATGTGACCGATCTCAGGGTATTCGAAGCCGTCGCCCGCCTCGGCAGCATGAACCAGGCGGCCGCCGAGCTGCACACCGTCCAGTCCAACGTGACGGCACGCATCAGGGCGCTGGAGCGGGAGCTTGGCGTGCCGCTGTTCAGCCGGCATGTGCGCGGCGTGAGCCTCACTCCTGCGGGGCAAAGAATGCTCCCGTATGCCGGGCGCATCGCCAGGCTCGTCGCAGATGCGAGGCTGGCCGCGACTGACGAGGGCGCCCCGGGAGGGGACCTGGTGCTCGGGACGCTCGAGACGACGGCGGCGCTGCGCCTTTCCCCCATTCTCACCAGCTTCGCGCGTATGTACCCGCAGGTGCGGATGTCGCTCACGACCGGCACCAGTTGCAGCCTGGCCACCGATGTCGCCGACTGCAAGCTCGACGGCGCCTTTATCGCCGGCCCGCTCGATCATCCCGATCTGCACGGTGAGGCGATCTTCCATGAGGAACTGGTCGTCGTGACGGCGCGCACCGTTTCCTCGCTCGGCGCCCTGGCGGCCATCCCGAGCCTCAAGACCATCGTCTTCCGGCAGGGATGCTCGTACCGCCAGCGGCTCGACGCACTGCTCGCCGAGATGGGGATCCTGGTAGCGACGCCCCTGGAGTTCGGGTCGCTGGATGCCATCATCGCGTGCGTCGGGGCCGGCATTGGCATCACCCTGCTGCCGAGGAGCGTCGTCGCGGGCGCGGCGCGCCAGGCGCTGGTCGCGCTCCACGAGGTCGCCCCGGAGCACAGGGATGTCGAGACCCTGTTCATTCGCCGGCACGACGCCTATGTCTCCAACGCCATGCGGGCCTTCGTCGAGGTGTCCCGGGGCGAGTTCCAGTCCCTGAAGGCGGCGGCATGAAGACAGCCGCGGCTTAGTGCGTGCCGGCCCGGGCAGAGGACCGGCACGCGCGAGGTGCATTCTGGCTTGTGACGAGCAACTCTCCCGGTGCCGTTGCGGAGTTGCGCCAGCTCGCCCRGGGCGTCGCCATGCGCTGCAAGGCGCATCTTGCCGAGGGCGGAGTCCCGTTGTCCGTGTGCCCGAGCCGGATCGCGCCCGACACTGGCAGGTGTGAGCGGGCCGGCGCCGGGGCGGCCGGTCGCAGGGATGGGTATCTGTTTTCCCGATACCCCTATCGCTACAAACCGCGCGTGTGACCCGGAAACACGGCTAAGCTTGTTTCCACGCACGACAGAAACGGTGTCCTTGCGAAGCCAATCCGAAAAAGAAGACGATCCGAGCAAGACGGCCATGCCGTGTGTGCCCTGAGCCTTGCTTCGGGTCCGGTCTTCCGCTCCGGCTCCCATGCCCCCGTTGTTCTGTTGTTCTGTTGTTCCGTTGCTGCCAGGCAGCGCACCAATTTCGTCTGGAGTCACCATGGATCAGCTGTATATGCTGCGCGCATTCGTTGCCGCCGCGCAGCATCAGAGTTTCAGCAAGGCGGCGGAGTCGCTTGGCGTCACGACTGGTACGATTTCAAAGGCGATTGCGAAGCTCGAAGCCAGCATCCAGACCAGGTTGCTCCACAGGACGACCCGGTCGGTGAAGCTGGCCGACGTCGCGCAGCCCTACTACCTCAGCTGCGTGCGGCTGCTGGAGGAATTCGATGAGGCGAACCGGCGCATCAGCCAGGAGCGCGAGGTCGATAGTGGCAGGATCCGGCTGGTGATCCATCCGATGTTTGCCGGCTGCACGCTTGCGCGCCTCCTGTCCGGCTACCGGGCGACCGCGCCTGACGTCAACCTGATGATTTCCGTGCAGGACAGGCCGGTGAACCTGTACGACGGCCATTTCGACATAGCCGTGCTGCCGGCGCGGCTGGTGGATCAACCGGCCGTGATCAGGCGCACACTGTGGAGTACGTCGCGGGTCTTGGTGGCGGCGCCGGCCTACCTGAGCCAGAACGGTGTGCCGCGGCAGGCATCGGACCTGGCGAGTCACTTTCTCCTGGTGGAGCCCGGTTCCAGGCAGAAGAACACGAGTTTTCTCGAATTGCTGGAGGACGGGCGGCGCGTGAGCGTGCTGCCGCGATCCTCCATGGACGGCGACGACGTGTTCCTGCGCTTCGCCGCGCTGGGCGGCACCGGCATCGCCACCTTGCCCGAAGCGATGGTCGCGGAGGACGTCGCCACGGGGCGGCTTGAGCGCGTGCTGCCGGGGTGCTCTGGCCCGGATGCCACCGAGGAGCTCTGTCTCTTCTATGCGCACCGCGAACTGATGCCGCTGCGCCTGCGCACGTTTATCGATTTCTGCACGCAGTTCGTCCATGCTGACCGGCCTTCGGCGCTTGCCGACGAGGGCTCGCCGCGCCGGCCCGTTTCAGGCGCCGACGCTGGCTTGCGTGTCGCTGCCTGAGCGTCGCCTGCCGCCCATGCGGATTCGTGACGCGGTCAGAGGCACGGCGCAGAGCGAAGCGTGGCGCTTTATGAGGATGGCTTTGCGTGCTGGCGACGATAGGCGTCGACCGGCAGCCCTCCCCAGCCCCAGTTTTCGGTTTCGACTTCCTGGATGACGACGAAAGTCGCGTCGAGCGGCTTGTTCAGGACGTCGCGCAGCAGTTCGCTGACGCCTTTGATCAGCAGCGCCTTCTCATCGGCGGTCACGGCTTGCGCGCCCGGCTTCGTTCCTTCACGCGTTACCTGGATCGTAACGATCGGCATTGTGTACTCCCGGTTTCGTGGGCAAGTCAGGGGTAAGGCAGGGCGCCGCCAGGCGGCGCCCGCGTGTCCTATCAGTGACCGGCGCTTTGGCCGCCGTCGACGTGGAGGATCTCGCCCGTCACAAACTTGGCCGACTCCAGGTACAGGATGGCCTGCACGATGTCTGCCGTCTCACCCATGTGTCCGACGGGGTGCAGGCTACCCAGCGCCGCGTGGGTTTCCGGCGCGTGCATGGGCGTCTTGATGATGCCGGGGGATACGGCGTTCACGCGGATGCCGGTCTTTGCATACTCGATGGCGAGCGACTTGGTGGCGGAGTTCAGGCCACCCTTGGTCAGGGATGCCAGCACCGAGGGCACGCCGCTGATGGCGTGGTCCACGAGGCTCGTGGTGATGCTCACGACGTGGCCGCCGCCGACCTTCTCCATCTCGGCGATGGCAAGCTGGGTGATGAAGAAGAAGCCGTTGAGGTTGACGCCGAGTGCCGCTGCGTAGTCCTCGGCGGTATAGCTGGTGAACGGCTTGGCCAGGAAGATGCCCGCATTGTTGACCAGCGAGTCGATGCGGCCGAAGCGGGCCACGCCTTCCGCGATCACGCGCTTGGCGGTCGCCGGGTCRCTGATGTCGCCGGCGACTGCGAGGATGCCCTCGTCGCTCGTCGGCTTGATCGAACGCGCAGTGGCGACCACGAGATAGCCTTGCTCGCGGAATGCCTTGACCACTTCAGCGCCGATACCTTGGGATGCACCGGTGACAACGACGACTTTCTGTTGATTGCTCATGATGATGATCTCGAAAAGGTTAGCTCGGTTGTCCCCGCCGAAATTGGCGGTACCGATAGGTAGTAAATTTAGGCGACCGGGCTGCGGATGCGAAGGCACACGGTGGACAAACAGTCTTGCGCAGCGTGAACAAGTGAAGGGTGCCTCGCCGCGGCCGGGCGCACGCCAAGGAATGCGCATCCGGCTTCACGCGAGGGGAGTGTGTGCACCGCGCCGCCGCCGCCGGTCAAGGCGGGATCCGGGTCGCCGCCATGCTCCGAACGGCTGTCGACTACGAGAAATCCGTGGAATTCGACACGGATTCCCAGGTGTCGATTTCTTCGGCCAGCGCTGCCAGCTTGCCCCGCACGAGGCTGAGTGCATCGGCGCCCAGCAACAGATGAACGGGCGCGTCGTCCCGGCCCACCAGGTCGAGCAGGATGCGCGCGGCCCTTGCGGGATCGCCGGCCTGCTTCCCGCTCTTCTGCCGGCGGGCGCGGCGAATGGGCTCGAATACCGCGTCATAGTCGGCAATGCTCCGGTCGGTCCGTACCATTGAGCGGCCTGCCCAATCCGTCCGGAATGAACCAGGAGCGACCGACGTCACCTTGATGCCAAGGCCGGCGACTTCCCTGGCCAGCGATTCGGAGATGCCTTCGAGCGCGAACTTGCTTCCGCAGTAGTACGGAACGCCGGGAAGCCCGGCAAAGCCCGCCATCGAGGTGATATTGAAGATGTGGCCGGTCCGCCTGGCCCGCATGGACGGCAGGATGGCCTTGATCATTGCCACCGCGCCGAAGACGTTGACCTCGAACTGGCGCACCAGCGCTTCGAGGGACGATTCTTCCAGCGTGCCTTCATGACCGTAGCCAGCGTTGTTCACCAGGACGTCCACCGGCCCGACACGCTCGACAGCGCCCTGGATCGCCGGGCCGATGGCATCGAGATCGGTGAGATCGAGGACAAGCGCATCGGCATGCCCCGGAGCCAGCTTCCTGAACGCCACTCTATCGGCCTCATTCCTGACGGTGCCGATGACAGTGCTGCCGTCGGCGAGCGCGGCCTGYGATATCGCGCGGCCGAAGCCTGAACTCACGCCGGTGACAAGGAATACTCGAGTGGCAGACCTGCTCATGCTTTTCCAGCTTCGCGATCGTTAGACCGGAGCCCGTACAGAACGAGTAAACGGTGGACTGTACCGCTGGCCGCGTTGGCGAGGCGCGAGCGAATCGGAAAATATCCTTTGCGTGGCGGGAAACAATAATGCAGGCGCGAATGGACGAGGCGGGCGCCGCAAGATGCCAATGCAGCTTACTGGACGGGAAACCCGTCAGCGAACGTCTCGCGAAGATACGTGACGAACAGTGCGACCGCGCGCGGCACGTGGGGCGTGTAAGGTCGCACGACATAGAGCTGGTCGGCAAAGGCACCGACCGGACGCCAGTCCGGCAGTATGACCACGAGCTTGCCGGCCCGGATTGCCGCCTGTGCAGTGAAGTCAGGCAGGAGGGCAATGCCCATGTCGTCGAGCGCGGCGTCGCGCAGCGCTTCGCTGTTATTGGCCGAGAACGGTCCGTTCACCGTGACCGTGACCGGCCCGGGGCTCGGCTTGCGCGCCGCCTTTCGCTCGAAAGACCAGATCCCGGCGCCGAGGGCGCGGGGGTAGAACAGGCAGTCGTGCGAGGAGAGGTCCGCCGGCGCCTTCGGCAGGCCCCGCAGCTTGATGTACGCGCGCGTCGCGGCGATCACGGAGCGCGTTTCACACAGCTTCCATGCGACATGCGTTTCAGGCGCTTGCGCACTGTGCCGGATGGCCAGATCGAATCCTTCGGTGGCGATCGAGCTGAGCCGGTCGGACACTTCGAGTTGCACGCGGACTTCGGGATTGGCACGCAGGAAAGCCGACATCCGCGGCACCAGCTGTTGTCGGACGAACGCCACCGGTGCCGTCACGCGGATCAATCCGCGCGCCACGCCCGCCATTTCCCTGACCGTGGCGAAGCTCGTCGCAATGTGCTCGTATTCCCCGCGCGTGTCTTCGACAAGCCGCTGCCCGGCTTCGGTGAAGCGCACGCTGCGTGTGGTGCGCTGAACCAGCGCGACGCCCGCCGCCCGTTCCAGTTCGGCGATGCGCTGGCTCATTGCCGCCTTGCTGACGCCGAGGCGTGCCGCGGCTGCGGTGTAGCTGCCCTGTTCGGCAAGGACCGTCAACCAGTGCAAATGGGTCCAGAGGCTTTCGACCGTTCGGGTATCCATGTTTTTATTGTTCATTAATGAAAACAATCAATTCAATGTTAGCACCTTTGCACACGTGCGGCACCTTCCTAAACTCCGTCCATACCAACCAATGTTGAGGAGTCGAGATGCAAGCGTTTAACGACACGGCCGATGTGACACATTTCATACACGGTGAGCCGGCTCGCGGTTCGGGTGCGCGTACCCAGGCCATCTTCAATCCGGCGACAGGCGAGCGTCCGCGCAAGCTGCTGCTGGGCGAGACTGCCGATGTCGACGCTGCGGTGGCAAGTGCGAAGGCGGCCTTTCCGAAGTGGAGCAATACGCCGCCGATCCGCCGTGCCCGCATCATGCTGCGTTTCCTCGAACTGATGAACAAGCACCGCGATGAACTCGCCGCGATCATCACGGCAGAACATGGCAAGGTTTTCTCCGATGCGCAAGGCGAGGTCGCGCGCGGTATCGATGTCATCGAGTTCGCCTGCGGCATTCCGCAATTGCTCAAGGGCGACTACACCGAGCAGGTCTCGACGGGAATGGACAACTGGACGGTGCGCCAGGCACTGGGTGTCGTGGCAGGCATCACGCCGTTCAACTTCCCGTGCATGGTGCCTTGCTGGATGTTCCCGGTTGCGATCGCCGCCGGCAATGCGTTCATCCTGAAGCCGAGCGAACGCGACCCGTCCGCGTCGTTGTTCATGGCGAGGTTGCTGAAGGAAGCGGGCCTGCCCGATGGCATTTTCAATGTGGTGCAGGGCGACAAGGTGGTCGTCGATGCGCTGCTGGCCCATCCCGACGTGAAGGCGGTCAGCTTCGTCGGCTCGACGCCCATTGCCAACTATATCTACGAGACCGGCGCGAGGCACGGCAAGCGCGTGCAGGCACTCGGCGGCGCGAAGAACCATATGGTCGTCATGCCGGATGCGGACATCGAACAGGCTGTCGACGCGCTGGTCGGGGCTGGATACGGCTCCGCCGGCGAACGTTGCATGGCGATCTCGGTCGCTGTCCTGGTGGGCGATATCGCCGACAAGATCATCCCGCGGCTGGCCGAGCGCGCGCGCAACCTGGTCGTGAAGAACGGCATGGAGGCCGACGCCGAAATGGGCCCGATCGTCACGCGGCAGGCGCTCGAGCGCATCGAGGGATATATTGCCCTGGGCGTCGACGAAGGCGCGACGCTGGTGGTGGACGGTCGCGGTCTCCAGGTCAAGGGACACGAGGATGGCTTCTTCACCGGCGGCACGCTGTTCGACAACGTCACGCCGGAGATGCGCATCTACAAGGAAGAGATCTTCGGGCCGGTCCTCGCGTGCGTGCGCGTCAAGGACTTCACCGAAGCCGTGGACCTGGTCAATGCGCACGAGTTCGGCAACGGCGTCGCATGCTATACGCGGGATGGCCATGTGGCACGTGAATTCGGCCGTCGCATCGAGGTGGGCATGGTCGGCATCAACGTACCCATTCCGGTCCCGATGGCCTGGCATGGCTTCGGCGGCTGGAAGCGCAGCCTGTTCGGCGACACGCACGCATACGGCGAAGAAGGCGTTCGCTTCTATACGAAGCAGAAGTCCATCATGCAGCGCTGGCCGGAAAGCACCGACAAGGGTGCCGAATTCGCGATGCCGACGGCCAAGTAAGCGGTCCCGGCCGCCTGTCTGCAGTCAGGGGCAGCGAGGCGCCGCGCGCGGAGCATGCGCGCACGGCGCCTCTTTTGCGTTGCCTGGGACGCCCCGCCATGGTCGGGTCGCTGCGGAACATCGGGCCGGCCTCGCTCTGGTTACGCAGCGTAACAACTGAATTGCGGCTGGCGCTGTTGGTGCCGGTGTGGTTCGGTCCTATATTCAGTTCCGGTGCCGCAGCCCCGGGGCGTTGCGGCCGATGGGCCGCGAAGTGCCCATCCCCGTTCAAACGCGATCCACTGGAAACAGACCATGAAACTGATATTTGTTGGCGACCCGATGTGCTCCTGGTGCTACGGCTTTGGCAAGGAGATGACCACCATCGTCGAAAGCATGCCCGACCTTGACGTGCATATTGTCCTGGGCGCCATGGGGGCCGGATCGACGCAGGTGCTCGATGACGCCGGCAAGCAGTTCCGCCTGTCGCACTGGGCACGCGTGGAACAGATGAGCGGCGCCGAGTTCAACCGCGAGGCGCTGCTCGCGCGCAAGGACTTCGTCTACGACACCGAGCCGGTCTGCCGCGCCGTGGCCACCGCTCGCCTGGTCGAACCTTCGGTGGACCTGCTGACGGTCTTCCAGGCATTTCAGCGTGCGTTCTATGTCGACGGGCTCGACACCACGGACGGCAATGTCCTGGCAGAGATCGGCGCACGCGCACTGACGGCCGCCGGCTACCCGACGAGCGCCGATGCCTTCCATAGCGCCTGGGCGTCGGAGGAGGCAGTGCAGGCGGCGCGGGCGGATTTCGCGCTGACACGCAGGTGGGGGGTCTCGGGATTCCCGACGCTGCTCGTTGAAGCCGACGGAAAGTTGCGCCAGCTCAGCTCGGGCTACCTCCCCGCGGCCAAAGTCCAGCAAGCGCTGCTGAGCCTCGCGAACGGCGGGAGCCGCTTGCACTGATCGGGGTGCGGCCGGCTTGTCGTCAGGAAACGCCGCACCGGCTCCCTGCCGCACTGGCATGGACGCCAGCATTGATCCGCGGAGCGGGCATTGTGGAAATCGCGGCGCTTTCCTGGCGCCTGAGGGCGGTGGCTATCTGCTTCGATGATTGCCGCTATCAAAACAATTCGTTTCGGGCGCCGCAATCGATCACCTAATATCAGTTGCAATGCAACTGCGCGAAGCGAGATGAAATATCGGGAGCGCAAGACGTTGCGGAAGTAGCGGATGGAAATTCGCATGAATTGAAATCATCCAACAGGCAACTGTCAAGAATGACCGCACCGACCACCGTCCAGCGCATTGCGACGTTCGCTTCGAACGCGCGAGCAAGTCATCTCACCCCGCAGGCCCGCCAGCTGTTCAAGCGGAACATCCTTGACAGCCTCGGCTGTGCGATTGCGGCACTGCCTGGCACGCCGTTCACGGCCTTGCGAGAGCAGTTCGAGGAATACCGCGGCCCGGCGGCGGGGTCCTGCTCGCTGATCGGCGGCGGAACCACGTCGCCCGACCAGGCAGCGCTATACAACTCGGGCCTGGTTCGTTACGTCGATCTGCTGGACAGCTATATGTCTCCCGGCGGGCTCTGTCATCCAAGCGATAATTTCGGCGCGGTGCTCGCGGCGGCCGAGCATGCGCGCGCAAGTGGCGAGGCGTTCATGCTCGCGCTGGCGGTAGCGTATGAAATCCAGTGCCGCATCACGGCGATCGTCCCCGTGATGGCGAAGGGCTTCAACCATGCCATTCAGCTCGCGGTTTCGGCGGCGGCCGCGTCCGGCAGGTTGTTCGGCCTCGACGCGGACCAGCTCGCCCATGCGATAGCGATCGCCACGGTAGACAACATCTCGCTGACCTGCGTTCACTCCGAACCGGTCTCGCAATGGAAGGGATTTTCGCCGGGCATCACCGGGATGCGCGCGGTGTACGCGGCGTCGCTTGCGAAGCGCGGCTTCACCGGCCCGCTGCGGTTGTTCGAAGGGCCGAACGGACTGGTCCGCATGTTCGACCAGCCAATCGATGTCGAATGGGAGGATCAGCGGCTGGAGATCATTTTCCAGACGGTGATGAAGAAGTACTGCTCGCTGATTCACGGGCAACCGGTGCTTGAGGTGACGCTCGCCCTCAAGCGCGCGAACGATGTGAAAAGCGAGGAGGTCGAGGAAGTGGTGTGCGACATCTTCCAGACCGGCTTCGACATCGCGGGTGGTGGCGGCTTCGGCCCGAAGGATGATCCGCGGACCAAGGAGCAGGCGGACTACAACCTCAAGTATCTTATCGCGGCCGCTATGCTCGATGACCAGGTCGGACCTGCCCAGCTGGAGCCGGGCCGAGTGCAGGCGGACGATGCGCAGGCCCTGCTGAAGCGGGTCGTCGTGCGTCCCGACCCCGCATTCACCGCCCGTTACCCCAGTGCCTTGAACACCAGGGTCACGATCCGGTGCAAGGACGGAAGGGTGTTCTCCGCCGAGCACGTCGGCTTTGAAGGCGGGCTCGACAACCCGCTCAGCTGGGACCGCACGGTCGAGAAATTCCATTGGCTCAGCGAGCAATACGCTGATGAAACGCTTCGAGGCCGGATCATCGATCTGGTCTCTGCACTGGATGCGCACTCGGTTGCTGAGCTGATGCAGCTCATGACGAGGGTAAGTCCGGTACCGAAGTTCCCGGCGAAGCACCCGGGAATCCAGTGACGACAGAGGCCTATAGGAGACCCGGATGGCCCTCATTTCTTGTGACATGCGATTTGGCAGAACCGATGAGCAGAAGCGGCAGCTCGCGGCCGGACTGCTGCGGGTGGTCAGCGAAGCGACCGGCGAGACGAAGGACGACATCTTCTTCGTGATCCGGGAAGGCCGCGGGATCAATTTCGTCGAGCATGGCGAGCACCTGCCGGACTATGTCGAAGGCGCGGCCAACGACAAGGACCTGGTCAGCCGCCTGAAATAACATCATTCCCGGAGATAACCGTGCCATTTATCGAATGCCACATCAATGCCGGCCTGACGCAGGAGCGTCGTGCGAGGCTGATCAGAGACATCATCCAGGTGACGCATGACTCGATCGGCTCGGATCCGAAGATCATCAACGTGATCTTGCACGAGCATCGGGCCGAGAACATCAGCATCTCGAGCCGGATCAACGGCGAGGATTTTACAGCTCGGACCAGGGATTGACACTTTCCCGCCTGCTGGATTGCCAGCCAGGTCGAGACGACTAACGCCCGGGGGAGTGTGGCCGGGCGTTTTCAATTGCCGGGAGTCACGCAGCCGTTCCTCCACGCATGCGTGATCGCGCTTTGGATCGCGCTCGCGATGGCCGCGGCGGGTGCGGCGGCTTTGCAACGCTGCCCGGCGGCGAAGCCCGGCAGGCCGCGCGGGCCGGCGCGATGACGCGATGACGGATGGCATCTTTTACACGGTGTACCAACTCTTGTTAGCGCCCTGATGTGTACCGGAATCCATGCAGGAAATATATTGGTCACGTCGATCGGCGCGATCCCGGCGAGAACGAACCCGAAGGCGGGCGGTTCCGGGGCCTTCACGTCGAGGCAGTCGCGGCCCATTGCCGAGCGGCCGCTCACGGAGAAAGGAGTATCTGGTATGCGAAAGATTCTGACCAATGTCGCGGGCATCGTCTGTGCCGTGTCGTGCCTGATCACCGGGCACGCCGCCTTTGCCGGGGGGCTTTCGCCGAAGCAGGTCGGCTCCATTCAGCAGGAAGACATCCAGTGGTCGTCCTTCGCCGCTTTCCCGCGGCGTGCGCAGCTGTCCGTGCTGGTCGGCGATCCGGGCAAGCCCGGTCCCTACGTGGTTCGCGTAAAGGTGCCGGGCGGCGTGAAGCTCATGCCGCATGTTCATCCCGAGGACCGGGTCTATACCGTGATCGCGGGGGTGTTCTACATTGGCATCGGTAATGAGTTCGACCCGCAGAAACTGACGGCCTATCCGCCCGGCAGTGTCGTGGTGCTGCCAGGGGGCACGCCGCACTTCCATTGGGCGAGGTCGGGAGAGTACATCACCCAGGTCAGCGGCACCGGGCCGCTCGGGCTGGAATACCTCGATCCGAACGACGATCCCCGGCACAAGCCGGAGGCGCCTTGAGATCCGCATGCGGCTGCCGGGCGCCAGTCGGGCGGAGGGGCATGGCGTAGTCCATCAGGACGGTGCGCCCGGCCGGCACCTCACAATCCGGGGTGTCGTTGGCGGATCCACCGTACCCGGTCGTTCAGGCGCACCTTCCAGCTATTGGCGAGTCCCGGAACGGCGATGAGGGCCAGCATGTCGTCGATGCCAGGCCGGCTGGACGACTGGACGCGCCAGAATTCATCTATCGAGAACCGTTCTGTTTCGCGCTCGATCAGCTCTAACTTGTCGCCCGGTCCAATGATCCCACTGCCGATCACTCGGTAATACCAACCGGTCATGCGCTCCTGCGCGACCACGAGAGACATGCCGTCCGCATTGAAGCGGTGATTTATCTTCCAGCATGGGCTTCGCGGCTGGGACACTTGCAGGACCGTTCCGCCCATCCTGAAGACATCACCGATATGTACGTTCCGCTCCGTGAGCCCGTTCGTTGATATGTTCTCGCCGAGGCTGCCGGGGACAAGGATGCCCGCACAATCGGGAAAGCATTCCGCCAGGCGCCGGTAGTTCTCGGCGGCGAAATGATGGACGGCCTTTTCGGGGCCACCGTGAACCCTCGGATCCGCATGTTCGTCACCTTCGATGCCATCGACGGACACCTTGGCCTCGCCGCGGATCCGTCTCTTGAAGATTCCGCTTCGATGGCCCTCTTCGCCAAGGATGCCAATGCCGCCGGCAAAAATCCCTTCGACTTCGGCGCTAATACCCGGATCTTGCATCAACTTCACCTTTGCAGAAATGTGTGAACTCGCCGGCTAACGGGGCAAGTGGCGCGACAAGCGGCGACTAGCGGCGACCGGCGGCGGGGCAGGAGGATCTTGCGCGCGCCGTAGTGAAATGACCGCGGTGAAATAGAAGAGGGAGCTTATTTCCGTTCATGAAAAAATGCTTCATTCCTTTCATGTGAACCAGGGACGGGAATTTATAAGGACTGCATTCCATTTGCCTTTGGTAACAGCCCGATCACTTGTCTGAAATGGCATTGACGTGACGTTGTAAAAGACATCCGCACCGGGAAAAACGAATAATTTCACTTAAGCTTCGCGGTGGATAGCTGAAGTATAATTTAGGCGCTGCATCGCTACATCTGATTTCCAAGAATTCTAGCCATCATAAAATGTAATATCTGGAGTCGATAACATGGAGCTGCGCCAGCTAAGGATGTTTTGCGCGGCAGCGGAAGAAGGTAGCTTCACTGCTGCTGCGGAGAAAGTGCATTGCGTCCAGTCGAATGTGACAATGCGGGTGAAGGATCTCGAACAGGAACTCAGGCAGCCTCTGTTCATTCGCCAGAAGAGCGGCATCACGCTCACTTCGGCGGGAGAGACCTTCCTCGGATACGCGCAGCGCATTCTTCAGCTGGCCGACGAGAGCCGGAGTGTCTTGCTGGATACGTCGACGCCGACCGGGATATTGCGGCTGGGATCGATGGAGACCACCGCGGCGGTCAGGCTGCCAAAGGTACTGGCCGGCTATCGGGAAAAGTATCCGCAGGTCCAGCTCTCGCTCATCACCGGCACGACCGTGGAGCTCATCAAGGCAGTGGAGAGTCACCGGCTTGACGGGGCGTTCGTCGGTGGGTTCCACCAGAACGCGGTATTGCACCAGGAGGGAATCTTCAAGGAGGAGCTCGTCCTCGTCAGCAGCAGGAAGTATCGGACGCTGGCAAGCCTTACGAAGGACATGGCTCAGCAGACGGTCCTCGTTTTCCGCACGGGTTGCTTCTATCGTTCCACCCTGGAGCAATGGCTTTATCAGGCCGGACTCATTCCGGGACAGATACTGGAACTGGGCACGCTCGACGGGATCATCTCGTGCGTGACGGCAGGGATGGGTGTGACGATACTTCCCCGCGCCGTCGTGGAAAATCAAGGCTCGCGGGAGCTGATCCGCTGTCACAAGCTTCCGTCCGAATTCTCGCGCGTGGCGACCGTGTTCGTCCGCAGGAAGGATACCTTCGAGACGTCGGCCGTCCGTGCCATGGTCGATATGGCGCACGAGCAATTCGAATCCATCGGGGAGTAGTCCGTGTGGACTTCCCGTGTCCGGCCCCGGGCCCCGATCGGGGGGCCTGGACATCTCAAGGCCGGATATCCAGGCCCCCCGGAACTGCCCGGCGCCGGCTCAGGCCGTCTCGTGAGTGCCGTGGAGCGCCGGCAGGGCGTCTGCGGGCAACCAGGGGGAGAAGCCCTCGACCAGCTCGGCAACGCGTTGGCGGGCGGGGACGATGCCATCGATCTTCCCGACGCCCTGGCCTGCGTATAGCGACAGCTTTTCCGCCATTTCGGGCTTGTCGATGACGCGCGCTCCGCCACCTACATATTTCACGAGGTTCCATTTCTTGCGGTTGGGAATCACCCTGTGCGGGGTGCCGAATTTCCAGCCGAACGAGTATCCGGTCCGATATTCGGTATCGTCCACCGTGGCCGCCACGATCTTCTGCTTGTAGAGGTCATGCGCAAGGGATTCATCGCTTGCCACGAAAGCGGTGCCAACCCAGACTCCCGAAGCGCCAACTTCAATCACGGCCCGCACGTCGGCACGGTTCGTAATGCCGCCCGCGGCCAGGACGGGGCGTCCCTTCGAGATGGCGACGATGGCAGGGACCAGCGACATCACGCCGATCGTTCCCTGGTTGAGGTGTCCGCCACCCTCGGCCCCCTGGGCGACGATGATGTCCGCCCCCTGCGCGATCGCCTCCCTGGCAAGACTCAGCGTTCCGACCTGGACGATGACCGTGATTCCCGCATTCTTCGCCCGTGGAATCATCTCGTGGAAGCTGCCGTAGAAGAGCGAAAGTACCCGCGGTCTTTCTTCCAGCACAACGCGGAACTGCGCTTCGAATACATCCGGGCCACCGAAGGACGGGACGAGATTCACGCCGAATGGCTTGTCTGTCAGTTCCCGCGTCTCGCGAATCCACTTTCTCAGGGCCAGGGGTGGCAGGCGCAGCCCGCCGAGGTGTCCCAGGCCGCCGGCATTGGACACCGCCGCCGTCAGCGCCGGCCCGGAAATGCCGGCCATGCCTGCCTGGAATACCGGATATTCGATGCCGCACAATGTTGTTGCTGGATTCTTCGACATGATGATTTGGCTTTCGTGCTTCATGATCAGAGCTCCACGTTCTTGCCCAGCATTCGCTTCAGCGTGTCGTTCCTGAGAACGAAGTGATGTTTGACGGCGCCAAAGATATGAAGGGCCAGTCCGGCGAGAAACGCGTACACGCCAACCTTGTGAAGCAGCTTCGCGACGTACGCCACCTCGGCATTCGGTCCCATCAGGGCGGGGAGCACGATGCCGCCGGGCAGCGTGATGACTTCGCCTGCCGCAGACATGGCCAGCCATCCGTCCAATGGCAAGAGAACGGTCGCGAGAGCCAGGCCAACCGCCACGGACCTGCCGATGATGACTTCGATCGGATTCGGCGACCCGAGCGGGAGGGGGTGATAGGAAGTGAGTCTCGCCCACAGGCGATAGATGGAAACGACGAGGACGAGCACCCCTACGCCGCCATGCACCCGGAGGATTTCGGCCTTCTCCGGGCCGTTCTCCAGCTGGCTGGCGGAAAGGCCAAGCCAGACCATCAGCGCGACGGCGGCCGCGATCAGCCAATGAATGAAAATCGTAATGCGGGAAAACCTTAGGCCGGTGTCTTTGTACTGCATTTTCAGCTCCAGAAATTCCTAGGCGTGGGCCTGCATGAAAGGGAAACTGATTCCGCCTTCAATGATCGTGAAATGGCCAGGCAGGTGGACCTGGCCGATACCTTGCCGAGCGGAGGAGCGTGGCTAGTGGCTGACGGCCCGGGACGCCCCGATTCCGGTCTGGGCCCGGACGAACTGACCTTCGTAGTCCTTGCGCTCCTGGCGGCCGCGGGCGCTCCGGTCCGTGACGGATCCGAGCCAGGTGACGAGGAAGGCCACGTTCGTCGAAATGATCGCGGGATAGTCGTAGGGGAAGATCGCCGTCTTGTACCCAAGTACCTTCACCCAGRCCGCCGGCGACAGGATCACGAGCCCCACTGAACAGAGGATCCCCGCCACGCTGCCGATCAATGCGCCGCGCGTGGTCAGGCCTTTCCAGTAGATGGAGAGCACCAGGATCGGGAAATTCACGGATGCGGCAACGCCGAAGGTCAGGGCGACGAGAAAGGCGATGTTCTGGTCCTTGAAGAGAATTCCCAGGCCAACGGCGACGACACCGATGCACACCGAGGCAACCCTGGACACCCGCATCTCGCGCGCCGGGTCCGCCCGGTTCTTCATGATTACCCTGGCGTACAGATCATGGGAGATAGTGGACGATCCGGCCATGGTGAGACCGGCGACAACGGCCAGGATGGTCGCGAAGGCTACCGCTGACAGGAATCCGAGGAACACGTCGCCGCCGAGGGCCTTGGCCAGATGCATGACGGGCATGTTTCCGCCGCCGATGAGCTTGCCGCCGATGTCCCCTCCGACGAAGAAGGCAGGGTCTTTGCCGACGATGACGATGGCGGATAGTCCAAGGACGGCGACGACAAGGAAGAAGAATCCAATGAACCCGGTTGCCACGAATACCGACTTGCGCGCCTCCTTGGCGTTCGGAACCGTGAAAAACCGCATCAGGATGTGAGGCAGCCCTGCAGTACCGAACACCAGCCCGATCGCCAGTGAAAACATGGAGACCGGGTCTGACACCAGGGCGCCGGGTGCCATGATCTTCGCGCCGGCCTTGTGGCTTTCGACGGCTTTGGCCAGCAGGAAATCAATCGAGAAATTGAATTTCCACAATGCAAGGATTGCCAGAAGCGTTCCGCCGGCCAGGAGAAGGACTGCCTTGATGATCTGTACCCAGGTGGTCGCGACCATGCCCCCGAACGTGACGTAGATCATCATCAGCAGGCCCACGCCGATGACGACATAGTTGTAGTCCAGGCCAAAGAGAAGTTGGATGAGTTGTCCGGCGCCGACCATTTGCACGACCAGGTAGAAGCAAACGACGGTGAGGGACCCGATCGACATGGATATTCGTATCGTGTTCTGGTCCAGCCGGTACGCTGCGATGTCGGATATGGTGACCTTGCCAAGGTTCCTGATTTTCTCCGCGAACAGGAACAGAAGCAGTGGCCAGGCGACGAAGAAGCTGATGGAGTAGATAAAGCCATCGTAGCCGCTGGAAAAGATCATGCTGCTGATCCCGAGCAGGGCGGCCGCCGACATATAGTCGCCCGCCAGGGCCAGTCCGTTCTGGAATCCGGAGATGCCGCCGCCAGCGGTGTAGAAGGTGTCCAGCGATTTCGTCTTGGATGCGGCCCAGTACGTTATTCCGAGGGTGGCGACCACGAATGCCAGGAACATGAGAATGGCGACGGTATTGATCGGCTGCGCCTCTATGTTTTGCAGCGCTCCCGGGGCCGCGTAGGATGGCATTGCGAGCGGGCAAGACAAGAAAATGAACGCTGCCTTTAGCTTCGGTTTCATTTTTCAGCCCCGAGTGCCAGTCTTTCCGTGAGTCGGTCAAAGTCGACGTTGGCCTGCCGGACATAGAATCCCGTCAGTAGCCAGCTTCCCAGGATAAGCATCGCGCCAACGACCCAGCCGATCGTGATATTGCTTTGCCCGGAAAGCCGCGATGCAAGCGAACCCGGGCTTAGTGCGGCAACCAGGATAAAGATGCAGTAAGGGACGATCGTCACCGCGGAAAGAAGAATTGTGAGCCGCCTGCGTCTGCTGACGAGCTCCTTGAACACGGGATTGCTTTGAATCCCGGCATAGCCGATCCGTTCTGTCATGTCTCCTCCAATTATTTGAATTTCTTTATTGGCCGGTGCCGCTCGACGCCTGCCTGATCGATCAAGTCGATCGCCGGGCAAGCGGCCTGGCTGTCCGCTCAAATGGCCTGGGGAATGGACCCGAGAGCGTGTGCACTAAAGTTATGCGCCGGGTCGAATCATGTACAACGATAATTTTTGATGGTATCCATCACTATCAGTGAGGCATCAGGCGGCGTGCATGAATGGCGAGCCTCGACCTGGCGGCCCTGCGTCGTCGGGGATACCTGACGCCGGCATCTCCGCGGGCGCGTGGAAGGACGATGCCGGCCGCCCGCCAGGTCCGGGCCGCCGTATCTCCGTCGTGTCGCTGCCGATGTGGCATTGCAAGCACTGTCCGGGCGCGGCACTATACTGGGGACCTGTCTGCCGCAGCACATGCGGGCGGGGCGCTTCGCCGGGGCGTGCGCCTTGCAAGGCGCTCCGGAACACGCTCTGGTTTTCTGGGAAAGGTCCGAAAAATTGGCTGATCACGATCTGGCAAGGCTGAAAATCGACCGCGGCTCGCTCGCGCCGGCGCCGCGGCGCCGGCGCTGGGTGCCTTACGCTGCCATTGCGCTGGTCATCGCCGCCGTGGCCGGCATTGCCGTCCGGCTGACTGCCCCGCAGGCCGTGGAAACGGCGACCGTCACTTCGGCCTACCCGTCGCAGAACTACACCATGCTCAACGCGACGGGCTATGTGGTGCCGCAGCGCAAGGCGGCGGTCGGCTCGAAGGCGCAAGGCCGGCTCGAATGGCTCGGCGTGCTGGAAGGCTCCCGGGTGAAGCAGGACGAGATCATTGCCCGGATCGAGAGCAGGGACGTCGAGGCCTCCCTGGCCCAGGCGTCGGCCCAGGTGGGCGTGGCGCAGGCCAATTTCGAGCTGCAGGTCGCCGAGTTGAAGGATGCGGAAACCAGCTTGCGCCGTTCCGAGACCCTGCTCGTGCCACAGGCGATTTCCACGGCGCAGTACGAGGCCGACCTGGCGCGCTACAACAAGGCCAGGGCATCGGTCGGCAGCGCCCGCGCCGCCATTGCCTCGGCGCAGGCCAATGCCCGTGTCGCCCAGGTCGCGGTGAACCAGACCGTGATCCGCGCGCCCTTCGATGGCGTGGTTCTGATCAAGCATGCCAATGTCGGGGACAACATCACACCGTTCTCGTCCGCGTCCGACACCAAGGGTGCCGTCGTGACCATCGCCGACATGGAGACCCTTGAAGTCGAAGCGGACGTGGCGGAGTCCAATATCGGCAAGATCAGCGTGGACCAGCCCTGCGAACTCCAGCTCGACGCGCTGCCCGCGCTGAGGATGGAGGGCCGGGTCTCGCGCATCGTGCCCACCGTGGACCGGTCGAAGGCGACCGTGCTGGTCAAGGTGCGTTTCGTTGACCGCGACGCGCGCGTGCTGCCCGACATGAGCGCCAAGATCGCGTTCCTGTCGAAGCCGGTATCGCCGCAGGACCGGCAGCCCCTGGTTGCGGTGCAACCGGGCGCGATCGTCGAGCGTGGCGGCAGGAAGGTGGCCTTCGTGGTGAAGGACGGCATGGTGCGCGAAGTCGCGGTCACCACGGGCGCCAGGCTGGGGGATCTCGTCGCGGTCGGCGGCGTGGCTCCGGGCGACGTGCTGGTGCTGGCTCCCGGGGACAAGATCCGGGACGGCGCCAAGGTCACCGTGGCGAAGAAGTAACGTGAACACCGCGCCGCTCGTCGCCATCCGCCACGTCGCCAAATCGTACCGGCGCGGCGCGCAGACCGTACCGGTCCTGACCGACATCACCCTCGACATCGGCGAGGGCGAATTCATCGCATTGATGGGGCCGTCCGGCTCGGGCAAGAGCACGTTGCTGAACCTGATTGCCGGCATCGACCGGCCGGACAGCGGCGAGCTGCTGGTCGCCGGGCTCGACATCACGCGGCTTGCGGAAGCAACGCTGGCCGACTGGCGCGCGGCCAACGTGGGTTTCATCTTCCAGTTCTATAACCTGATGCCCGTGCTCACCGCCTACGAGAACGTGGAGTTGCCGCTGATGCTGACGCGCCTCACGCGCGCGGAGCGGCGCGCGCGGGTCGGGCTGGTGCTCGAGATGGTCAACCTGGCCGACCGCATGAGCCACTATCCTTCCGAACTGTCCGGGGGCCAGCAGCAGCGCGTCGCCATCGCCCGCGCGCTGATCACCGACCCGATGCTGATCGTGGCCGACGAGCCTACCGGCGACCTGGACCGCGCCTCCGCCGCGGAGATCCTGTCGATGATGCAGCGGCTCAACGCGGAGCTCGGCAAGACCATCATCATGGTCACGCACGATGCGCACGCCGCCGGCGCGGCGAAGTCGCTGGTGCACCTGGAGAAGGGGGAACTCAGCCATGGGAAGGCTGCTTGAACGGCGTTGCGGGCATTGCGGGCATTGCGGACGTATGCCATGTACGTGCTGAAGCTGATCGTCAGGAACGCGCTGCGGCACAAGCTGCGCACCACGCTGACCGTGGTGGGGCTGGTGGTGGCGGTGCTGGCCTTCGGGCTGTTGCGCACGGTGGTCGACGCCTGGTACGCGGGCGCCGCGGCGGCATCCAATGCGCGGCTGGTGACCCGCAACGCCATCTCGCTGGTGTTCGCCTTGCCACTGAGCTATGAGAACCGTATCCGTGGTGTCGACGGGGTCACGCTGGTGGCCCGTTCCAACTGGTTCGGGGGCGTCTACCGCGATCCCAAGAACTTCTTTGCGCAGTTCGCGGTTTCCGACAACTATCTCGACCTGTACCCGGAGTTCGTCGTGCCGCCGCAGCAGCGCGCCGACTACCAGCGCGACCGCAAGGGCGCCCTGGTCGGGCGCCAGCTCGCGGACCAGTTCGGGTTCAAGGTGGGCGACGTCATCCCGATCAAAGGCACCATCTATCCCGGCACCTGGGAGTTCGTCGTGCGCGGCATCCTCGACGGCCGCGACGAGAGCACCATCACGCGCCAGATGGTGTTCCACTGGGAATACCTGAACGAGACCGTGCGCAAGCGCTCGCCCCGGCAGGCGGACCAGGTCGGCGTCTTTGTCATCGGCGTGGCGAACCCGGACAATGCCGCGGCGATCTCGCGCGGCGTGGATGGCGTCTTCAAGAACTCCCTTGCCGAGACGCTCACCGAGACCGAGCAGGCATTCCAGCTCGGCTTCGTGGCCATGTCCAACCAGATCATCGCGGCGATCCGCGTCGTCTCCTACGTGGTGATCGTGATCATCATGGCGGTGATGGCCAACTCCATGGCCATGAGCGCGCGCGAGCGCACCGTCGAGTACGCAACGCTCAAGGCGCTCGGTTTCGGGCCCGGGTTCCTGGCGCTGCTCGTGTTCGGTGAATCGATCGCCATCGGGATCGTGGGCGGCGGCATTGGCATGCTCGCCACGTCGCCCGTCGCGAGCCTGTTCAAGCAGGCAGTGGGCGGTGTGTTTCCCGTCTTCAGCGTGTCGGGCGAGACGTTCCGGCTGCAGGCGGCATGCGCGCTGGTGATCGGGGTCGCCGCCGGCATCGTGCCGGCCGTGCAGGCGGCGCGCGTGCGCATCGTCGAAGGCCTGCGGGCCATCGGCTAGCGGATCCGGGGCAGCCATGGCGATTCCGCTTTCCTATATCGCGCGCAACCTGTGGGCACGCCGGCTCACCACGTCGCTCACGGCCGGCGGGCTGGCGCTGGTGGTGTTCGTATTCGCCACCATGCTGATGCTCGACGCGGGCCTCAAGAAGACACTCGTGACCACCGGCGAGCAAGACAACGTGGTGGTGATCCGCAAGGGCGCCGAAACCGAGGTGCAAAGCGGCATCTCGCGCGACCAGGCCAGCATCATGGAGATGCATCCGGCGGTGGCGATGGGCGGTGGCGGACGGCCCCTGGTGTCCAAGGAAGCCGTGGTGCTCATCTCGCTCACCAAGACCAGTTCGGAGCGGCCGTCTAACGTGGTGATTCGCGGCGTGTCGCCAGCGGGCCTGGATCTGCGCCCGCAGGTAAGACTGGTGGCGGGGCGCATGTTCCGGTCCGGCTCGTCCGAGATCATCGTCGGCAGCGGCATCGCCAAGGGATTCAGCGGCGTGCAGATCGGCGAACACCTGCGCTTTGCCCAGCGCGACTGGACGGTCGTGGGGCACTTCGATGCAGGGGGCAGCGGCTTCGACTCGGAGATCTGGGGCGATGTCGACCAGCTCATGCAATCGTTCCGGCGGACCAGTTATTCGGCGATGGTGTTCCGCCTGGCGCAGACAGGCAGCTTCGAGCGCTTCAAGGCCGACATCGATGTCGACCCGCGGCTTGCCAACGAGGCGAAGCGCGAACAGGCCTTCTACAGCGACCAGTCGAAGGCGCTCTCCACCTTCATCAACATCCTTGGCTTCACGCTGTCGACGATCTTCTCGATCGCGGCGATGATCGGCGCCATGATCACCATGTACGCATCGGTCGCCAATCGCGTCGCGGAAATCGGCACGCTGCGCGCGCTCGGCTTCAAGCGCGTCAACGTGCTCACCGCTTTCCTGGTCGAGGCCCTGCTGCTGGGCCTGGCAGGCGGCATCTTCGGCCTGGGCTGCGCGGCATTGATGCAGCTGGCTTCGTTTTCCACGACCAACTTCCAGACCTTTGCCGACCTCTCGTTCCGCTTTATCCTCACGCCTTCCGTGGTGGTGAAGACGCTTGCATTCTCGATGGCGATGGGCCTGATCGGCGGCTTCCTCCCGGCGCTGCGCGCGGCACGCATGAACATCGTCGATGCGCTGCGGGCGCATTGATGGCAGGCGGCGCCCGCCACCGAATGCCGCGCGACACCGCCAGGGGGCGTGCCTCAGGACAGCCCGCCATGCTCCGCGAAACATAGCCCCAGGAATTGCATGACGGCCTGGATCCGTGGCGCGCGGCGGATGTCGGCGTGCACGACCAGCCAGATCTCGCGCGTCAGGCGCTTTCCCTTGCATTTCACGCGCCGCAGGGCGCCGTCGCGCTCGCCCAGGAAATGGGGCAGCGCCGCGATGCCCACGCCGGCACGGGCGGCCGAAGCCTGGATGTCCAGCTCGTTGCTGACCATCACGATGGGCCGGCCTAGCGCCTGCTGTTTCAGCCATTCCTGCTGCGGCGACCCTTCCATGCTGTCGTCATAGGCGATATAGCCGTAGTCGGACGGCGCGGTGGCGTCCAGGTAGGCAGCGCAGGCATAGAGGGAGAACGCCACGGTGCCGAGCTTGCGCACCACCAGCTCGCCTTCTGCCGGACGGCTCAGGCGCACCGCCAGGTCGGCCTCCCGCCGGGTCAGCGAGGCCACGCGCGTGGCCCCGGTCAGGCATACGCGCAAGGCCGGATGCCGCGCGCGCAACTGGCCCAGCCGGGGCGCGATCACCGCGGCGGCCATCGATGGAGGCGCGCTGATGGTGACCTCCCCGCTGACGCCGGTCTGGCCGGCCGCCGCCGTACGCTCCACGGCATATGACTCGTGCTCCATGCGCGTGGCCAGGGCGGCGATGCGTTCGCCCTCGGCGGTCAGCAGATAGCTGCGCGGGCGCCGGTCCACCAGCTTGAGTCCCAGCGAGCTTTCCAGCGCGGCGATGCGCCGCGCCACCGTCGCATGGTCGACCTTGAGCCGCCGCGCGGCGCCGGACAGCGAACTCTCCTGCGCGAAGACACCGAAATGGCGCAGATCCTCCCAGTCGAACATGGGTGATTTCTCACATGCGATGTGAATATTTGGGGAATTTTACACAGGCGGAGAAGCTTGCAGAATGGCAGCCATGCCGTCGCGACGCAAGCAACAGCGGTCCTTGCGGATTGCCCGGCGACTTTCCACACGCATGCGCGGCACGGCCAGGGCTTGCCAGGCGCATGCAACTCAACTGACAAGGAGTCAGCCATGCGCAAGCCAGAAAGCCTCGCCTATCTCGGCATCGTCGTCTCGACCTTCTTCTGGGGGACGAACTTCAACGCCGGTGCGTTGATCATCCGGCATATGACACCGATCAGCGCCTCGATCGAGCGCTTCGTCATCTCGACCGTCCTGCTGCTGCTGATCTTTGGCCTGCAGGGCAAGCTGCGCCTGAGCGTGCTGCGCAAGAACCTGTGGGCATACATCGGCCTGGGCCTGCTGGGGTTCACCGCATTCAACCTCGCCACGTTTTTCGGCCTGCAGACCACCACCCCGATCAACGGCGCGCTGATCCTTGCCACCACGCCGTTGTGGACCATGCTCCTCGCGGTGGTCTTCGAGGGCGAACGTATCGATCCCGGGCGCGCGCTCGGCCTGGTCTTCGGCCTGCTCGGCGTAGGCCTGGTGATCACGCGCGGCGACATCCACATGCTGCTCGCGCTCAAGGTGGCGCGCGGCGATGCCATCATTCTCGCGGGCAGCCTGGCCTGGGCCGCCAACATGGTCGGCACGCGGCGCTTCGTCAAGGACGCCACGGCGCTGGAGAACACGGGCTTCTCGATGTTGTTCGGCGCCATCGGCCTGATCATCCTCGGCTTCGTCTTCGAACGGCCGCTGGCGAGCATCGCCGCCGCGCCCGCGAGCATCCATGCCGCCGTCCTGTATCTCGCCGCGGGCGGTTCGCTGCTGGCCTACCTGCTGTGGTTCCGCGGCATCCACCACATCGGCGCGGCGCGCACTTCGATCTTCTTCAACCTGGCGCCGGTGTTCACCATGCTGGTTTCCACCGTGCTCGGCGTGCCCCCCAACGCATGGCAGGTGGTGGGAGCGGGCGGGGTGATCCTGGGCGTGGTGTTCGCCTCAGGCCTGGTCGCCATGCCGGCCAGCACCAGGGCGGCGCAAGGCTGACGCGGGGCGCCGCATGCCGGGCGCATGCGGCGCCCCGCGGCCCCCTTGCCGGGCTCAGCGGGCAATGCCGGCAAGCTCCAGCGCCGCGGCAGCATACGCTTGGGGCGCTTCCTCCGGAAGGTTGTGCCCTGCGTTGTCCACCACGCGATGCGAGCGCGGCCCGCTGAACCTCGCGGCGGACGATTTGCCATCGGTCGCGGGGAAATTCCCGTCGGCCTTTCCGTCCAGCGTAATGGCCGGGACCGTGATGACGGGCTGGGCGGCAAGTCGCTTCTCCGTCGCTTCGTATGCCGGGAATCCCGGGGCAAGACCCAGGCGGTGACGGTAGGAATGAATCACCACGTCGACGTAGTCCGGGTTGTCGAACACGCTCGCCGCACGATCCAGCGTGGCGTCGTCGAACTGCCAGCTCGGCGAGTTCCGCTTCCAGATGACCCTGGCGATTTCACGCCTGTTGGCCGCCAGGCCCGCCCTTCCCCTTTCGGTCTGGAAGTAGTACTGGTACCACAGCCCGGATTCGATCTGCGGGGGGATGGGCAATGTCGATCTGGCGATGTCTTGTATCAGGTAGCTGTTGACCGAAACCAGCCCGGCGCATCGCTCGGGCCAGAGCGCGGCGGCGACGCATGCCGCGCGGCCGCCCCAGTCGAAGCCGGCAAGGACCGCGCGCGGCATGCGCAATGCGTCCATCAGCGCGATCACGTCGGTGCCGATCGCGCCCTGCTGGCCCGACCGGGGCGTGGCGGCATCGAGGAACCGGGTCGGTCCATGTCCGCGCAGATGCGGCACGATCACCCGGCATCCACGGCTGGCAAGCATCGGTGCGACCTCGATGAAGCTGTAGACGCTGTACGGGTAGCCATGCAGCAGCACGACGGGCGGTCCGTCGGCCGGCCCGGATTCGTGGTAGCCGATGTTGAGGACCCCGGCGTCGATGTGCTTGAGCGGTCCAAGCTGCTGCATCGCCGCGGCGTTTCCGGGATCGGCCTGGGCCTTGGCGGCAAATGCCAGTTGCGGCAGGGCGACGCTTGCGGCAGCGCTTGCGGCGGCGCCCTTCAAGAGCAGGCGACGCCGTTCGTTGACAGTGGTAGGCATGAAAATCCTTTCCCTGACGGGCAAGTAGGTGGCTGGGAGCRATGCCGGCCGGCAAGGTTCGCGCGCCGGCCGGTCTTCCTGGCGCGGCTTGCGCCTTATGGCAGCTGGTACTTTTCGCGCACCAGGTGGCCGATCCCCATGCGGTCCAGGGTGTCCAGCGGGCACAGGAACGTGACGCGGACGGTGCCGGGCAGGCGGCTGATCTCGATGGAGCCGTTGATGGTGGCGCGGTTGAGTACCTCTTCATAGGGTAGGCCCGTAACGGCCGCGGCGCGGCGCAGACCGTTCTCGGTGGCGGCGTTGAGGTTCACGCCGCTGCCGATAAAGGTGATCGGGCCGTTTTGTTCGATTTCGCCTTGTCCCCAGCGCGCGCCAAGTTCACGCACCCGCTGGCGCTGCTCGGCGCTCATCGGCCGGGCCATGGGGGGCAGGTCGTCGATGTTCTGCAGCAGGATCGGCCCGTCGAGCGTGAGGTGCTTGATGACCTCCACCGTCAGTTCCGTTTCGCCGGACACGTCGGTGGCGTGGCCGGCGATCTCGCCGTTGCCCTGCTGGGCATGCATGTCGCCCATGTACACGCCGGCTCCCGGCACCTTGACCGGGCAGATCAGGATGCAGCCCTCGCGCACCGAATTGGTGTCCATGTGGCCGTCAGTCTTGGCCGCGTGCAACTCCTCCTGGGTCATGCCGTACCGGTGCGGCGCACCCACCAGGTACTGGCCGAAATCGGCGCAATTGTGCGAGTCCGGCAAGTCGCGTGCCGGCGTGGTGCCGATATTGCCGAGGAACGGGCGCATATGCGCCGCCACGCCAGGGATGTCGGCGCGTGCCAGCGACAGGATCGAGTGCTGGGCTGCCAGCGAGGGCAGTGCGGACATCTCCGCCGCATTGCCCGCCAGGCGGTTGGCCACTTCCTGGCTGACGGTGAGGCTGACCTGATTTTCCTGGTCCAGCACGATCACGTAGCCATGGCTGAACCGGAAGGCGCTCACCTCGGCCCCGCAGTGATTGCAGCGGATCGCCTCCTCGCCAATGCCCTCGACGTGGCTGGCCGGGTGTTCGGTACCGCATGCGGCGCAGAATTTGGCAACGAAGGGGTCACCGTGATAGCGGCCTTCGACAAAGCGCATGACGCCCGAGGAGGTGGCCACCGAGGTGACGCGCATGCGTTGAATCTTCAGCGCGACGGCGTCGCCGATCTCGGCGCCGGCGATCGCGACCGGTTGCGTCACTTCGTGCCCGCCCTGGAACGACGGCGTGATCATCGGCCCCCAGCAGCCTGGCGGGGTACCGGTAACCAGGGTGCCGCCATCGGCCAGCGGCCCCAGCATTGGCTGGCTGGGTCCGATCAGTCCGCTGGTGTAGGTCTCGACGCGAAGCCACTGCTGGGCCGGCTGTGCGGCGTGCGCGTCATGCTGGGTGGTCGTCATTTTCTCTCTCCATGTCCGCATCGCGTGCGGCGTTCTGAAACCCGGGGGGCCGTCACGGCATTTCAGCGTCCGCGTGTATCCGGCCTGTTTCAGCAAGGAGCCGGAAATGCGGTGTTTCTTGTCGGCGGGCGGCCTGGATACACAGCGGTACAAAGCAATGTGCAGCCGCACGCTGGCGCGCGGGGTGCTTCCGGGACGGCCCGTGCACCCGGCAGGCCCGGAGCGCGCGGGTGCCCCGGCCCCTGCTTCGTGACGGTGGGGCATGCCCAAGTGACCTTGCTGGTGTTTGTCTCAGTAATTGGACGGACAGCAACCATCATGTGGCCGACGTCCTGCGGGGTGTCAGTTTCCCCCATCTCCGGAGATACCCTAGGCACGCAAAAACCCCTTGCAAAGCCAAAGTCCGAGTCGTAATCTAAAAAAAGAGATAGGCATGCAGATGCGGCCCGATAGCAGTCACTCCGATGCTTCGGGCAAATTTTCGGCGATATTGTCTAAAAAATGAGATCAACTCAAAGACGGTGACCGGCGCCACACCCGCCGGCCGTCAGACCCAAACCAGGCGGCAGTGTCGCCAGACCAGCATGACAACAGCAGGAGCAACCCACATGGAAGCAAACGCAAAAGCGCCGGCATCGCCCGCCGAGGCGCTCTCCACCCGATCCGCACGGCCCGGGCGCACCTCGTCCTACGCCTGGAAGGCGCTGGCGGGCTCGGCCATCGGCTATGCCATGGACGGGTTCGACCTGCTGATCCTCGGCTTCATGCTGCCGGCCATCAGCGTTGCGCTGAGCCTGAGCACGGGGCAGTCCGGCGCGCTGGTGACATGGACGCTGATCGGCGCGGTGGCGGGCGGGATCATCTTCGGCGCCCTGAGCGACCGCTACGGCCGGGTACGCGTGCTGACCTGGACCATCGTGCTGTTCGCGGTCTTCACCGGGCTGTGCGCGTTCGCGCAGGGTTTCTGGGATTTGCTGGTGTACCGCACGATCGCGGGCATCGGCCTGGGCGGCGAGTTCGGCATCGGCATGGCGCTGGCCGCCGAGGCGTGGCCGGCCAGCAAGCGGGCGCGGGTGTCGTCGTATGTGGCGCTGGGCTGGCAGGCGGGCGTGCTGATGGCTTCGCTGCTCACGCCGTTGCTGCTGCCGCATATCGGCTGGCGCGGCATGTTCCTGCTGGGCGTGGTGCCGGCGCTGGTGGCCTGGTTCGTGCGCAACCGGCTGCATGAGCCCGAGGTGTTCGTGCGCAGCGCGGAGAAGAAGAAGGTCAACGCCTTCCGGCTGCTGGTGGCCGATGCGCGCACCACGCGCACCAGCCTCGGCATCGTGATCCTCTGCGCCGTGCAGAACTTCGGCTACTACGGGATCATGATCTGGCTGCCCACCTACCTGTCGCGGGCGCTGGGCTTCTCGCTGACCAAGTCGGCAATGTGGACCTCGGTGACGATCGTGGGAATGATGGTGGGTGTCTATGTCTTCGGGCACCTGGCGGACCGCATCGGCCGCAAGCCCACCTTCCTGATCTTCCAGGCCGGCGCGGTGGCGATGGTGCTGGCCTATGCGCGCATGTCGGACCCGGTGACGATGCTGTGGGCCGGCGCCGTGATGGGCATGTTCGTCAACGGCATGATCGGCGGCTACGGCGCGCTGATCTCCGAAGCCTATCCCACCGCGGCGCGCGCCACCGCGCAGAACGTGCTCTTCAATATCGGCCGGGCCGTGGGTGGATTCGGGCCCATCGTGGTGGGCGCGCTCGCCGCGACGTACTCCTTCCAGGTCGCCATCGCGCTGCTGGCCAGCATCTATGTGCTGGACATGATCGCCACCTTCTTCCTTATTCCCGAGCTCAAGGGCGTGGAGCTGGAATAGCCGGGACCGCATCGCCCGAACCGAATCGCCCGAGCCACATCGCCCGAGCCACATCGCCCGAACCACATCGCCGGACCGGATCACGGCCGCCGCCGGCAGGCATCAAACAGACAGGAGTCACCATGTCACCATCCCTGTGCGGCGCGGACAGCGCCGCGACGGTCGCGTCGTACCGCTGCCGCGTCGTCGAGCATTACTGGGTCAACCGGCGCTACAAGTACATCCGGCTCGAAGCCGATGCGCCGATCGCCCGCATCACGCGCCCCGGACAGTTCTACCAGCTCAAGTGCCCGGTCAGCGACGAAGCGCAGCCCTTCCTGCTGCGGCCGATGAGCGTGTACGGCGCCGGCCCGGAAGACGGCCGCATCGAGTTCCTCTACAACGTCACCGGGCTGGGCACGCGGGCCATGGCAAGCCTGCCGGCCGACGGCCATATGGATATCGTCGGCCCGCTCGGCAATACCTTCGCCTTCGAGCCCGCGTACCGGCGCATCCTGGTGGTGGCGCGCGGCGTGGGCCTGGCCACCATGGCGCCGCTGGTGCGGCAGGCCGCCGAGGCGGGCGTGGCGATCACCGCGGTGATGTCCGCGCGCACCCGCGACGACCTGATGGACAGTGAGTTCCTGCGCGGCGCCGACGCACAGGTGCACGGCGTGTTCGACGAGGACGGTTCGTCCGCGGTGGAGGCGGTTGAGGGTTTGCTGCGCCGCCTGATCGACGAGCAGCGGCCCGATGCGCTCTACACCTGCGGCTCGCACCGCCTGCTGATGCTGCTGCAGCGCGTGCTGGCGGACTACCCGCAGGTGCGCGGCGAGGTCGCCATGGAGCAGCGCATGGCCTGCGGCATGGGCGTTTGCCTGTCCTGCGTGCGGATGTTCGACTGCGACGGCGACAAGCAATTCCTGCGGGTTTGCCGCGAAGGCCCCGTATTTTCCATTCGCGAAGTGGTAGGGGAGGTGGAGTTTGGCTGATCTATCCGTCCGGGTTGGCGATCTGACGCTGCGCAACCCCATCATGCCCGCCTCCGGCTGCTTCGCGATCGAGTACCGCGAGGCGCTGGACTTCAACCAGCTCGGCGCACTGGTGATCAAGAGCGTCTCGCCCAAGGCGCGCGCCGGCAATCCCACGCCGCGCGTGGCCGAAACCCACGGCGGCATGCTGAACTCCATCGGCATCCCGAGCAAGGGGCTGGACTACTACCGCGCGCACGTGCTGCCGCCCTACACGCGGTACGACACGCCGGTGGTGGTGTCGATCTCCGCCGATACGGCCGAGGAGTTCGCGCTGGCATGCGAGGCAATGTCATTGCCCGAAGTGGCGGTGATCGAAGCCAATATCTCATGCCCCAACCTCGAGGCCGACGGCATGGCCTTCGCCATGCTGCCGGAGACCACCTACAAGGCGGTGGCGGCGATCCGCCGGCGCACGCGCCATCCGTTCTGGGTCAAGCTCACGCCCAACGCCTCCAATATCGCGGCGGTGGCGCGCGCGGCGGAAGACGCGGGTGCCGATGCCATCGTCATGGGCAATACCGTGCTCGGCATGGCCATCGACGTGCACACGCGCAAGCCCAGGCTCGGCAATGTCATGGGCGGCCTGTCCGGGCCGGCCATCAAGCCCATCGCGCTGCGGCTGGTGCACCAGTGCTACCGCGCGGTGCGCATCCCGGTGATCGGCTGCGGCGGCATCCAGAGCGCGCACGACGCGGTGGAGTTCATGCTCGCGGGCGCCTCCGCGGTGCAGGTCGGTACCGCCTCGTTCCGCGACCCCGGCGTCATGCAGAAGATCGTCGACGGCCTGCATGCGTACTGCGACGAGACCGGCACCCCGGCGCTGCGCGACCTCACCGGGCAGGTCAGGCTGGACCGCCAGCTGAGCGACCGCTGGCTGCGCTTCGCCCAGCAATCGGGCTGAGCGCCCGCACCGCATCAATGGACATCTGTCATGGATATTGAGGAACTCAAGCCGCTCGCGCAGATGCTGTTCGACGACATCCGCGCGCTGTCGTCAGACGGCGTCGGCGTGACGCGCGACAGCTACGGCGCGGGCGAGACCGCGGCGGCCGACTACCTGCGCGCTTTCGCGCAGCGCGAGGGCCTGCACGTGGAGGCCGACGGCGCCGCCAACCTCGTGTTCCGCCTTGGCGGCGCGGCCAGCGACACCCCCGCCGCCTGGGTCGGGTCGCACCTGGACTCGGTGCCGCAAGGCGGCAACTTCGACGGCATGGCCGGCATCGTGGCCGGGCTGCTGTGCCTGGTCGCGCAGCAGCGCGCGGGCCGCGCGTCGCCCGTGCCACTCAACGTGATCGGCTTTCGTGGCGAGGAAAGCGCGTGGTTCGGCAAGGCCTACATGGGTTCCGGCGCCGCGCTCGGCAAGCTGTCGGCCGACGATCTCGCGCTGCGCCACCGCCAGCACGGCCGCACCATGGCCGAGTGCATGGCCGCGCTCGGCGCCGACATGGAAGCGATCCGCGCGCAGCAGCCGCTGTTCGACCGCGCCCGTGCGCGCGCCTACCTGGAGCTGCATATCGAGCAGGGCCCGGTGATGGTGGCGCGCGGCCTGCCGCTGGCGGTGGTGCCCGGCATCCGCGGCAATGTGCGCCACAACCGCATCGCCTGCCTCGGCGAGGCCGGGCATTCCGGCGCCGTGCCGCGCTGGCTGCGCAAGGACGCCATGTTCGCCGTGGCCGAGCTGATCGTGCGCCTGGACGAACACTGGCGCGTGCTGCTCGAGCGCGGCATCGACCTGGTGGTGACCACCGGCGTGGTCACCACCAGCCCGGAGGCGCATTCGGTCTCGCGCATCCCGGGCACGGTGAGCTTCAGCTTCGAGGCGCGCAGCAAGAGCGTGGAGACGCTGGAAGGCTTCTACCAGCTGATGCGCACGGAGTGCAAGGCCATCTCGCGCGACCGCGGCGTGCGCTTCGATTTCGACCGCCGCGTGGATTCCGCGCCGGCGACGATGGATGCGGGCCTGTCCGAGTTGCTGGCGCAGCAGTGCCGCGCGCAGGGCACGCCGTTCGAGATGGTCGCCAGCGGAGCAGGGCACGATGCGTCCCTGTTCGCCAATGCCGGCATCCCGACCGGCATGCTGTTCATCCGCAACGAGCACGGCTCGCACAACCCGGACGAGGCCATGGACCTGGACGACTTCATGCTCGGCGTGGGGGTGCTGGCAGGCACCATCGCCCGCCTCTGACGCGCCACGCCCCGCACACCGGAAGGAGACCCCCGAGATGATCCCGAACCCCCGCCGCCTGACCATCCGCCGCCCGGACGACTGGCACCTGCACCTGCGCGACGGCGACACGCTGCGCGCGGTGCTGCCCTATACGGCGCGGCAGTTTGCGCGCGCCATCGTCATGCCAAACCTGGAGCGGCCCGTGACCACGGTGGACGCGGCCCATGCCTACCGCGAGCGCATCGTGGCCGCGCTGCCGGCCGGCGCGCGCTTCACGCCGCTGATGACCTGCTACCTCTGCGACGCCACCGACCCCGCCGAGCTGCGGCGCGGCTACGCAGAAGGCGTGTTCGCCGCGGCCAAGCTGTATCCCGCGGGTGCCACCACGCACTCGGAACATGGCGTGACCGGGATCGCCCGCGTGGCCGGGGTGCTCGCCGCCATGCAGGAGATCGGCATGCCGCTGCTGGTCCATGGCGAAAGCACCGATCCCGCCGTGGATGTGTTCGACCGCGAAGCCGTGTTTATCGAACAGACGCTCAAGCCGCTGCTGCAGCGCTTTCCCCGCCTCAAGGTGGTGCTCGAGCACATCACCACGGCGCAGGCCGCCGAGTTCGTCGGCCGCGACGGCAGCGGGCGGCTGGCTGCCACCATCACCCCGCAGCACCTGATGTACAGCCGCAATGCGATGTTCGCGGGCGGGCTCCGGCCGCACTTGTATTGCCTGCCCGTGCTCAAGCGCGAGCGGCACCGGCTGGCCCTGCGGCGCGCCGCCACATCGGGCTCGCCGGCCTTCTTCCTCGGCACGGACTCGGCCCCGCATGTGCGCGCCGCCAAGGAGGCGGCGTGCGGCTGCGCCGGCATCTTCAGCGCGCCGGTGGCGCTCGAAGCCTATCTCGGCGTGTTCGGCGAGGAGGGCGCGCTTGACCGTTTCGAGGCCTTCGCCAGCGAGAACGGCAGCCGCTTCTACGGCCTGGCGCCGAACGAGGGCAGCATCACCTTCGTGCGCGAGCCCGGCCGTGCGCCGGAATCAATTGCCTTGCCGGACGGCGGAGCGATCCGGCCCTTCCTGGCGGGCGAAACACTGCAATGGCGGCTGGCGGATGCCGGCCAACCCGGCAAGCCGGAAGCCCGATCCCGGTAGCAAGCAATGGAGCAAGCCATGTCTGAACTACGAACCCGTCTCGGGCTCGCGGCCACCGTCGGCCAGGCCCTGCTGGAGGCCGGCTGCGTGAAGTTCCGCACCGACGAGCCGTTCCGGCTGCCGTCGGGCTGGGCCAGCCCGGTCTATATCGATTGCCGCCGGCTGATCGCCTTTCCGCGCCTGCGGCGCGAACTGGTGGCGCGCGGCCTGGCAATGCTGCGGGACCGCCATTGCCTGGAGGGCATCGACGCCGTCGCCGGCGCGGAATCCAGCGGCATTGCCTTCGCCGCCTGGGTGGCCGACACGCTGGACCTGCCCTTGCTGTACGTGCGCAAGGAAGCCAGGGGCCTCGGCCCGGCTTCGCAGGTCGAGGGCTTGCTGGCCGCGGGCGACCGCGTGCTGCTGGTCGACGACATGATGGCGGCGGCCCGCTCCAAGCGCATCTTCTGCGCGGCGCTTGGCGCCGCCGGCGCCACCGTGAAGGACATCTTCGTGCTGTTCGACTACGGCACCTTCCCCACCGCACAGGCGCTCGCGCCATGGCAGGTGACGGTGCATGCGCTCGCGGACTGGCGCGACATCCTCGATGCCGCGCAGGCCTCAGGGCATGTCGGCCAGCGCAGCCTCGACGAGCTGCGCCGCTTCCTCGACGACCCCGTGCGCTGGTCGCAGGACCACGGCGGCATCGGCACGCTGCCGACCTAGCCCGCGCCTTTCGCCCGCAGAGCAATCATCCGGCCGCCCGCCACAGCAGGCAGGCGGCGGGGCCCCCTTTTGCCGTCAGCCGGCGGGCAGGGCACTGGCAACGCCGGCGGCCAGGCAAGCCAGGACAACAAGCAAGAGCCACAAGCAAGAGACACACAAGAGCCACACGCAAAGACAACAACGACGAGGAGGAAACACATGCGGAAGATCGCGAAGAGAACGTCAATGGCCAGGAGCAAGGCAGCGCTGCTGCTGTTCGGCACGCTCTGCGTGGCCGGCACAGGGCACGCGCAGTCCGGCGTCACGCTCTACGGGCAGGTGGACAGCTTTGTCGGCAGCACCCGCGCCGCCGGCGGCGACCGCGCCTACGTGCTCGGCGCCGGCGGCATGCAGACTTCGTACTGGGGCATGCGCGGCAGCGAGGAACTCGGTGGCGGCCTCAAGGCGATCTTCGATCTCAACGGCTTCCTGCGCGTCGATGCGGGCAAGTCGGGCCGCTCCGATACCGATCCGATGTTCACGCGCAACGCCTTCGCAGGCCTGCAGAGCAACAGCTATGGCACGCTCAAGCTGGGCCGCAACACCACGCCGTACTTTCTCTCCACCATCCTGTTCAACCCGCTGGTGGACTCGTACAACTTCGCGCCGTCGATCTTCCAGACCTACAAGACGGCGGGCAGCGGCGCGCTCTATGATCCCGGCATCATCGGAGACTCCGGCTGGAGCAACTCGGTGGTCTACTCCACCCCGGTGCTGGCCGGGCTGACGGTCAACCTGATCTATGCCTTCGGCGAGCAGCCCGGCAGCGGCGGCCAGAACAAGTGGGGCGGCAACGTCCTGTACTTCAACGGGCCGTTCGCGGCGACGGTGGCGTTCCAGCAGGCGAAGTTCAACGGCGCGCCGGGCGATGTCACCGCGCCGGCGGCGCTGGCCGGCTTCGGCAGGCAAAATGCGGTGCAGGGCGGGCTGAGCTACGATTTCAAGGTGGTCAAGCTGTTCGCGCAGGGCCAGTACATCAAGACCGGCGTCGACAGCGCCAGCGGCGATATCCGGCACGCCAACGGGCAGCTCGGCGCGTCGGTCCCGCTCGGCGCCGGCAGCATGCTGGTGTCGTATGCCTACGCCAGGACCAGCAGCAACGCGGGCGAATTCCGCCGCAACACGGCCGGGCTGGCGTATGACTACAACCTGTCGAGGCGCACCGACGTGTACGCCGCGTACTTCTATGACCGGCTGACGGCGCAAGCGCACGCGGACACCCTCGGGGTGGGCTTGCGCCACCGGTTCTGAACGCGAACGGTGGGGAGGCCGGCCGCAGCCGGCTTACCTCAGGTCGTCATTTCAGGTCGCGGAACGACTTGCCCTGCGCCACCAGGTCTTCGAGCAGCCTGGCGGGCTTGAAATCCGCACCGAAGCTGGCCTCGAAGCGCTTCATGGCCGCCAGCACCTTGTCCAGCCCGATGGTGTCGGCATAGCACATCGGGCCACCGCGATAGACCGGCCAGCCATAGCCGTTCACCCACACCACGTCGATGTCGGAGGCGCGGATGGCCTTGCCTTCCTGCAGGATCTTGGCGCCTTCATTGATCATCGGGTAGATGCAGCGCTCCAGGATCTCCTGCCGGGACACCTCGCGGCTGGTCTTGCCCTGCTGCGCGGCGAAGGCGCGGATGATCTGCTCGACCTTGGGCGAGGGCACGGCGTTGCGCTTCTCGTCGTAGTCGTAGTAGCCGGCGCCGGTCTTCTGGCCGCGCCGGTCCATCTCGCACAGGATCTCGCGCAGCGTGGAGCTGCTCGATGCCTCGCGGCTCCAGCCCAGGTCCAGGCCGGCCAGGTCGCTCATGGCGAACGGGCCCATCGGGAAACCGAAGTCGTAGAGCACGCGGTCCACATCCCACGGCAGCGCGCCTTCCAGCACCAGTTTCTGTGCCTCGCGCTGGCGCTGGGCCAGCATGCGGTTGCCGACAAAGCCCGGGCATACGCCCACCAGCGCGGCGACCTTGCCGATCTTGCGGGCAAGCTCCATCGCGGTGCGGATGACGGGCTTGGCCGTCTTCTCCCCGCGCACGACCTCGAGCAGCTTCATCACGTTGGCGGGTGAGAAGAAGTGCAGGCCGATCACGCTCTCGGGGCGCGCGGTGGCGCCGGCGATCTCGTTGACGTCCAGCGCCGACGTGTTCGTCGCCAGGATGGCTCCCTGCTTTGCGATCTTGTCGAGCTTGCCGAAGATGTTCTTCTTCACCTCCATGTTCTCGAACACGGCTTCGATGATGAGGTCGGCGTCGGCGAGCTGGCCAAGGTCCAGCGACGGCGTCAGCAGCGCCATGCGCTTGTCGACGTCGGTGGCGGTGATGCGGCCTTTCTTCGCGGTGTTGTCGTAGTTGGCGCGGATGGTGCGCAGGCCGCGGTCCAGTGCTTCCTGCGCGGTTTCCACGATGGTGACGGGGTAGCCGGCGTTGAGGAAGTTCATGGCGATGCCGCCGCCCATGGTGCCCGCGCCGATGATGCCGATCTTCCTGACCGGGATCAGCGGCGTGTCGGCCGGCACGTCAGGCAGGTTCCATACCTGGCGCGAGGCGAAGAAATAGTAGCGCTGCGCAGCCGATTGGGTGCCGCCCATCAACTCCAGGAAGAGCTTGCGCTCCACCTTCATGCCTTCTTCGAACGGCAGGTTGACCGCCGCCTCGATGCAGCGGATGTTGTACTCGGGCGCGTCGAAGCCGCGGAAGCGGCGCGCATTGGCCTTGCGGAATTCGGCGAACAGCTCCGGCTGGCCGCGCGCGGCCTGCACCTTCTCGTCGAGGTCGCGCACCTTGCGCAGCGCACGCCCCTCGGCGATCACGCGGCGGGTGAAGGCGATGGCGTCCTGGCGCAGCGTGGCGTCGTCGGTCACCAGGTCGAACAGGCCCATTTCGGCCGCCTCGGCCGCGCCGATGTGCGCGCCGGAGGTCACCATCTCGAGCGCCTTGGCGGCGCCCACGATGCGCGGCAGGCGCTGCGTGCCGCCCGCGCCGGGCAGCAGCCCGAGGTTGACTTCGGGCAGGCCGCACTTTGCGGTCCTGGCCGCCACGCGATAGTGGCACACCAGCGCCGTTTCGAGCCCGCCACCCAGGGCGGTGCCGTGAATGGCGGCCACGACGGGCTTGGGCGCGTCCTCGATGGCGGCCTGCACCTCGGCGAGCGCCGGGCCCGACGGCGGCTTGCCGAACTCGGTGATGTCGGCGCCGGCGATAAAGGTCTTGCCCGCACAGATCAGCACGATGCCCTTGACCGCGGAGTTGGCCACGGCCTGCGCGATGCCGTCGCGCAGCCCCGCGCGCACCGCCGCCGACAGGGCGTTGACGGGGGGCGAGTCGAGCGTGAGGATGGCGATCTCGCCTTCGATGGCGAGATCGGCTACGGCGTTGATGGCTGTCATGAGGGTTGGCTCCCGGAAAGTGGCTCGGAAAATCGGCTTCAGAAAATTTCGAACAGGCCCGCGGCACCCATGCCGCCGCCAATGCACATCGTCACCACGCCGAACTTCGCGCCGCGGCGCTTGCCCTCGATCAGCAGGTGGCCCGCCATGCGCGCGCCCGACATGCCATAGGGATGGCCGATGGAGATCGCGCCGCCGGAGACGTTCAGGCGTTCGTCGGGAATGCCCAGCGTGTCGCGGCAATGCAGGACCTGGCTGGCGAAGGCTTCATTGAGTTCCCACAGGCCGATGTCGCTCACTGAGAGGCCATGCTGCTTGAGCAGCCTGGGGATGGCGAAGACCGGGCCGATGCCCATCTCGTCCGGGTCGCAGCCGGCCACGGCCATGCCGCGGTAGGCGCCCAGCGGCTGCAGGCCACGGCGTTCGGCCTCCTTTGCCTCCATCAGCACCATGGCGGAGGCGCCGTCGGAAAGCTGCGAGGCATTGCCGGCGGTGATGAAGGCGCCCTGGGCCACGCGCTGGCCGTTCTTGAAGACCGGCTTGAGCGCCTGCAGGTCCGCCAGGGTGGTGCCCGGGCGGTTGCCCTCGTCCTTGCGCAGGGTGAGCTGTTTCTCGCTGACCGCGCCGCTTTCCTTGTCGGTCACCAGCATGGTGGCGCTCATCGGCGCGATCTCGGTATCGAAGCGGCCGGCTTCCTGCGCGGCGGCGGTACGCTGCTGCGATTGCAGGGCGTAGGCATCCTGCGCCTCGCGCGAGACGCCATAGCGCGCGGCCACGATCTCGGCCGTTTCCAGCATGGTCATGTAGATCTGCGGCAGCATCTGCACCAGTTGCGGGTCGGCGGCGCGGTAGCGGTTGATCTTGTCGTTCTGCACCAGCGAGATCGACTCCAGCCCGCCGCCCACGGCGACCTGCATGCCGTCCACGATGATCTGCTTGGCGGCCGTGGCGATGGCCATCAGGCCGGAGGCGCACTGGCGGTCCAGCGACATGCCGGGCACCGTCACCGGCAGGCCGGCGCGCAGCAGCGCCTGRCGCGCCACGTTGCCGCCGCTGCTGCCCTGCTGCACGGCGCAGCCGAGGATCACGTCGGCGATCTCGGCGGGGTCGATGCCGGCGCGCTGCACCGCATGCGAGATGGCATGCGCGCCCAGTTCCTGCGCCTGGGTGTTGTTGAACGCGCCGCGATGGGCCTTGCCGATCGGGGTGCGCGCGGTGGATACGATGACGGCTTCACGCATGGGTGGTCTCCTGTCTGGTTTTGAATCAATGCTCAGCCATGCCGGGACGAGACGTCCCTGGCAATGGCGAGGAATTTGTCGAGATCGTCGCGGATCTGCTTCTTGTTGAACTTGCCCACGCTGGTCTTGGGGATGTCGCGCGTGATGGCGACCAGCTTGGGCAGCATCCAGCGGGTGATCTTGCCGGTCTCCACGCCGTGCACCTTGAGGAAGTCGATGACGCTTTCCTCGGTGGCCTCGAACCCGGTGCGCACGCTCACCAGCGCCATGGGCTTTTCGCCCCACACCGGATCGGGCACGCCGACCACGGTGGCCTCGTGCACGAAGTCCGCCATGGCGATCAGGTTTTCCAGCAGCACGGTGGGCACCATCTCGGCGCCGCTGCGGATCACGTCCTTCAGGCGGTCGGCAACCGTGATATAGCCCTCGGCATCGACGCGGGCGATATCGCCGGTGTGCAGCCAGCCGTCCTGCCACAGCTCGGCGCTCTTCTCGGGATTGCGGAAATACTGCTCGGTGGCCCACGGCGCGCGTACCACGATCTCGCCCACGGTCTGGTCGTCCTGCGGCACGGGCTTGCCTTGCCCGTCGACCACCTCCACTTCCACGCCGAGGATCGGCAGGCCGGCCTTGACCAGCACGGCGTCGGTCGCCTCGCGGCCCTCCTGGACCATGGTCTTCTTGATAAAGGAGCTGACGATGGTGGGCGCGGTTTCCGTCATGCCATAGCCGGAACTCATGCGGAAGGTGGGGATCAGCGCCTCGAGCTTGCGCTTGAGTCCCAGCGGCAGCGCGCCACCGCCCACGCTCACGCGCACCAGGCTGCTGAGGTCGTACTTGCCCAGGTCCGGGTACTCCAGCAACATCGCCGCGATGGTGGCGACGATGCCCACCGAGGTCACGCGCTCGCGCTGCACCAGCTCGCAGAAGCCCTGCACGGTGAAGGTGCCGTGCAGCACGATCTTCTGCGCGCTGTAGACCGCCACGAAGGGCTGGCCCCAGCCGTGCACGTGGAACATCGGGGTGTTGAGCAGCGGCACCGCGCCTTCGCCCAGGCGCGTGCCCAGGCCGTCGGCGATGTCCTGTTCCGGGGTGTTGGCGATGGCCGTCTGCGCCATCATGTGGACCGTCATCAGGTAGAGCTGGCGATGCGTGAAGGTGGCGCCCTTGGGCTGGCCGGTGGTGCCGGTCGTGTAGCACAGCGTGGCGTTCACGTCTTCGTGCAGCGCCGGCCATTCGATGGTGTCGGGCTGGCCGGCGAGCAGGTCTTCGTAGCTGATCAGGCCGGGGATGCGGCTGTCCGGCAGGCCTGGCTTGTCGGACATGTAGACCACTGTTTCCACCACATCGCTGATCTGCTCGTAGATGCCTTCGAGCAGGGGCATCAGCGTATCGTCGACGAAGATCACGCGGTCCTGCGCATGCCGGATGGTGTAGACGATATGCTGCGGCGACAGCCGGACATTGATCGGGTGCAGCGTGGCGCCGACACCCGTCACGCCGTAGTACAGCTCCAGGTGGCGGTGCGTATTGAGCGCCATGGTGGCGATGCGGTCGCCGGCCTCGCCCGGCACGCCCGGCCGCACCTTGAACCGGCCGCGCAAGCCGTTGGCCAGCCGCGCCACGCGCCGGTACCACTGCATCCAGGTGAAACGGAAATACTCGCCGCTGACATGGTTGCGGTACACCACGCCGGTCTGGTCGGGGTACATCCGCACCGGGCGCTTCATGATGGTGGTGAGCACAAGCGGGTAGTGCGTGCTGAACTCCGGATAGGTCTTGTTCGCCATTAGGTCTCCTGAAGATCCCGGTATGTCCCGCGCAGGCGGGCTATGCGTTGGGCTCGCGCTGCGGCCGCGGCAGGCGGCGTGGTTCCTCCACCCGCAGCGCGAGCAGGAAGGCCATGCCCAGTACGGCGATGGCGGCCACGAACACCAGCGAAAAACGCACGCCCTGCGCCAGCAGCCCGCCAAGGACCGGACCGCAAGCCATCATGGCAAAGGTGGCCGTGTCGGAGACCGCGAGCAGCATCGGGCGGTCGCGCCGGTTGCCGAATTCGAGCGCGAAGTTGTCGGCGGAAGGGAAATAGCCGCCGAAGCCGGCGCCCAGTCCGCAGAACACCAGCAAGAAGGCGGGCAGGCTGTCGCACAGCATCAGCGCCGCGGTGGACACCGCCCACAGGCCGATGCTGGACAGGAACACCAGGCGGTAGCCGTGGCGGTCGGCAAGGCGGCCCCACGCCAGGTTGCTGGTGGTCTGCGCCAGCAGGTAGGCGATGCTCAGGTAGCCCAGCGTGGCGCCCGACAGCGGCAGGTGGCTGCCGACGAAGATGGCGTAGAACGGCACCGCCATCATGCTCAGCGCCACCAGGGCGCGCGCCACGAAGAAGCGCACATAGTGCTTGTCCGCGCGCAGCAGGGCCGGCACTTCGCGCAGGCGCTGGCGAAAGCCCGCCTGCGCGCGCACGTCGTGCAGCACCGGCTCGCGCATGCGCGTCAGCGCCGAGATGCCCAGGCTGGTGAGCACGAAGGCGGACAGGAAGGTAGTGGCGTAGCCGTTGCCGAACACATTGCCGCCCACCAGGTAGCGCCCGCCCAGGTAGGCCACGGCGGCGGCGATCAGCCCGCCGAGGAAGTTGCGCAGGGCACTGAGCGCGCCGCGCCGCTCCAGCGGGATGATCTTCGACGTCAGGTAGTTGAAGGTGACGTTCTGCACCCCGTTGAACAGGCCGAACAGCAGCAGGAACACCGCCGCCGCGCCCAGCGCGCCGGCGCCGGAGAGCAGGAAGGCCGACAGCGCCAGCCCGAGGATCTGCAGCCGCACCATCCAGCCCACCAGGTAGATCAGCGGCATCACGCGCTGGCGATGCTCGATCTGCGTGGCGCCCCAGATGGAGGACAGCGCCATGCCGGCGTACTGTGCGGACAGCACGCAGCCCACCACCAGCTTGGAGCCGGACAGCAGGTAGATATAGGCGGGCACGAAGGTGGGCGCGGTCACCAGCCGGAAGCCGGTCATGCCGAGCATGCCGTGGATCAGGTAGGCCTGGGCGTTGCGCGGCAGGTTGCACCGCACGTGGGCGAGGAAATCGTCTTCCGCCAGCGCGTGGGCCGAGGACGCATCGTGTTGTACCGTGCCGGGCATGGCGGCGCCTTCGGTGGCAAGGCCGGCTTTCATGCCGCCGCGCCCCCGGCCTGCGCGGGCAGCGATGCGTAGCGCTGCAGCGCCTGCGCCAGCTCCGCCTTCTCCAGCGAGAGCAGGTCGATCACCGCCTTGAGCCAGTCGGGCCGCTCGCTGGTGCATATCGAGATCGGTTGCGGCGTGGCGGAGTGCTGCGCCGCCAGCATGGCGTAGTTGGCCGCATAGCTGGGCGGGCGCACGTCGGTGGCCAGGTCGGCGATGGCGTAGGGATCCGGCGGGCCGCTGCGCGCGGTGTCGACGATCGGGATATATGGGTTGCGCGCGGCCGTGCCGCCGCCGGCCAGGCCTGGCCCGTCGCGCAGGATCGCGCCACGCACCTCGTGCGGCCGCGCGCCCGCCAGCAGCAGCGCGATATAGCCGCCCAGCCCGCGCCCGGCCACGGTGCAGGGGCCGAGGTGGGCCAGTGCGATATCGGCGTCGGCCATCAGGAACTCGCAACTGTAGCCGCCGCCGCGCGGGATGTCCGACTGGCCGTGTCCGGTGAAGTCGAGAGCATGCACGGCGCCGGGCCACGCCGCGTACTCGGGCGGCAAGGCCTGCGGCGAGCGCTCGCCCAGGCCGTGCAGCAGCAGCAGCGAAGGGCCGTCGCCGGCCTTGAGCGGATGCAGTGCCAGCCGCAGGCGGTTGTGGCGCAGGCGGATGGGCGTGTTCATGGACGCAGGAAGCCCAGGATCAGCGCCGCGGTCTCGTGCGGCTGCTCGATATGGATGAAGTGCCCGGTATCGCGCATCACGTGGACCTGCGTCGACGGCGGGAAATAGGGCGCCAGGTCGGCGGCGGTGGCATCCCAGCCCATCGGCTCGCGCTCGGTGCCGAAGATGGCCAGCATCGGCACCGGAAAGCCGGGCAGCCGGTCGGTCATCCAGCGCGCGCGCATGGGGCCAAAGCCCGAGGTGCCGATCACCGGGTCGAGCTTCCAGCGCCAGCCGCCGGCATCCTGGCGCGCGCCCAGCGCGGCAAGGTAGCGCAGCCAGTCATGGGACAGGCGCGGGTTCATGCGCGCGCGCCGGCGCGCCAGGTCTTCCAGCGTGCCGGGCTTGCGCGCCAGCGTGGCGCTGCGGCGGCGCGTGTCCAGCCAGTGCGTGATGATCTCGGCGGTCATCGACTTCTTCTCTCGCACCGCGCTGTCCGCATGCGGATTGCGAAAGGGCAGCCCGTCGATGGCCACGAAGCGGGTGAAGCGGTGCGGCAGCGCCTGGATGGCATGCACCAGCAGGGACCCCCCCTTGCTGTGGCCGATCACCGCGAAGGGCTCCCGCGTGACCGAGTCCGCCACCGCGAGCAGGTCGCGTTCGTCGGCGACCCAGCTATACATGTCGGTGTGCTCGGAATCGCCGTGGCCGCGGTGGTCGTAGGACACCACGCGGTAGCCGGCGTCCGCCAGCAGCGGCGCGAACACGTCGAAGGTGCGCGCGAAATCCATCGCGCCGTGCACCAGCAGCACCGGGGTTGCGCTTGCGTCGCCCCATTCGTAGACGGCGATGCGGATGCCGTCGGCGTCGACGGTGCGCATGCGGTCCGGCGCGCGGGCGCCCGGATAGCTGGCGTGCGCGGGCGGCGCAATGACGGCGGCAGCCGGCGGCGTGCCGTTGGCTTCAGCCTTCACTCGGTCTCCTCGTCTTCCACGCGGCCCCGGCGAACATGGTTCGCCGGTCAGGTTTCGTGGTTTTGGTATGTTTTTTCGATGCTATCACAGCGGCGCCGGGGAAGGGCGGGGTCACCCCCGGTCAAGCGCTAAAAATGCGCGGGATTCTTCCAGTACTGCTGTGCAGAACGCGGCAAAAACTGCGGATTTGACAGGCGACATCATGCACGAGGCGGGCGGGACGTCATGCACGACGGTCATGGCCAGCAAGCGGGGGATTATCTCCGTTTCGGAAATGGAGTATTGACGTTGACCGATGCGGATTATATAAACCAGCTACGCCAGCCGCGCCTGTGCCGCGGGCAGCGGGCAAGAAAACCAAGAACAGGACAGGAGACAAGCGTGGATGACCTGGAAACCTTCCGGCAGGAGGTACGTGCCTGGCTGGAAGCGCAATGCCCGCAGGAAATGCGGCAGCCGGTGCGCAACGACGACGATATTTGCTGGGGCGGGCGCAAGTTCAGGTTCCAGTCCGAGGCGCAGCGGCAGTGGCTGGCGCGCATGGCGGACAAGGGCTGGACCGTGCCGGAATGGCCGCGCGAATACGGTGGAGGGGGCCTGGGCCGCGAGCAGGCCAAGGTGCTGCGCCAGGAAATGCAGGCGCTCGGTTGCCGCGTGCCGCTGCAGAGCTTCGGTATCTGGATGCTCGGGCCGGCCTTGCTGAAGTACGGCTCGGAAGCGCAGAAGCGCGAGCACCTGCCCAGGATCGCGCGCGGCGAGATCCGCTGGTGCCAGGGCTACTCGGAGCCCAACGCGGGTTCTGACCTTGCCTCGCTGCAGACCCGTGCGGATGACCGCGGCGATCATTTCGTCGTCAACGGCCAGAAGATCTGGACGTCGTATGCCGACAAGGCGGACTGGATCTTCTGCCTGGTGCGCACCGATTTCTCCGCGCAGAAGCACACGGGTATCAGCTTCCTGCTGTTCGACATGGAGACGCCGGGCGTATCCACGCGCCCCATCGTGCTGATCTCCGGCAAGTCCCCGTTCTGCGAGACCTTCTTCGACGATGTGGTGGTGCCGCGCGCCAACCTGGTGGGCGAGCCCAACGGCGGCTGGGCCATCGCCAAGTACCTGCTCACGCACGAGCGCGAGATGATCAGCGGCATCGGCAGCCGCGGCGTGCGCCAGCCGCTGGGCGAACTGGCGGCCGAGACGATCGGGCGCAACGCGGGCGGCGAGATCGACGCGCCCATGCTGCGCGCGCAGATCGCCGCCTTCGAGATCGACGAGGCCGCCTTCGGCCTGGCCGCGGAGCGCGCGATGGATCTCGCCCGCCAGGGCGAAGGCATTGCCGCGTTCTCGTCGGTGCTGAAGTACTACGGGTCGGAGCTCAACAAGCGACGCTACGAACTGCTGATGTCGATCGGCGGCAGCGCCGCGCTGGAGTGGGAAAGCGAGCGCAGCCAGGAGGGCGCGACCGCGCGCGGTTGGCTGCGCAGCAAGGCCAACTCGATCGAGGGCGGTACCAGCGAGGTGCAGCTGAATATCGTGGCCAAGCGCCTGCTCGGCTTGCCCGGCGCCTGAGGCTTCCCCGAATCCACGCAGAGAGATCGAACCCATGGCAATCGTACTGAACCAGACGCAGGAAATGTTGCGCGAGAGCGCGCTGGCATTCCTGCGCGAGAGCGCGCCGGTTTCCACGCTGCGCAAGCTGCGCGACACGCGCGATGAGACCGGCTTCTCGCCGGACCTGTGGCACAGCTTTGCCGAACTCGGCTTCGCCGGCGTGCTGGTGGCGGAAGAGTTCGGCGGCAGCGGCCTCGGCGCGGTGGAGGCGGGCGTGATCATGGAGGCCCTTGGCCGCACGCTGGCGCCCACCCCGTTCTTTTCCACCGCGGTGCTCGGCGCGCTGCTGATCTCGCGCTGCGGCAATGCGGCACAGCAGGCGCAATACCTGCCTGCCATTGCCGCGGGCAAGCACCTGACCGCGCTGGCCATCGACGAGCAGGGCACGCACCGGCCCGAGCGGCAGGCATTGCGCGCGGCACGCCAGGATGGTGGCTTCGTGCTGGACGGCGACAAGATGTTCGTCATCGACGGGCACGTCGCCGATACGCTGATCGTGGCCGGGCGCACCGCCGGCGGCACCGACGATGCCGACGGCATCTCGCTGTTCCTGGTGCCGCGCGGCAGCGCGGGCGTCTCGGTCGAGCGCACCGTGATGGCGGATGCGCGCAATGCGGCGCGCATCCGGTTGCGCGACGTGAGGGTGGGCGACGATGCCGTGCTCGGCCCGGTCGGCGCCGCCGCCGGGCCGCTCGGGCAGGTGCTGGACCTGGCGCGCGCGGCGCTGGCTTCCGAGCTTGTGGGCATTGCCGACGAGGCATTCGAGCGTACCGTGCAGTACCTGAAGGAGCGCAAGCAGTTCGGCAAGATCATCGGTGAGTTCCAGGCGCTGCAGCATCGCGCCGCGCACCTGTTCAGCGAGATCGAGATCACGCGCGCGCTGGTGCTGCGCAGCCAGCAGAAGCTGGACGAAGCCCCCGCCGGGCCGGCGGCGCTGGTGTCGGCGGCCAAGGCGCGCGCCGGCACCACGGCGCTGCTGGCCGTGCAGGAGGGCGTGCAGATGCACGGCGGCATGGGCATGACCGATGAGTTCGAGATCGGCTTCTACATGAAGCGGGCGAGCGCGGCGCAGGCGCTGCTGGGCGACAGCCACTTCCATACGCAGCGCTGGGCCGTACTGCGCGGCTACTAGCCGTCTCCTTGCGCGCGGCGCGGTACGCAGGCGCGTGCCGCGCTGCGCAACTTCCTCTCCATCCAGCCACCCCCGGGGCCGCCGCGCGCGAGCGCGGCGTGGCCCGTGCTCGTGCGTTGCCGGCGTTCGCGCTGCCGGTTTGCAGCGCACAAGCAGCCGCCTGGCCCCGCATCAGACCTAGGTAAATCCACTAGACATTCGGGGCCCGCTTTGGTTGTCATGAATTAGAACTCTGAGTATGCTGGTTGCTCGATCTTCGAGAAGAGCAGGGCGCCAGATGGAAGAGCGCATGACCAAGGCTGGAGGCAAGGCGAATACGCGAATATCGCTTGATTAAGCCATCAGATGACGCAGGCGCGATTGGAGTCGATGATCACACGAAGCACCGGACAGGAGACGGAATGGTCGGCGCGGAAATCGTTATCGTGATTGCGGTATCTTCTGTCGGGGCGGTGCGCCCGAGATCGGCGGCAGCCGGGGCGCGGACATCATGAACGCCTACATCGCACGCCGCGTGATGGCGCTGATTCCCACGCTGCTGTTCGCCAGCCTGATCGTCTTCGTGATCGTGCGCATGGTGCCGGGCGATGTGGTGGACCTGATGCTGAGCCAGAACGACATCAGCGCCGACACCAAGAGCCGCGAGGACCTGGTCCGCCTGCTGGGCCTGGACCAGCCGATGTGGCGCCAGTACCTGCACTGGGCCGGCAATATCGTGCTGCACGGCGATCTCGGCCATTCGCTGTGGCAGGGCGAGCCGGTGCTGAAGATGGTGCTGGCGCGCATGCCCGCCACCTTCTCGCTGGGCGTGATGGCGCTGATCGTGGCGCTGTCGGTGGCGCTGCCGATCGGCGTGCTGTCGGCGATCCGGCAGGACACCGCGGCCGACTACGTGGCGCGTTCCTTCTCCATCCTGATGCTGGCGGTGCCGAGCTTCTGGCTGGGCACCATGGTGATGGTATTTCCCTCGGTCTGGTGGGGCTGGTCGCCCGAGGTGCGCTACGTGCCTTTCCTCGAGAACCCGCTGCAGCATGTCGTCAACATGCTGGTGCCTGCCGTCATCCTGGGCATGGCGCTGTCGGCCATCACCATGCGCATGACCCGGACCATGATGCTGGAGGTGCTGCGCCAGGACTACATCCGCACCGCCTGGGCCAAGGGGCTGGACGAGCGGCTGGTGATCCTGCGCCATGCGCTGCGCAATGCGCTGATCCCCGTGGTGACCCTGATCGGCCTGCAAGCGCCGCTGCTGATCGGCGGCGCGGTCGTGATCGAGCAGATCTTCGTGCTGCCGGGCATGGGCCTGCTGCTGCTCGATGCCGTCAACCAGCGCGACTACCCCGTGATCACCGGCGTGTTCCTGGTGGTCGGCGTTGCCGTGATGCTCATCAACCTGCTCGTGGACCTGAGCTACGGGCTGTTCGATCCGAAAGTGAGGCACCGCTGATGGCCCCTCCAGTCGCCAACGCGCCCGCAATCGAGCCGGCGCAAGCCGCGCGGCCCGCACCCGGGCGCCGCGCGCCTGCCGCCATCGCGCTGGCCGGGCGCCTGTTCCGCGAGAAGCCGCTTGGCGCGGCCGGCGCGGTGATCTGCCTGGTCTTCCTGTTCTGCGGCATCTTCGCCGGCTGGCTGGCGCCATACGGCGTCAACGAGATCAGCATGATGAAGCGGCTGCAGCCGCCATCGTGGGCCCATCCCTTCGGCACCGACAACCTCGGCCGCGACATGCTCTCGCGCTGCCTCTACGGCGCGCGGCTCTCGGTGATCATCGGGCTGTCGGCGGCCACGCTGGCCACCGCGATCTCGGTGCTGGTGGGCATCCTGAGCGGCTATCTCGGCGGCAAGTTCGACATGATCGTGCAGCGCATGGTGGATGCGTGGATGAGCTTTCCGGACCTGGTGATCCTGATCGTGGTGGTCGCGGTGCTCGGCCCCGGCAGCTGGCAGATCATCGGCACGCTGGGCCTGCTGCTCGGGGTGGGCGGCTCGCGCATCATCCGCAGCGCGGTGGTATCGGTGCGCGAGAACATGTACGTGCATGCCGCCCGCTCGATGGGCGCGTCCACCGGGCGCATCCTGTGGCGCCATATCCTGCCCAATGTCCTGCCGCCCATCATCGTGCTGTTCACCACGCGCGTGGGCACCGCGATCCTGGCGGAGTCCGGCCTGTCTTTCCTGGGCCTCGGCGTGCCGCCGCCCGCGCCGACCTGGGGCGGCATGCTGTCGGGCAACGGCCGCACCTTCATGTTCCAGGGGCCGTGGCTGGCGCTGGCGCCAGGCGTGTGTCTCACGGTGGTGGTCTACGCCATCAATGTCTATGGCGATGCCCTGCGAGACCTGCTCGATCCGCGCATGCGCGGATCCCGGTAAGCGCGCCGCCGCAGGAAGACCAAGCAGAGGCCGGCGCCATGACGCCAGGCCCGGGAGGATCCGGCGCGCGAGCCGACGGCACGCGCGGCCCACTTGACGAGACCAAAGACGGAGGGACGCGGTTTGARCAGAACTGGCTCGAACGGAACGGCAGCCTTGCTGGCCGCAGGCATGGCGCTGGCGCTGGCAGCGGGCGGCGCATGCGCGCAGGCCGAAGCGCCGAAGTATGGCGGCAATCTCGAAATCGGCTCGATGTACCCGACCATCTCGGCCCTGTCCTGGGACCTGGCGGACTGGAACTGGAAGCAGAACTACGATACCGGCCAGGTCTACGAGCAGCTGTTCGTGGCCGACCTCTCCAAGGCGAAGCGCAACGGCGGCAAGTACGCCTTCCATGCCGATGCCTGGCTGCCCGAGGATGCCATCCGCGGCGAGCTTGCCGAGAGCTGGAAATGGCTCGATCCGCTGACGCTGGAAGTCAGACTGCGCAAGGGCGTGAAGTTTCCCGCCAAGCCCGGCGTGATGGCCGAGCGCGAGCTGACCGCGGAGGACGTGGTCTACAGCTATGGCCGCCAGAACAGCAGCGCCAAGAAGATCCCGACCTACTACGACCACCTCTCCAAGGTCGAGGCGACCGACAAGTACACGGTCATGTTCCGCTTCAAGGAGTTCAACGCCGAGTGGGACTACCGCTTCGGCTGGGGCTACTACTCCGGCGTGATGCCCAAGGAAGTGGCGACGGCCGGCGCCGGCAACTGGAAGAACGTCAACGGCAGCGGGCCCTTCGTGCTGAGCAACTTCGTGCAGGGCAATGCCACCACCTATGCGAAGAACACCCTGTACTGGGACAGCGACAAGATCGGCGGCAAGGACTACAAGCTGCCTTTCGTCGACAAGGTGGTGCTGCGCACGGTCAAGGACGAGGGCACCCGCAACACCATGCTGCGCACCGGCAAGATCGACGTGCTGGAGAACATCGGCTGGAGCGCGGTGGATGAACTCAAGAAGAACGCGCCCGCGCTGAAGTGGTCTCGCTGGTTGTCCACCAACGGGCAGTACCTGGCGCTGCGCGTCGATACCAAGCCGTTTACCGACCTGCGCGTGCGGCGCGCGCTGAACATGGCGGTCAACAAGGAGGAGATCGTCAAGCAGTTCTACGGCGGCAACGCCGAGCTGTTCGCTTATCCGCAGCACCCGGAGTACGCAGGCTATTTCGAGCCGCTCAGCGCCATGCCGGACTCGGTCAAGGAGCTCTACACCTACAACCCGGACAAGGCGCGCAAGCTGCTGGCCGAGGCCGGTTACCCGAAGGGCTTCACCTTCAAGGTGCAGGTGTGCGCCTGCCAGCCGGACCACCTGGAGCTGCTACCGCTGATCGGCGCCTACCTGGAGCAGGTGGGTGTGAAGATCGAGATCCAGCCGATGGAGTACGGCGCCTTCCTCTCGGCCATGACCACCAGGACCAACGCGCCCGGCTACCTGATGAGCAACGGCCACACCAACCCGACCACCACGATCCGCAAGAGCTTCGTGCTGGGCCAGGTCTGGAACGCAGCGCAGTGGGGCAACCCGAAGTACGAGCAGCGCGTAGGCGAGGCGTTCCAGATGCGCGACCTCGGGCGCCGCCAGGAAGCGCTGCGCGCGCTCACGCGCGACGTGCTGGCCGATGCGCCGTATATCTGGCTGCCCACGCCCTACCAGTACACCGCGTGGTGGCCCTGGGTGAAGAACTACAACGGCGAGCTGCGCGCCGGCGCGGTGCGTCCCGGCCCGATCTACGCGCGCATGTGGATCGACCAGGACATGAAGAAGAAGATGGGGTTCTGAGGCCGGTTCGTCCCGCGATGCCAACGCGCGGGCCGCCGGCGCAACGCCGGTCCCGCGCCACCGAAGCCACTTCATGGAGGCCCGCATGACGCAGCCGATCCTGCAGGTGAACAAGCTGACCACGCGTTTCCGTACCGACCGCGGCGTGGTCACCGCGGTGGACCAGGTCTCGTTCGGCGTGGCGCCCGGCGAGACGCTGGCCATCGTCGGCGAATCCGGCTCGGGCAAGAGCGTCACGGCCCTGTCCATCCTGGGGCTGATCCCCAGGCCGGCCGGCCGCATCGAGTCCGGCGAGATCCTGTTCGACGGGCAGGATCTGCTCAAGCTCAGCGCCGCGCGCATGCGTGCCATCCGCGGCAACCGCATCGCGATGATCTTCCAGGAGCCGATGTCCTCGCTCAATCCCGCGCTCACCGTGGGAAAACAGATCGCGGAGCCGGTCAACCTGCACCAGGGCATGCCGTGGAAGACCGCGCTCGGCATTGCCGGCGAGCTGCTCGCCAAGGTGCAGATCCCCGAGCCGCAGAGCCGCCTGGGTGCCTATCCCCATCAGTTCTCCGGGGGCATGCGCCAGCGCGCCATGATCGCCATGGCGCTGGCCTGCAAGCCGCAGCTGATCATCGCCGACGAACCCACCACCGCGCTCGACGTGACGGTGCAGGCCCAGATCCTGGACCTGCTCAAGGCGCTGGCCGCCAGCTCGGACACCGCGCTGATCCTGATCACGCACGACCTCGGCGTGGTGGCGCGCTATGCCGACCGCGTCGCCGTGATGTACGGCGGCCGCATGGTCGAGACCGCCTCCGCGCGCGACCTGTACGCGCGGCCGGCGCACCCGTACACACGCGGCCTGATGGCGTCGGTGCCACGGATCGACGGCGATACCCGCCAGCCGCTGGTGCCGATCGACGGCCAGCCGCCGGACCTCACCGCGCTGCCGCCGGGCTGCGCCTTCATGCCGCGCTGCCGGCTGGCCGCCCAGCGCTGCGGCGTCTCGCGCCCGGCGCTGCAGCCCGTACGCTCGAACCACAGTCACCTCAAGGCGTGCTTCCTCCATGACCATGACTGATACCAGCGCCGCCGGTGCCGGCAATGCCACGCGCGCGGCCGCCCGCCGCGGCGACGAGATCCTGCGCGTCGAGAACCTGAAGGTCCATTTCCCTGTGACCAGGGGTGCGTTCGTCAAGCGCCAGGTCGGCTCGGTGAAGGCTGTCGACGGCGTCTCGTTCGCGCTCAGGCGCGGCGAGACGCTGGGCCTGGTGGGCGAGAGCGGGTGCGGGAAATCCACCACGGGGCTCGCCATCATCAAGATGCTTGCCGCCAGCAGCGGTCGCATCACCTTCGAAGGCGAGGACTTCGCCAGCTTCGGCAAGGCGCAGGAGAAACATTTTCGTCGCAGCGTGCAGATGGTCTACCAGGATCCGTTCGGCTCGCTCAACCCGCGCATGAAGGTGCGCGATATCATCGGCGAGCCGCTCGAGGTGCACGGCATGGCGCGCGACCGCGAATGCTGTCGCGCGCGGGTTGCGTCATTGCTGGAGATGGTCGGCCTGCTGCCCTATATGGCCGACCGCTACCCGCATGAGTTTTCCGGCGGGCAGCGCCAGCGCGTGGGCATCGCGCGCGCGCTGGCGGTGGAACCCAGCCTGATCGTCTGCGACGAGCCGGTCTCCGCGCTGGACGTCTCGATCCAGGCGCAGGTGGTCAATGTGTTCATGGAGCTGCAGCGGCGCCTGGGCCTGACCTATGTCTTCATCGCGCATGACCTCGCGGTGGTGCGCCATATCAGCGACCGCATCGCGGTGATGTACCTGGGGCGCATCGTGGAGATCGCCGGGCGCGACGAGCTGTACGCCAACCCCCGGCATCCCTATACGCAGGCGCTGCTGTCCGCGGTGCCGGTGGCCAGCGTGGAAGCCGAAGCGAAGCGTGAGCGCATCGTGCTGCGCGGCGAAGTGCCGAGCCCGCTGAACCCGCCGGCGGGATGCCGCTTCCATCCGCGCTGCCCGCGCGCGATGGCCCGCTGCGGCACGGAAGATCCCGTCTTGCGGGACCGCGGCGGCGGGCAGATGGTGGCCTGCCACCTGGAAGACTAGCGCCGCCCCGGGCAACGCTCAGCGGCCCGAGAAGATGCCCATGAAGAGGGGCCGGATGAAGAGGTCGGCGGCATTCTCGCCCGACGCATCCGGCACCCAGCGCCGCAATTCCACCGCCGCGTTGATCATGCCGTTGACCTGCAGCGATGCGATCGACTGATCCAGCGGCCGGATCGAGCCGTCCTGCATGCCCAGCACCAGGAAGCGCACGAAGCGCGTGGAAAGGCGGCTCATGACGAGCATCTTTTCCTTGCGCATGTCCTCGGGCAGCGCACCGTAGATGGTCAGCCGCAGCAGCGGCCCCTGCCCGGAGAACTGGTAGCCGACCAGGGCGCGGGCGACCGCGCACAGCTTGTCCCAGCCGCTGCCCGGGCCTGCTTCCACGCGCGCCTGCGTATCGCGGATGACGGCGAACATGCGGTCGAAGCAGGCGGAGATCAGGTCGTCCTTGTTCTCGTTGTGGTGGTAGAACGAGCCTTTGGTGAGGTTGAGCCGCGCCGAGATGCGGTCCGCCGAGGCGCCGCGGTAGCCGAGTTCGTTGAGCAGGTCGGTGGCGGCGCGCAGGAAGGCTTCCTGCGTGCTTTCCTGCGGATCGGGCCCGGGCGGCAGCGGCGCTGCCACGCCCGCATCCCAGCGCGACCGCGCCGCGGCAAAGCCGTTGAGCAGGATGTCCACCACCGTGTCCGCCACCTTGGGATAGTCCTGCGGCTCGTAGCGCTCCAGCCACGTCATGGCGCCGCTGGTCAGCGACAGCAGCAGGTGGGCGGCGGCGCTGCGCGTGTTGCGCTCGGCCGCGTCGCGCGGGGCAGCGTCCCGCAGCAGCTTGCGGATGCGGCGGAACATATCCGTATAGGCCGCGAAGGCCACCTCGGCATGGCTTTCGGGCAGCGCGCGGATCTCGCGGAAGCTCATCAGCTCCGGACGCTCGCCGGTGGCAGTGCGGGCCAGCCGCGCGAAGAACAGCGTGATGAAGCGGCGCACGCGCTCCTGCGGCAGGGGCTCGTCCGCGGTGGCGTCGGCGATGCCCGCAATCTCGTCGATGGTGCGCAGCAGGCAGGCCACCACAAGGTCTTCCTTCTTGCGGTAGTAGTAGGTGATGCTGTTGGTGCTCAGCCCGACTTCCTGCGCCACGTCCGAAAGCGTGGCGCCGCGCAGGCCCTTGCGGTTGAACAGCCGCGCGGCGGCGTCGAGGATCGCCTCGCGCTTCTCGACGTAGCGGCGTGTCGGGCGGGCTTCCGCTGTTTCCTTGAGCATGAGGGCAGTGATTGGCCGGGCGATGGCCATGATTGGCAGGGTGCGCGGATTATAGAGCCGCGCCGCGCCTGCGGGTGGCTCGCGTCGCGCGGGGGCGACAACGCGCGGGCACGCGGCATTGCCGGCTGCCCGTGCCCCGCCCCGCGCAGCCGATCCGCCGGCCTTTTCGCCCAGGCGCGTGAGAGCGCGGTGGCGCGGCTCCCGCCGCCCTGGCCGATTCTTGCGCCGGAATCAATTATCTTCTGCACGCGGGCCGGTTATTCCGCCGGCGGGGAGCGGGGATACTCTGGCCATGTACAAGGGCCGGCAGTCGTTCCGGCCACAAGGAGCCTTCCCATGCAAGTCTTCATTACCGGCGCCGCGGGGTTTATCGGGGGCTCGGTGGCCGCGCGCCTGCTCGCCGATGGCCACGCCGTGCGCGGCCTGGTGCGCAATCCGGCCCAGGCAGGGCTGTTTGCCGGGCGCGGCATCGTGCCCGTGGCCGGCACGCTGGACGACGCGGCCCTGCTGACGCGCGAAGCCGCGCGGGCGGATGCCGTCATCAACACCGCCAGCAGCGACCACCGCGGTGCCGTGGAGGCGCTGCTGGCCGGGCTGCTCGGCTCGGGCAAGCCCTTCCTGCACACCAGTGGCTCCAGCGTGATCGGCGACGATGTCGGCGGCAATGCCGTGTCCGGGCACATCTTCGACGAAGACACGCCGCTGGTGGTGGAGCCCGGCAAGCAGGCACGCCATGCCATCGACCAGATGGTGCTGGACGCGGCCGCGCACGGCGTGCGCAGCGCTGTGTTGTGCAACAGCATGATCTACGGCACCGGCGCCGGGCTGCATCCGCACAGTGTGCAGATTCCGCCGCTGGTGGCGCAGGCGCGGCGCAGCGGCGTGGTGCGTGTGGTCGGGGCGGGCGTGAACCGCTGGTCCAACGTGCATATCGACGACGCCGTCGCGCTCTACGCGCTGGCGCTGGAGCACGCACCGGCCGGCGCCTTCTACTTCGTCGAGAACGGCGAGGCGTCCTATGCCGAGATCGGCGCGGCCATCGCGCGGCGCCTCGGGCTCGGGCCGGTGCAGTCGTGGTCCGTGGCCGAGGCCGCGCCGGTCTGGGGCGAAGGGCCCGCACGCTACTCCTTCGGCTCCAACAGCCGCGTGCGCGCCCGCCGCGCGCGGGCCGAGCTTGGCTGGCAACCCGCGCATGGCTCGGTGACCGGCTGGATCGAAAACGCGATGCCGCTCGACTGAGCGGCGCGGGGCGATTGCCGCCAGTCCCGCAATCCATCCTGAACCCTTCGCGGCCGGGCTGCCGTCAGCCCCGGCTGTCAACCCTCTGACAATGGAAAGAACCATGAGCATTCCCGCACTCGGCCTCGGCACCTTCCGCCTGCAAGGCCAGACCGTCATCGACTCCGTGCGCAACGGCCTCGAGGTCGGCTACCGTGCCATCGACACCGCGCAGATCTACGGCAACGAGGCCGAAGTCGGCCAGGCCATCGCCGAGAGCGGCGTGGCGCGCGCCGGGCTGTTCCTCACCACCAAGATCTGGGTCGAGAACCTCTCGCGCGACAAGCTGGTGCCCAGCCTCAGGCAGAGCCTGGCCAAGCTGCGCACCGACCATGTCGACCTGACCCTGATCCACTGGCCGTCGCCCGGCGGCGCGGTGCCGGTGGCGGAGTTCATGACTGCGCTGGCCGAGGCCCGCGAACAGGGCCTGACCCGCCAGATCGGTGTCTCCAACTTCAATATCGCGCTGATGCGCGAGGCGATCGACGCCGTTGGCGCGCAGGCGATCGCCACCAACCAGGTCGAGTTGCACCCCTTCCTGCAGAACCGCAAGGTGGTGGAGTTCGCGCGCAGCCAGGGCATCCACGTCACGTCGTACATGACGCTGGGCTACGGCCGCGCGCTGCAGGATCCGGTGATCCTGGGGATCGCCGGGCGCCTGGGCGCGACTGCCGCGCAAGTGGTGCTGGCCTGGGCCATGCAGCTCGGCTACGCGGTGATCCCGTCGTCCACCAGGCGCGCCAACCTGCAGGGTAACCTGGGTGCGCCGGCGGTGCGCCTGAGCGATGCCGACATGGCCGCCATCGCCGCGCTGGACCGCGGCGAGCGCCTCACCAGCCCGGATGGCCTGGCACCGGCCTGGGACTGAAGCCAGCGCTTGCCGGGGTTCGCCCCGGCTTGCATCACGCGCGCCGCCGGCAATATCCGGCGGCGCGCGTTGTCTTGCCGGCGCCGGGCGCGCGGCCATCAGGCGATGGTCTGCACGGTGCCGCCCTCGGCCCGGATCGCCGCGCCGTTGACAACGGCGGCGCGCTCGCTGGCGAGGAAGGCGACGACACTGGCGACTTCGGCGGGCTTGGCCAGGCGCAGGATCAGCGAGGACGGCCGGTTCTCGTTCATGAACTTGCGTTCCGCATCGGCATAGGCAGGATCTCGCGCAGGGCTCGGCGGCGCCGCACGGCGTGCTGCGCGTGAATGCCTCGCTGCCGCTGGGCACGCACCAGCTGCTGCCGCTGTTGCCCGAGTTCCGCCGGCGCTACCCGGGCATCACGCTGGACATCTCGCTCACGGACGAACTGGTGGACCTGCGCCGAGAGCGGATCGACGTGGCGATCCGCATGGGCCCGCTGGCCGACGCCAGCTTTCGCGCGCGCATCCTGGGGGAAAGCCGGCGCGTGGTGGTGGCCGCGCCTGCCTATGTGGCGGCCCACGGCGTGCCGCACGCGCCACAGGCGCTTGCGCAGCACAACTGCCTGAATTTCAATTTCCGGCGCTCGGTGGACGAGTGGCCGTTCTCGATCGACAAGCAGACCGTCTACATGCCGGTGCGCGGCGACCTGCTGGCCAACAACGGCGAGACCATGCGCCAGCTCACGCTGGATGGACTGGGCATCAGCCGGCTGGGCATGTTCCACGTGGCCAGGGATATCGAGGCGGGGCGGCTGGTGCCCCTGCTGGAGGATTTCAACCCGGGCGACAAGGAAGAGGTCCACGCGATCTTCAGCAACCAGCGGCATATGCCGCAACGCGTGCGGGTCTTTATCGATTTCCTGGTGGAGCGCGTCGGCGCGGCGCGCCGGGCGCGGGATAGCCGGCCGCTTACGCTGCAGCGTGCATCTCGTACAGCGAGAATTCGCCGATGCAATCGCCGGCCGCGCTGCGGAACGCATTCATGTAAGGGCTCTCCATGTGATCGCGCCATTGCGCGGCCGATGCCCATTGCTCGACGAAGATGACGAAGCCCTCTTCGGTATTGGACTGGTGCAGCTCATAGCGCAGGCAGCCGCGATGCTGCCTTGCCGCGGCCACCAGACCGACTTGCGCGGCGAGCAGGCGCGCCTGCGTGCCGGGCTTGGCGCGCACGTGGGCGATGATGGTCAGTGGCGCGGATGGCGCAGCTTGCGGGGCGGGATTCGTTTGCATGATGGATTCCTGGTGAGGGTGTCGGGCGGGGGCGGCGGATGCCATGGAGGCAGTATTGGCGGGAGCCGCGCGCGCGACTAGCCGGTGCGGCGGAAAAGGATTGCGGAATCGCTTTCCGCACGGCTCGCCCGCGACGGTTTTTTTCCCCTCTCGCGTGGAACGGGAGAGGGGCCGGCGAAGACAAGCCGCGGCAGATTTTGCTTGCCGCCTGGCATCCCCGGGCTCAGGCCGCCAGCGCGCCTTGCGGCGCATTCCCGGCGGTCTGCGCATCGCCATGGAAATGCGGCAGCACATGCGCCGCGATTTCCTCCATCGCTTCGCCCACTGGCCGGTGACTGCGGCGAAAGTGCAGGCCGATATGCGCGGCGCCTGCCGCGCGCATGGCCTCCAGCTCGGCAACCAGCCCCTTGCGCCCGACCGCCGCGCCAAAGCGGTGACGGCGGATCGGCGCATCGGGATCGTCCAGCAGGTCCAGGTGGATAAAGCTGACATAGGGTTTGGCGCCGGCCGCGCCGCGCCACATTGCGCTGCGGCGCGCGTGGTCCTCGGGCGTGCCGGGGTAGGCCAGCCAGCCATCCATGTGCTCGCCGACCCAGGCAGGCGATTGCTGCGCGAGCCCGGCCACCAGCAGCGGCAGCGGTGCGTCCAGGCGCGGCAGCATGCGCACGCCTTCGGGCAGGCGTGCCGCGCCGGCATCGCGCAGCAGCGCCACCTGCTCGCGGAACGCTTCGCCGCGGCGCGCGAAGTCGCGGCCGAAGACCGGGTATTCGACCGGGCGGTCGCCGCTGGCGACGCCGAGCAGCAGCCGGCCGTTGCTGAGGTGGTTCACGGTGGCGGCGGATTTCAGCGTCAGCATCGGCTCGCGCAGGGGTAGTACCACCGCGGCGGTGCCGAGCAGGATGCGCTCGGTCACGCCGGCCAGGTAGCCCAGGTAGCTGAAGGTCTCGAAGACCTGCGCGGCGTCGCCGAACTGCGGGTCGTACAGCGGGACGTCGCGCACCCACAGCGCGCGAAAGCCCAGCCGGTCGGCGCGCCTGGCGAGTTCGCCATGGCGTGCCAGGTCGGGCTCGCCGGGAAGGCGGCCGGCCTGGCGTCGGGCGAGTTCGCCGGCGGGCGACCAGTCGTTGTCCAGCGGCAGTTCCAAGCCGACGCTGAAGCCGCCCGCCGTCAGTTTGTCCAGTGCGCTGTGCATGGCGTTCTCCATCGCGGCGGGGTTATGCGGCATCGGCCTGGGGCGCGGCGTTGCTGGCGTGCCTCGGGTAATCGGTGTAGCCCGCCTCGCCGCCACCGAAGTACTTGGCGCGGTCGCCGGCGTTGAGCGGCAGGTCGTGCTGCAGGCGGTAGGGCAGGTCCGGATTGGCGATGAACGCGCGCCCGAAGCCGACCAGGTCGGCCCAGCCCCTGGCGAGCGCTTCCTGCGCACGCGGCCCGGTGTAGTTGCCGGAGTAGATCAGGGTGCCGGGATAGATCGCGCGCAGCGCTTCCTTGAAGGCGGCTGGCATGACGGGCGCATCCTCCCAGTCGGCCTCGGCGATATGGATATAGCCCACGCCGATCTGGCCGAGCGCGTGCGCGGCGGCCAGGTAGGTGGCTTGTGGCGTGTCGTCCACCGCGCCCTGCAGCGTGGTCAGCGGCGCCAGGCGCACGCCGATGCGGTCCTTGCCGACCACGTCGGTCACGGCCTGCGCCACTTCCTTGAGCAAGCGCAGGCGGTTGGCCAGCGAGCCGCCGTAGGCGTCGGTGCGGGCGTTGGCCTGCGAGTCGATGAACTGGTTGATCAGGTAGCCGTTGGCGCCATGCAGCTCGACACCGTCGAAGCCGGCCGCCAGGGCATTGCGCGCAGCGTTCGCGTAGTCGGCCACGATGCCGGGGATCTCGTCGATCGACAGCGCGCGCGGCGCCGAGTGCTGGATCATCTCGCCCACGCCGCCCTGCGGGCCCTGGCCGCTGGCGTCGACGAACACTTTCACGCCTTCGGCCACCAGCGCGGACGACGACACCGGCGCGGCCTCGCCGGGCTGGAGCGAGTTGTGGGAGACGCGGCCCACGTGCCAGAGCTGCGCGAAGATCTTGCCGCCCGCGGCATGCACCGCGTCGGTCACCTTGCGCCAGCCGCGTACCTGCGCGTCGGTATAGATGCCGGGCGTCCAGGCATAGCCCTGCCCTTGCCGGCTGATCTGCGTGCCTTCGGAAATGATCAGGCCGGCGCCGGCGCGCTGCGCGTAGTACTCGGCCATCAGGTCCGTTGCCACATCGCCCGCGGCAGCGCGCGAACGGGTCATCGGCGGCATCACGATGCGGTTGCGCGTGGTGATGTCGCCAAAGGTGTAGGGGGTGAACAGCATGGTTGCCTCGCTCGTCGGATATCGGTTGGATGAAGCGATTATCGGGACGGGCGGGCTTTGCAAAAACCCCGCGGCCGGCAAATGATTCTTGCGGCGGGATCAAGGATGGCGTGCGGGCCACGGTGAGGCAGAAAGCACACGGCCGCCGTGGAAGCGGGCTGGAAGCAGCTCATGCCTATTTTGCATAACCAGGCGATGCGGCTTGTGGAAGAATGCCCCCATGCGCTGCTTGTGCTCGATGCGCGCATCGCACCCCATCCACGCTGGAACCTGCCCGAAGCCTGCCCCCATGAACGAAGACATTGTCTACCTCAACGGCGAACTCACGCCCCTGTCCGAAGCCCGCATTCCCGTGCTGGACCGAGGCTTTATCTTTGGCGACGGCGTGTATGAAGTCGTGCCCATCTACAACGGCAAGCCCTTCCGCCTGCCGCAGCACCTGGCGCGGCTGGCCCGCAGCCAGGAAACCATCGGCATTCCCAACCCGCACACCGATGCCGAGTGGATCGCCCTGATCGACCGCGTGGTCAAGGCCAACGGCCTGTCCGACCAGATGATCTACATCCAGGTCACGCGCGGCGTGGCGCGGCGCACCCATGCCTTCCCGAAGGAGGTGACGCCCACSGTGCTSATCATGACCAACCCGATGWCGCCGCCGTCGGCCCAGATGCGCGAGMAGGGCGTGTCGTGCGTGACGCAGGAGGACAAGCGCTGGCTGCATTGCCAGGTCAAGTCCACCTCGCTGCTGGGCAATGTGCTGGCGGCGCAGAACGCGGTGGAGCACGGCGCCACCGAGAGCATCCAGTTCCGCGACGGCTTCCTGACCGAGGCTTCCGCCTCCAATGTGTGGATCGTCCGCAAGGGCCGCGTCGCGGCGCCGCCGAAGGACAACCTGATCCTCGAAGGCATCCGCTACGGCTGGATGGAAGAGCTATGCGCGGYGCTGGATATCTCGCTGGAGGCCCGCCGCATCACGTTCGATGAAGTGATGGCGGCGGACGAAGTCCTGCTGACCTCGGCCAGCAAGGAGGTCCTGCCCGTGGTGCGCATCGACGGCAAGACCGTCGGTACGGGCGTGCCGGGGCCGGTGTTCAAGCGCCTGTACGCGGCCTATCAGGAGGCGAAGACCGCGTCGTGACGGGCATGCCCTAAGCGGAGCGCCCGGCCTGCGCCAGCGCCGGCGCGTGCGCGGCGGGCTGCGCGGCTTCGCCACCCGCATGCATGGCCGAGGCCGAGCGCCGGTGATCGATCAGCAGCACCGCCACCACGGCGATCACCGCCGGCACCGCGATCGCCATGAAGTTCTGCTGTAGCGGCAGCGCCATGCCCACCAGGGCACCGATCACGATCGGCGCCAGGATGGCGCCGCTGCGGCCCACACCCGAGGCCCAGCCGATGCCGGTGGCGCGCACCGCCATCGGATAGAACTGCCCCGCGTAGGCATAGGTCACGATCTGCGTGCCGATGGTCGACGCGCCGGCCAGCGCCACCAGCAGGAACAGCACTTCGGTGGGCACCTTGAAGCCCAGCAGCGTGATGGACACCGCCGCCAGTGCATACATCCCCACCAGCACGTACTTGATATTGAAGCGGTCGGCCAGCCAGCCGCCGCCGATCGCGCCGATCATGGCGCCGAAGTTCAGCACCAGCACGAAGGTCAGCGCCGAGCCCAGGCTGTAGCCGGCGCTGGCCATCAGCTTGGTCAGCCACGAACTGAGCGCGTAGACCATGAAAAGGCACATGAAGAACGCGACCCAGAACATCACGGTGCTGAAGCCGCGGCCGTCCTGGAACAGCTTGCCGATCGGCGCGTCGCCGGCCTTGTCGGTGGCGGGCAGGGCGAACTGGTCATCGGGCCGCGGCTGGTAGGCCGGCTCCAGGCGCGACACGATGCGCTTGAGCGTGTCGAGGCGGCCGGTCCTGACCAGGAAGGGCATGGATTCGGGCATGACCTTGAGCACCACGGGGATCAGCAGCGCCGGCAGCGCGGCGGCGACGAATACCGACTGCCAGCCATAGCTTTCGATCAGTCCCTTGCCGAGCAGCGCGGCCAGCATGCCGCCCACGGAGTAGCCGCTGAACATCAGCGTGACCATGGTGCCGCGGATCTTGCGCGGCGAGTACTCGGTCATCTGCGCCACCACATTGGGCATCACGCCGCCGATGCCCAGCCCCGCCAGGAAGCGCGTGACGCTGAAGCTGACCGGGTCGCTGGCGAAGCCTGCTGCCGCGGTAAACACACTGAACAGCGCAATGCAGATGGCGATGGCGACGCGCCGGCCGAGGCGGTCCGCCACGGTGCCCATGACGACGGCGCCGAACATCATGCCGAACAGCGCCGAGCTGACCATGAAGCCGGCGCTGGTAGCGTCGACGCCCATGCTCTTCATGATGGAAGGCAGCGCAATGCCGACCACGGCAAGGTCATAGCCGTCGAAGATGATGATAAGGGCGCACCACAACAGCACCTGGCCGTGGAAGCGGTTGAAGCGGGCCTCGTCGGCCAGCTTGTGGACATCGATCTGACGCATGGTTGTCTCCGTTGTGTTTTTCGCCGCCGCGTGGCCGCGGCGGTCGGGGTGTGGCACGCGGCGCGGGCTTCAGGCCGGCGCGCCTTCCAGTTCGCGCAGCCGGAAGCGCTGGATCTTGCCGGTGGCGGTCTTGGGCAGCGCGGCAACGAACTCGATGACGCGCGGGTACTTGTAGGGCGCCAGGCGCTCCTTGACGAAGGCCTTCAATTCCGCCTCGCCGGCCTGCGCGCCGGCCTTCAGCACGACGAAGGCCTTGGTCCTGGTCAGGCCCGCGTCGTCGGGCACGCCGATCACGGCCGCCTCCAGCACGGCCGGATGCTGGGCCAGCGTGGCTTCCACTTCGAACGGCGACACATAGATGCCGCTGACCTTGAGCATGTCGTCGCTGCGGCCGGCGTAGCAGTAGCTTCCGTCGGGGTTGCGCACGTACTTGTCGCCGCTCTTGGTCCAGCCGCCGCGGAAGGTCTCGCGCGATTTCTCGCGGTTGCCCCAGTACATCAGCGCCGCGCTCGGGCCCTGGATATACAGCTCGCCCACCTCGCCATCCGGCACGGGGTGGCCTTCCTCGTCGCGCAGCTCCACCGCGTAGCCCGGCACCGGCCAGCCGGTGGTGCCGTAGCGCACCTGGCCGGGGCGGTTTGACAGGAAGATGTGCAGCATCTCGGTGGAGCCGATGCCGTCGATGATGTCGCAGCCGAAGTGCGCGGTGAAGCGTTCGCCGAGGTCGGCGGGCAGGGCTTCGCCAGCGGAAGAGCAAAGGCGCAGCGCCACTTCGCCGCGCGCGGGCAGGGCGGGCGAGGCCAGCATGCCCGCATAGCCGGTCGGCGCGCCGAAGAAGACCGTGGGCCGATGCGCCAGCCAGCGCCTGAAGGTGGCCTCCGGGGTCGGGCGCTCGGCCATCAGCACCACGGTGGCGCCGACGCTGAGCGGAAAGCTCAGCGCGTTGCCGAGCCCGTAGGCGAAATACAGCTTGGCCGCGGAGAAGCAGGTGTCGTGCTCGTCCAGACCGAGGATGGGTTTGGCGTACAGCTCCGCCGTCCAGTACGGGTTGGCGTGGCTGTGGAGCACGCCCTTGGGGCGGCCGGTGGAGCCCGAGGAATACAGCCAGAAGCCGGGGTCGTCGGGCCCGGTGCCGGCGGGCGCRGGCAGCGGCGCGTGACCGCCGAGCAGCGCGTCGAGCGCAAGCGCGCCGCCGTCGGGGGCGCCGTCGGGACGGGAGACGATGACCGTCTTCACTTCGTGGCCGCCCTGTGCCATGGCCTGGCGCAGCACCGGCAGCAGCGCCGCCGATACCAGCACCGCCTGGGCGCGGCTGTGCCCCAGCATATAGGCATAGTCCTCGGCGGTGAGCAGGGTGTTGACCGCCACCGGCACGATGCCGGCGTACATCGCGCCGAGGAAGGACACGGGCCAGTCGTTGCAGTCGTGCATCAGCAGCAGCACACGCTCTTCGCGGTGGATGCCGCAGCCCTGCAACGCGGCGGCCAGGCGGCGCACGCGCTCGGCCAGCGCGCCGTAGCTCAGGCTGCCGTGGTCGTCGACAAAGGCGGTCTTGGTCGCGCGCAGCGCATTGCGCTCGATCAGGTGCTGCGCGAAATTGAAGGGCGCTCCGGGCGGCTGGACTTGTGTTTCGGCGGTCATGCTTGTCTCCCCGTATCGGTGGGTTTGTCGCGCGCTGGCTTACAGGTGTGCGAGCACGTCGGTGCCGGCCTGCACGGCGCTGCGGCGGTGATAGAAGTTCAGGGCGCGCAGTCCGCCCAGCTCTTCGCCGCCGCCCGCGCGCCCCGGGCCGCCATGCAGCGATTGCGGCATGACGTTGCCGTGGCCGGTGTGGAGCTGCCCCACTTCAGGCGAGATCACGTGGACGCGGCCGTGGCTGTCGGCCAGTTCCACGGCCGTGGCAGCCAGCGCGGCGCTGTCGCTGCCGTACAGCGACGCCACCAGCGAGCCCTGGCCACGCCGCACCAGCGCCAGCGCGTGAGCGGCGTCGCGGTAGGGCACCAGCGTGGCCACCGGGCCGAAGACCTCGGTGTCGTGTACGCGGTCGGCGCCGTCGGCGTCGCGCGTGCCCAGCAGGGTGGGGCCGACGCAGCACGCCACGGCCGCGTCGGCATCCACCGGCGCGTGCGTGGCGCCGTCGTGCAGCACGTCGGCCTGCGAGCGCAGGCAGGCCAGGCCTTCGCGCACCGCGCCAAGCTGTGCGCGGCTGACCAGCGCGCCCATGCGCACCGCATCGTTGCGCGGGTTGCCCACGGTGATCTTGCGCAGGCGCGCGCCGATGGCCTCGGCGGCGGCGTCGTAGAGCGGTTCCGGGACGAAGATGCGGCGGATGGCGGTGCACTTCTGGCCGGACTTGACCGTCATCTCGCGCACGGCCTCGCGCGCCAGCAGGTCGAAGGCTTCGCTGCCGGCTGCCTCGCCGGGCAGCAGCAGCGCGGAGTTGACGCTGTCGGCCTCGATATTGACGCGCACGGAGCGTTGCGTCACCGCCGCATGGGAGCGGATCAGCGCGGCGGTATCGGCCGAGCCGGTGAAGGACACGACGTCGAACGGCTGCAACTGGTCGAGCAGGCCGGCCGCGCTGCCGCATACCACGGACAGGGCGCCGGGCGGCAGGATGCCGGCCTCGACCACGTCGCGCACCATGCGCTGCGTGAGCCAGGCGGTGGCGGTGGCGGGCTTGACGATGACCGGCACGCCGGACAACAGCGCGGGCGCGGCCTTTTCCCACAAGCCCCAGCCGGGGAAGTTGAAGGCATTGATCAGCAAGGCCACGCCGCGGGTGGGCGTGAGCACGTGCTGCGACTGGAATAGTGGCTCCTTGCCGAGGCGCGCGGCCTCGCCGTCGAGCAGGAAGCGACGCTCGCCGAGCGCGTCGCCCATCTTCGCGTAGGTGCCGAGCGTGAAGATGCCACCGTCGATATCGACCGCCGAATCGTTCCTGACCGTGCCGCTGTTGGCCGTGGCGATGTCGTAGTAGGCGTCGCGGTTGGCCTGCAGCACCTTGACGATGGCCCCCAGCATGGCGGCGCGCTCGCGGTAGGTGAGCGCGCGCAAGGCCGCGCCGCCCTGTTCGCGGGCGAAGGCGAAGCCGGCGGCGAGGTCGAGCCCGGTGGCGTCCACGCGCACCAGTTCGTTGCCCAGCACGGGATCGAGCAGCGCCGTGCCGGCGCCGGTCCCGGCCTGCCAGCGGCCGCCGAGATGGTTGGAAAGCAGTTCGGTCATGGTGCGGTTCCTGCGGGTTGCCTAACGGGTGAATTCGATGCGCCCGGCGGGCAGCAGATAGAGGACCAGGGCGCGGCCCTGGGTGACGGTGGGCCGGTGCGCGCTGCCGGGCGGGCAGACCAGCCAGCCGGCGGGTCGCCCGTCGAATCGCGCTTCGCCTTCGACGGGCATGATCAGGTCGATCTCGCCATCCGGATGCACGTGGTGCGGCCCGGCGATGTCCTGCATGTCGACCACGTCCACCGAGAAGCCGTGCAGTTCGTCGTCCGGCTTGAAGATGCGGCCGTAGCGGATGCCGCCGCCTTCCCGGTTGCACAGCCAGCCTTCGGCCACGCCGGTCTCGCAGGCGGCCTTGAGTTCGCGGTAGGTGGGGCTGGTGGCGCCGTGCTCTGCGTTGAGCCAGGCGTCGAGGCTGGCATCGAGCGGGCGGCCGGCGATCTGCGCCGTCAGCCGCGCGATCTGCGCACGGAATTCGGTTGGGGACATCTGGGGGGCTCCATTAGACTTAGCCGGGTTGCATACCGACGATTCATGCATTATTGTGCATGTGTGAAACATAGAGCCGACAAGAAATCATGTCAAGCAATATATTGCATGTTCCCGGGTTAACTCCGACCGGGCAGCCTGCGCCCGGGGGCGAGGGCGACGCCGGCGGCACGCAGCCGGCCAACGCCGCCGCGGGCGAGAAAAACGCGCTGCTGGTCTCGCTTGGCGAGCGCGTGCGCGACCTGCGCGCGCGCCGCGGCCTGACCCGCAAGGCCACCGCGCAGGCTGCGGATGTCTCGGAGCGGCACCTGGCCAACCTGGAGTACGGCAGCGGCAACGCGTCCATCCTGGTGTTGCAGCAGGTCGCGACGGCGCTGCAGTGCTCGCTGGCGGAACTGCTCGGCGACGTGTCCACCTCGTCGCCGGAGTGGCTGCTGATCCGTGAACTGCTGGAGCATCGCGACGAAGCCACGCTGCGGCGCGTGCGCATTGCCATCGGCGAGATGCTGGGCACCGGCGGCGGCAACGCCGCGCGCAGCCCGCGGGTGGCGCTGATCGGCCTGCGTGGCGCCGGCAAATCCACGCTGGGCGCCATGCTGGCGGAGGATCTCGGCTTCCCGTTCGTGGAGCTGAGCCGCGAGATCGAGCAGTTCGCCGGGTGCAGCATCTCGGAAATCCAGGGCCTGTACGGCATGAACGCCTACCGCCGCTACGAGCGGCGCGCGCTGGAAGAGGCCATCCAGATCTATCCGGAAGCGGTGATCGCCACGCCGGGCGGGCTGGTGTCCGATCCGGCCACCTTCAACCTGCTGCTGGCCCACTGCACCACGGTCTGGCTGCAGGCCGACCCGGAGGACCATATGAACCGCGTGCGCGCCCAGGGCGACCTGCGCCCCATGGCCGCCAGCAAGGAGGCGATGGAAGACCTGCGCCATATCCTGGCCGGTCGCGCGGCCTTCTATTCCAAGGCGGAGTTCAGCGTGGACACCAGCGCCGAGCCGCTGGATGCGACCTTCGCGTCCCTCCGGGACGTCGTGCGCAGGGCCTTGCAGCTACCGCTCTAGCCGTCGCATGGCCTGCGGGTCTCTTCCGCGAAAAGATGCACAATAGTGCTTGACGTAAATTCAGTGCATGAACTATATTTCGTTGCACTGGATTCCGATCAATGCACTATCGTGCTTCATCGCTGAGGAGACACAGCATGACTACCGCCCCCCGCGTCGACTACCAGACCGACCCGTCCCAATACAAGCACCTGAAGCTGACGTTCGACGGCCCCGTTGCCACGCTGGCGGTGGACATTGACGAGAATGCCGGCCTGCGCCCGGGCTACAAGCTCAAGCTCAACAGCTACGACCTCGGCGTCGACATCGAACTGAACGACGCGGTCAACCGCATCCGCTTCGAGCATCCCGAAGTGCGCACCGTGGTGGTCACCAGCGGCAAGGACAAGGTGTTCTGTTCCGGCGCCAACATCTTCATGCTGGGCGTGAGCAGCCACGCCTGGAAGGTGAACTTCTGCAAGTTCACCAACGAAACCCGCAACGGCCTGGAAGATTCCTCGACGCATAGCGGCCTGAAATTCCTCGCCGCGGTCAACGGCGCCTGCGCCGGCGGCGGCTACGAGCTGGCCCTGGCCTGCGACGAGATCATCCTGGTCGACGACCGCTCCTCCGCCGTGAGCCTGCCCGAAGTGCCGCTGCTGGGCGTGTTGCCGGGCACCGGCGGCCTGACCCGCGTGACCGACAAGCGTCACGTGCGCCACGACCTGGCCGATATCTTCTGCACCACCACCGAGGGCGTGCGCGGCCAGCGCGCCAAGGACTGGCGCCTGGTGGACGATATCGCCAAGCCCGCGGTGTTCGCGCAGAAGGTCCAGGAGCGCGCGCTGGCGCTGGCGGCGCAGAGCGACCGGCCGGCCGACGGCCGCGGCGTGGCGCTGACCCCGGTCGAATGCACCGTGGAAGCCGACGCCCTGCGCTACACCCACGTCACGGTGGAGATCGACCGCGCGGGCCGCAAGGCTACCTTTACCGTGAAGGCGCCGTCGGCCACCCAGCCGCAGACGCTCGGCGCCATCGCCGAAGCCGGCGCCGCCTGGTATCCGCTGCAACTGGGGCGCGAACTGGAAGACGCCATCCTGTCGATGCGCACCAACGAGCTCGACATCGGCACCTGGCTGATCAAGACCGAAGGCGAGGCCGCCAACGTGCTGGCGATGGACGCCACGCTGCTGGCGCACAAAGACCACTGGCTGGTGCGCGAGACCATCGGCCTGCTGCGCCGCACGCTGTCGCGCCTGGACGTGTCGTCGCGCAGCCTGTTCGCGCTGATCGAGCCGGGCTCGTGCTTTGCCGGCACCTTCCTCGAGCTTGCGCTGGCCTGCGACCGCAGCTACCACCTCGCGCTGCCGGACGATGAAGCCCGCGCGCCGAAGATCACCGTGGCCGAGACCAACTTCGGGCTCTACCCGATGGTGACGGGCCAGAGCCGCCTGGGCCGCCGCTTCTACGACGAGCAGCCCGCGCTGGAAGCGGTGCGCGCCCGCGCCGGCCAGGCGCTCGACGCCGACGCCGCCCATGCGCTGGGCCTGGTCACTGCCAACCCGGACGACATCGACTGGACCGATGAAGTGCGCATCGCGCTGGAAGAGCGCGCGGCCATGTCGCCCGACGCGCTCACCGGCATGGAAGCCAACCTGCGCTTCAACGGCCCGGAGAACATGTTCACCCGCATCTTCGGCCGGCTGACTGCCTGGCAGAACTGGATCTTCCAGCGCCCCAACGCTGTCGGCGAGAAGGGTGCGCTCAAGGTCTACGGCAAGGGCGACAAGGCGGCATTCGACTGGAACCGCGTCTAGACCTCACGCCCCCGCGTCGCGGCGCGTTTCCCGGTGGGGGCGCCGCGACCGACACCGCCCCTGCTCCACCAATGCCAATGCACAGCCAGCCACGGAGACCATGATGTCCGGCATCAACTACAGCGAAAAGATCCCCAACAACGTCAACCTCAGCGAAGACCGCACCCTGCAGCGCGCGCTGGAGCAATGGCAGCCGAACTACCTGAGCTGGTGGAACGACATGGGCCCGGACGGCTCGCAGAATTTCGACATCTACCTGCGCACGGCCATCAGCGTGGACCCGCAGGGCTGGGCCCACTTCGGCCACGTGAAGATGCCGGACTACCGCTGGGGCATCTTCCTCAATCCCGCCGAGGCCAACCGCAAGATCCATTTCGGCGACCACAAGGGCGAGGATGCCTGGCAGGACGTGCCCGGCGAATACCGCGCCAACCTGCGCCGCATCATCGTCACCCAGGGCGATACCGAGCCCGCCTCGGTGGAGCAGCAGCGCCATCTCGGCCTGACCGCGCCGAGCATGTACGACCTGCGCAACCTGTTCCAGGTCAACGTGGAAGAAGGCCGCCACCTGTGGGCCATGGTCTACCTGCTGCACAAGTACTTCGGCCGCGATGGCCGCGAGGAAGGCGAGGCACTGCTGGAGCGCCGCAGCGGCCAGCAGGACAACCCGCGCATCCTGCAGGCGTTCAACGAGGAAACGCCTGACTGGCTGTCCTTCTTCATGTTCACCTACTTCACCGACCGCGACGGCAAGTTCCAGCTGTGCGCGCTGGCGGAGAGCTCGTTCGATCCGCTGGCACGCACCACCAAGTTCATGCTGACCGAGGAAGCGCACCACATGTTCGTGGGCGAGAGCGGCGTGTCGCGCGTGATCCAGCGCACCTGCCAGGTCATGAACGAACTGAAGACCRACGACCCGGCCCGCCTGCGCGCGGCCGGCGTGATCGACCTGCCCACGCTGCAGCGCTACCTGAACTTCCACTACAGCGTCACCATCGACCTGTTCGGCGCGGACGAGTCCAGCAACGCCGCCACCTTCTACAGCACCGGCCTCAAGGGCCGCTACGAAGAAGGCAAGCGCACCGACGACCACGTGCTCAAGGGCCAGAGCTACAAGGTGCTGCAGGCCGTGGGCGGCCAGCTCGTGGAGAAGGAAGTGCCGATGCTCAACGCGCTCAACGAAGTGCTGCGCGACGACTACATCAAGGACAGCGTGGGCGGCGTGGAGCGCTGGAACAAGGTCATCGAGAAGGCCGCGATCCCGTTCCGCCTGAAGGTGCCGCACAAGGCGTTCCACCGCAATATCGGCGCGCTCTCGGGCGTGAAGATCTCGCCGGACGGCCGGGTGATTTCCGAGGCGGAATGGAAGGCCAACGTGGACCACTGGCTGCCGAGCGAAGCCGACCGGCTCTTCGTGGCCAGCCTGATGGGCCGCGTGGTCGAACCGGGCAAGTTCGCCAACTGGATCGCGCCGCCGGTGATGGGCATCAACCGCCAGCCGGTGGACTTCGAATACGTGCGTTTCAACTGAGCGAAGCATCGCCCGCGCGCACGAGCGGTACCCACGACAGGCGCCCGCATGGCGCCTGTCATCGAAAGGAAAGGGGAAGGCCCTGGCTACAGGGGTCGCATCACCCGGAGATCGCCATGGACATGTCCGACATCCAAGTCATCAGGCAGCACCTGATCGACCCCGAGATCTGCATCCGCTGCAATACCTGCGAGGCTACCTGCCCGGTTGCGGCCATCACCCACGACTCGCGCAACTATGTGGTCGATGCGGATAAGTGCAACGGTTGCATGGCCTGCATCTCGCCGTGTCCCACTGGCTCGATCGACAACTGGCGCACCATGCCGCGCGCCAAGGCCTACGGCGTCGGCGAACAACTCGGCTGGGACGAGCTGCCGGCCGAACTCACGCCCGAGCAATTGTCCGCGGCCGGCGTGGCCGCCGGTGCGCAGATGCCGGCCGAACCCGTGGCCGTGTCGCTGCCCGCCGCCGCCAGCGGCGAAGACGCCTTCGACAGCGCGCAGTTCGGCGCCACCGTGCCGCCGTGGTCGGCCGCGCATGCCTACACCAACCTGTATGGCGCCAAGGCCGCCAGGACCGTCACGGCCACCGTGACCGGGAACGTACGCGTCACCGGGGTGGGCCGCGACTACGACACGCACCACATCGTGCTGGACTTCGGCACGGCGCCGTTCCCGGTGCTCGAAGGCCAGTCCATCGGCATCGTGCCGCCCGGCGTGGATGCCAGCGGCCGTGCGCACCACGCGCGCCAGTATTCGCTGGCCAGCGCGCGCAACGGCGAGCGGCCCGGCTACAACAATATCTCGCTGACCATCAAGCGCGTGCTCGAAGACCACCAGGGCAATCCGGTGCGCGGCGTGGCGTCGAACTATATGTGCGACCTGCAGGTGGGCGACAAGGTGGAGGTGATCGGGCCGTTCGGCAGCAGCTTCCTGATGCCCAACCACCCGCGCTCGAATATCGTCATGATCTGCACGGGCACGGGCAGCGCGCCGATGCGCGCGATGACCGAATGGCGCCGCCGGCTGCGCAAGTCGGGCAAGTTCGAGGGCGGCAAGCTGATGCTGTTCTTCGGCGCGCGCACGCGCGAAGAACTGCCTTACTTCGGCCCGCTGCAGAACCTGCCGAAGGATTTCATCGACATCAACATGGTGTTCTCGCGCACGCCCGGCCAGCCCAAGCGCTATGTGCAGGACGCCATGCGGGAGCGCGCCGCCGACCTGGCCGCGCTGCTGGCGGACGCGAACACGTATTTCTACGTGTGCGGGCTCAAGAGCATGGAGGAAGGCGTGGTGCTGGCCCTGCGCGACGTCGCGCAGCAGGCCGGGCTGTCATGGGAGACGGTGGGCGCCGACCTGAAGCGGGAAGGGCGGCTTCATCTCGAGACGTATTAGACGTATTAGACGTATTCGACGTATTCGACGTAATAGACGTATGGAATGAGCGAGGCACGCCGTTGCCGGTGCGAGCCGACGCAAGCGGCCGGCGCTCTGCTCAATAGCCGTGCGACGTGCCGCCTGCCGGCGCCTTGCCGGCCCGCATCTGCGTCACCACCTGCCTGGCCCCGGCTGCCATCAGGCGGGCATCCGAGCCCACCGTGACAAAGCGGAAGCCCTGCTCGATGCGGCGCAATGCCGCCTCCGGCGCGCCGTTGTGGATGCCGGCGACCACGCCGTGCGCCTTGGCGCGCGCCACCACGTGCGCGATCGCGTCCGCCACCGGCTGGTCGACATCGTCGAAGGTGGGCCGGCAGCCAAGCGCGAGCGACAGGTCGGACGGGCCGATGTAGACCGCGTCCAGTCCCGGCACGGAGAGGATCTCGTCGAGGTTGTCCAGGCCTTGCCGGGTTTCGATCATGGCGAAGGTGACGATGGTCTCGTTGGCGCGCTCCGGATAGTCGGCGCCGCCGTAGAGCAGCCCGCGGATGGGGCCGAAGCTGCGCGACCCCTGCGGCGGGTAGTGCGTGGCGGCCACGAAGCGCTGCGCATCCTCGCGCGTGTTGATCATGGGGCAGATCACGCCATACGCGCCTGCATCCAGCACCTTCATCAGGATGCCGGGTTCGTTCCAGGGCACGCGCGCCACGGGCACGGTGTCGGTGGTCGAGACGGCGGTGAACAGCGCCAGCGCATCGCGATAGTCGAGCGCGCCGTGCTGCAGGTCGACGGTGAGGGAGTCCCAGCCCTGGTGGGCCATGGTCTCGGCCGCGAAGCTGCTGGGAATGGAGAGCCAGCCATTGACGACGGCCTGGTCGGCCGCCCACATTTTTCGAATCCGGTTTTCGCGCATGGGCTTTGTCTCCTGTCTTGTCCTCGCCGGGCAGCGTGCCACCTTGGTCTATAGGTTGTCGTACAAGGTTGGGCAAGTATAAGCCCACAAAGCAAAGGCGGGCCCACTTGTGTATCGGGGCCCGCCTTGGTTCCTGCCGTGGTCCGGTACTAGCGCTTGCCGACCGTGAACGCGATCTCGCCGATGCCTTCGATACCCGCGGTCACCGAGTCGCCAGGACGCAGTTCGCCCACGCCGGCCGGCGTACCGGTGAAGATCAGGTCGCCGGGAGCCAGGGTCACACTTTGCGAGACATAGGCAATCACGTCGGCCACCGGCCAGATCAGCTCGTTCAGGTCGCCGTCCTGGCGGGTCTCGCCATTGACCGCCAGCCAGATGCGTCCCTTGGCGGGATGCCCGACGCCGGCCACCGGGTGCAGCGGGCCGCACGGGCCGGAAGCATCGAAGCTCTTCGACCAGTCCCACGGCCGGCTCATCTTCTTGGCCACGTCCTGCAGGTCGCGGCGCGTCATGTCCACGCCCACGCCGTAGCCCCACACCAGGTCCAGCGCCTGTTCGGGCGTGACGTTGGCGCCGCCCTTGCCGATCGCCACCACCATCTCGATCTCGTGGTGGAGGTTTTCGGTCAGCGGGGGATAGGCCACCGTGCCTTCGGCCGGCACCACGGCATCGGCCGGCTTGGTGAAGAAGAAGGGCGGATCGCGGTCCGGGTCATTGCCGAACTCGCGCGCATGCGCCGCGTAGTTGCGGCCCACGCAGAACACGCGGCGGATGGGAAAGCGGGCGTTGCTGCCGGCCACGGCGACGCTCGCCTGCTCGGCGGGCTGGATCACGAAATCGGTCATCTTTGAATCCGTAGTGAGGGGCGTGAAAAATGGCTGCGTGCTTACTTGGCAAAAACCTGGCTCAGATCGCCGAAGGCCTTGAACTCCAGGGCATTGCCCGACGGGTCGAGGAAGAACATGGTGGCCTGCTCGCCCACCTGGCCCTTGAAGCGCACATGCGGCTCGATCACAAAGCGCGTATTGGCCGCGCGCAGCCTGCCGGCCAGCGCTTCCCATTCTTCCATCGGCAGGATCGCGCCGAAGTGCCGTACCGGCACGTCGTCGCCATCCACCGCGCTGGTGGCGCGATGGCCGCATTCCTCGGGCGCCAGGTGCGCCACCACCTGGTGGCCGTAGAAATTGAAATCGATCCAGGCGTCGGAGCTGCGGCCTTCGGGGCAGCCGAGCAGGCCGCCGTAGAAACGGCGCGCCTCTTCCAGGTCATTGACGGGAAAAGCCAGGTGGAAAAGCGGGGTGGCGCTCATGGGAGGGCTCTCTTGGGGGAGGGATTGTCGGACTCAGCCGCGCGCAGGAAAAACCGCGGCGGCGCTGGTGCGTTGATTGTAATCAGCAGAACTCGTAATATGAAACGAATGTTTTACGCGCTAAGCATCAAAAATTAAGATATATGATCCGCTACTTCCAGACCTTCCTCGTCGCCGCGGAGACGGCCTCCTTCTCCGCTGCCGGGGCGCGGCTGGGCCTGACCCAGTCGGCCGTCAGCACACAGATCCGCCGGCTCGAGGAAGACCTTGGCTGCACCCTGTTCGACCGTGCCGGCAAATCCGTCACACTCAGCGAGGAGGGCCGCAAGCTGCTGCCGGAAGCCCGGCGCTTCATCGAACTCTATGCATCGATGAAAGGCCGCGCGCAGTCCGCCTCCGACACCACGCCGCTGGATCTCGGCGCGGTCTCCACGGTGCAGGCCACGCTGCTGCCCAAGGCGATGAAGCGCTTTCGCGAGGGATTTCCAAAGACCCATGTCAACATCATCCCCGGCATGTCCACCCAGCTGCTCACGCAGGTGGACGCCCGCGAGCTAGATATCGCCGTCCTGATCAAGCCGCGCCTGGGCATCCCGCCTGAACTCAAATGGGTCCACCTGATGCGCGAGCGCTTCGTCGGCATCGTCCCCAAGGGCGCCCCGCGCGAACTCAAGGCCGCGCTGGCCGCCTTGCCCTTCATCCGCTACAACCGCCACTCCATGGGCGGCCAGCTGGTGGACCGCTACCTGCGCCGGCACCGGCTCTGGGTCGAAGGCGGCATGGAGCTGGACGAACCCGCGGTCATCCTGCAGATGGTCAGCGAGGGCCTGGGCTGGGCCATCATCCCCGCCGAGCTGGTGCCGCTCAGGCAGACCCGCAACGTGGTGGAGATCCCGTTGCCGGGCGAGCCGATCTTCCGGGAGATCGGCGTGCTGGTGCGGCAGACGGCGCTCAAGCGGGCGCCGGTGGCGGGGCTGATCGAGGCGCTGGTGGGGGAGGCGGCGGGGCGGGAAGGTTAGTACAGGCAGCACAGGCGGCAATCGCTGCCGGTTCGAAGAGGCGCTCTGCGTGGCGTCGCGTCACCACGACGTCTGGTGTCGCCGGCCGTGCTGCGCGTCCGGGCGGACGGGCGGGTGGAAGTGCAACGATGATCATGCCGCGGCGGCATGATCGCAATCGCTGTCGCAATCACCGTCGCAATTCCTCCCGTATGCCGCGGCATCGTCCGGCGCGCGTGGCTTGCGTCCTACCGCTCCCATTTTCCCGTGGGACTTGACGCCAGGTACCTGTCGGGCCTGGCGATGCCCAGCCGGGCGCGCGCCGCATCGAGCGGTTCGTGCAGCAGGGTCTCGTAGTCCTCGCCCAGCAGCCACTTTGCCTTGCGGCCATGCCGGTAGCCCTCGATCACGGCGCGGGCAAAGGCGGTGCTGCGGGTAAGGCGCAGGCTGTGCAAGGTGGCGGAGACCGCGATGAAGCCCCAGCCGAGACCGCCGGTCTGCGCGTAGCTGAACGCAACCAGCGCCGCTTCGCCCAGGGTCTCGTCCGCGCTGTAGCCTGTCAGTACGTGCCAGATGTCGTGGATGTCGCGCGTTCGTCTGCCGAACCAGGCGTAGGGGTCTTCGACCAGCGGCTCGCGGTTGAGGTTCGAGATCTTGGCGAGGTCGGCGGCGCTGTATCCGGTCTCCTCGAGGAACGAGCGATAGGCTGCGCCGAGCGTGCCCGGCGCGAAGCTTGCGACGAATGCCGGGTCGGAGAGGCGCTCCGCCAGCTCCACGCGCAGATAGGCCAGCCGCCGCCCGGCCGGGGTCTTCATGAGCCGGGAGAAATTCCTTGGCGCCGCCGGCCCGTTGAGGGCGCGCATGATGAGAAACACCTGTGTGGTGTCGTCTCCGTTCGCGAGCAGCTTGCGGATCGCGCGGAACGCGGTCGGCAGGTCACGCTTGTACAGATCGGGGGAGGTCGCGATAGCCATTGGCTCGTTCCTGTTGACGAGGTGGTTGTCATGACGGTGGGGACTGGTCAGTCCACGCAGGCCAGCGTCGGAGCCGGGTCGGTCAAGTGCAGCGCCCCGCATACGAGGGTATTCATCTACACCACCGGGCTCCAGGGGAAGATCTTTGCAGCGAACGGCCGATTACAATGTCGTCTTCCCGACATAAGTCCACGATTGACGCTGTGTCTAAGCCATTCACCGCTCAGGACCGCCTGCCTGCCCTGAAATCCAGTGCCTGGTTTGCCGGTCTTGCGCCGGCGCTGCAGGCATGGATTGCGCAAGCCGCGAGGGTCAGGACCCTGGCGGCGGGCCAGCGGCTCTTTGCGCCTGGAGACGTATCCGACGGGCTCTATTTCGTCGTGAAGGGCGCAATCCGGATGACAAGCTCGTCGGCGGACGGCAGGCAGGCGCTGCTGGCGATTGCCGAGACACCGCAGTGGTTCGGCGAAGCCAGCCTGTTCGACGAACTGCCGCGCACCCACGATGCCTGGGTGGAGAGCGACGTGCTCCTCCTCCACTTGCACCAGCATGACCTGATTGAATTCCTCGAGCAGAACCCTTCGCACTGGCGGGCGTTCGGGCTCTTGCTGACGCAGAAGCTTCGCCTGGCATTCGAAGCCATCGAAGGGTCGGTGTTGCTGCCCGTGGCGGTCAGGCTGGCCCGCCGCCTGCTGGCCATCGCCAGCGGCTACGGCGAGCGCAGCGGCAGCAGCAAGCGCGTGATCAGCGTGCAGCAGGAACAGCTCGGCTCGATGCTCTCGATATCCCGGCAGACCGTGAACCAGATTCTCAAGGATTTCGAGGAGCAGGGCTTTCTGCGCCGCACGCGAGGCGCGATCGAGATTCTGGACATCGATCAATTGCGCTCGTTCGCGGCGACCCGCTAGCGAGCCGTGCCGCTACTGGTACGAATGCAAATAGGCCAGCAGGTTCTCGATTTGCTGCTTGTCGCTGATGCCCCAGAAACGCATCCTGGTGCCCGGCACGACCTTGCCGGGCGCTTCGATGAACGCCGCCAGTGTCTGTTGAGACCATACGATGCCCGACTGCTTCATCTGCGCGGAATACTTGTAGTCGCTGGTGGCGCCGGCCACCCTGCCAAAGATGGCATTGAGCTGCGGGCCGAACGCAGCGCGCGCGGAGGGTCCCACGCTGTGGCAGGACGCGCATTTCGAAGCGAACACGGCCTTGCCGGCCTGTACGTCCCCGGCAGCGTGCGCGGCTGCATGGAACGCCGATGCGAGAATCAACAATGCCGCTTTGTTCATGCGCGGCCCGGGAAGGTATCGTCGCGCCGGACGGCTTCGAGCAGGCGCTCCTCTTCATCGGTGTCCGCGTCGATCTGGGTGACCAGCGTCCAGAGCCCGTCGTCCGCGCCGATGGCCGCGAACGCATGGCTTTGTTCGAGGCGCACCATCACGCGGCGCAGGCTTTGCAGGAAGCCCTCTTCGAAGGCGTCGAGCGCGTCGTAGTCGTCGCCGAAGTCTTCCACCTGCTGCACATAGGCGGTCTCCACCGCCGCGTACCCGGCTCTCCAGAGCGCGGCGATCTCGGGCACGTCGCTCTCCACCAATTCGTAGTCCCAGTCGGGCGGATACAGCTTCTGTTCGCGGCGATCCGCCTGGGTAGACAGGCTGAGCAGGACGGAGCCATCTGCCGCGCCCACGTTGAACGCAAAGCAATGGACCGGCTCGTCGCCCAGCGCCGACTGGGCGATCAATGCCAGCGACTGGCGAGTCAGGTCGAAGACGGTCTGTTCCACCTGGTAGTTTTGTTCGAAATCGTTCCAGTACATTTTGCGGTCCATGGTCAGTGCCGGGCGTGCCGCGTCGATCCGTCGTGCCCGCTGCGGGGCGTGGACCAGCGTCACCGCTAGCGGGCGCGCGGCGGGAAAAACGCAGGAATTGTACTTTGCCCGCGGAACCGCCGCCGCAAAAGGGGGCCGGCCCGGGCCTCCCTCGTGAAAGCGGTGCATCCCGCGCCGTTCGATGCTATTTTCCAGCCTCGGCCGGCCGGCGCGTCGCCGGCCTCGAGTCGCATCCGCTTTCCCTATCCGGCTTTCCTTACCCGAACAGAAATGACAATCCAACGCGTATTCATGACCGCGGTGCTCGCCGCGCTGGTCGGCAACGCCATTGCCGCCGACGACCGCATGCCACCGATCCCGGCCGACAAGCYGACCGACGCACAGAAGAAATCGATCGAACTGCTGTCCGAAGGCGCGCCCGCGGGCGGCGCGCCGCGCAATATCGGCGCGGGTCCGTGGGTGCCGCTGATGCGCAGCCCCGAGCTGCTGAACCGGCTGCAGCGCATGGGCTCGTACCTGCGCTACGAGAGCGCCTTCGAGCCGCGCCTGAGCGAGTTCGTGATCCTCCTGACGGCGCGTGACTGGGGCAACCAGTACGAGTGGTACGCGCACCAGAAGCTTGCGCTGAAGGCCGGTGTCGCACCGGCGGTCGCGCAGGCCATCGCCGAGGGGCGCAGGCCGGCGGGCATGAGCGCCGAGGAGGAGATCGTCTACGACTTCATCGACGAGCTGATCCGCAACAAGAGCGTGAGCGACCCGACCTATGCGCGCGTCAAGGACAAGTTCGGCGAGCGCGGCGTCATCGACCTGATTGCGATCAACGGCTATTACAGCATGCTGGCGGCGGTCCTGAACGTGGCGCAATCGCCATTGCCGGGCAACGCGCCGCAGCAGCTCCCGGCACTGCCGCGCTGAAGCAGGGCGAGGCCGCTTCCAGAACCCTCCGTGCGGCCTGGCGGCATCATCGTTTCCACGCGATGGCCGGCCGTTCCCCGCGGTGTCCCGGACGGTACATGCCTGGCCTGCCGGCCGGACAATCGGCATGCAAGCCGGCGCGGCGCTGGACTAGACTAGGTAAACCGGAAGCCCGTCACGACTTGCTTCGGAGGTGACATGAACGCGCCTATTACCAAAGAACGGCGGACACCAAGACGCCCTTCCGAGCGGATGCTGAACGTGCTCGCGGTGCTCGTCGGCCTGCTCACCCTGATACTGGGTATCGCCTGGCTCATCTACACGCACTACGTCGACCGGGAAGTGCCGATGTTCGCGATTCCGCTGGTGCTCTCCATGCCGGTGATCGTCGCTGCGGCGTTCCGATGTCTGTGGGATTGACGGGCTGGCCGGCGCAAAGCCGGATGCCGGCAGCAGCGCAGGCAGGCTGTCTGCGGCGTTCCCCGGAACTGGCGTTCGGGGAGTGGGCGGCGCGTGTCATGGGAAGCACATCGCGGCCGCCTCGATACTGCAGGAATTGCCCGCCGGCAGGGAGCCGGCGGGGACGCGCCCGGACAGGCAGCGCTGGATCAGGCAACGCCCGGACAGCATGAGCGCGGGTGCCGCCCCGACTGGCGGGGCGGCTTGTTCGCCTTAGGCCTGCACTGCATCCAGCGCGGCATTCAGCGTCTTGCTCGGGCGCATCACGCTTTCCAGCTTTGCGAAGTCGGGCCAGTAGTAGCCGCCGATGTCCGCCGGCTTGCCCTGCACGTCCGACAGCTCGCCGACGATGGTCTTCTCGTTGTCGGTCAGCTTCTTGGCCAGCGCCTTGAACTGCTCGGCCAGTGCCGCGTCGCCCGTCTGTGCCGCGAGTTCCTGGGCCCAGTACATGGCCAGGTAGAACTGGCTGCCACGGTTGTCGAGCTGGCCGGTCTTGGGCGACGGGCTCTTGTTGTTGTCGAGCAGCTTGCCGGTGGCGGCATCCAGCGTCGTGGCCAGGATCTTGGCGCGAGCGTTGCCGGTCTTGATGCCCAGGTCTTCCAGCGACACGGCCAGCGCGAGGAACTCACCCAGCGAGTCCCAGCGCAGGTGGTTCTCTTCCACCAGTTGCTTGACGTGCTTGGGAGCCGAGCCGCCCGCACCGGTTTCGTACATGCCGCCGCCGGCCATCAGCGGGAYGATCGACAGCATCTTGGCGCTGGTGCCCAGTTCCATGATGGGGAACAGGTCGGTCAGGTAGTCGCGCAGGATGTTGCCGGTCACCGAGATGGTGTCCAGGCCGCGGATCACGCGCTCCAGCGTGTAGCGCATGGCGCGTACCTGCGACATGATCTGGATGTCCAGGCCCTTGGTGTCGTAGTCCTTCAGGTAGGTCTCGACCTTCTTGATCAGCTCGGCTTCGTGCGGACGGTACGGGTCCAGCCAGAACACGGCCGGCATGCCCGAGTTGCGCGCGCGGGCAACGGCCAGCTTGACCCAGTCGCGGATCGGCGCGTCCTTGACCTGGCACATGCGCCAGATATCGCCTTCTTCGACGTTTTGCGTCAGCAGCACTTCACCGGTGGCCAGGTCGACAATGTTGGCCACGCCGTCTTCCGTGATCTCGAAGGTCTTGTCGTGCGAGCCGTATTCCTCGGCCTTCTGGGCCATCAGGCCGACGTTCGGCACCGTGCCCATGGTGGTCGGGTCGAAGTTGCCGTTGGTCTTGCAGAAGTTGATGATCTCCTGGTAGATGCGCGCGAACGTGCTTTCCGGGATCACGGCCTTGGTGTCCTTCGGACGGCCGTCGGCACCCCACATCTTGCCGCCGATACGGATCATGGCCGGCATCGAGGCGTCCACGATCACGTCGTTGGGCGCGTGCAGGTTGGAGATGCCCTTGGCCGAATCCACCATCGCCAGCTCGGGGCGGTGCTCGTGGCAGGCGTGCATGTCGCGGATGATTTCTTCGCGCTTGGAGCTGGGCAGCGTTTCGAGCTTCTCGTACAGGTTGACCAGGCCGTTGTTGACGTTCACGCCCAGTTCGTCGAACAGCGCGCCGTGCTTGGCGAAGGCTTCCTTGTAGAAGATCTTCACGGCGTGGCCGAACACGATGGGGTGCGAGACCTTCATCATGGTGGCCTTGACGTGCAGCGACAGCATCACGCCGGTCGTGCGCGCATCTTCGAACTGCTCTTCATAGAAGTCGCACAGCGCCTTCTTGCTCATGAACATGCTGTCGATGATCTCGCCGTCCAGCAGCGAAACCTTGGGCTTGAGCACGATGGTCTTGCCGCTCTTGGTGACCAGCTCCATCTTCACGTCGCGTGCGCGGTCCAGGGTCATGGACTTTTCGCCGTGGTAGAAGTCACCGTGCTTCATGTGCGCCACATGGGTGCGCGAGGCCATGCTCCACTCGCCCATGCTGTGCGGGTTCTTGCGCGCGTAGTTCTTCACGGCGGCGGGAGCGCGGCGGTCCGAGTTGCCTTCGCGCAGGACCGGGTTCACGGCGCTGCCCAGGCATTTGGAATAGCGCTGGCGGATGGCCTTTTCTTCGTCGGTCTTCGGGTCTTCCGGGTAGTCGGGCACCTTGTAGCCCTTGGCCTGGAGTTCCTTGATCGCGCTGCCCAGCTGGTGCACCGAGGCGCTGATGTTCGGCAGCTTGATGATATTGGTGTCCGGCAGCAGCGTCAGGCGACCCAGCTCGGCCAGGTTGTCCGGCACGCGTTGCTCTTCGGTCAGGAATTCGGGGAATTCGCCCAGGATGCGCCCAGCCACCGAGATATCGCTGGTCGTGACGTTGATACCTGCCGGCGCGGTGAAAGTGCGGATGATGGGCAGGAAGGCACTGGTCGCCAGCAGCGGGGCTTCGTCGGTCAGCGTGTAGATGATGGTGGGTTGCTGGGTACTCATTGCTTACCTCAAGGTCAGAAATAGTAGGGAAACGCTGCCGCCTGGATCGCAAACCGGCAGTAAGGATCGAATTTTGCCTGATTTTGCTTTCATCAGTCTGTCGAGGGCGCGGTTTTCCTGTTCTGTAATCGAATAATTGCCGCTCCCGGAAGCAGGCGGTCGCGCTCCTCGCGCAGGTTTTCATTCCTAACGTCCTGTTTTTTCTGGATTTCCCGTTAATGCTTCGGCTGCGGCTGCCAATTGACCTTCCGGCCATCGGGGGGCGTCAAGCGTGCCCTTGCCGCCGGACAGCCGGCCGGGGTGACCGGCGCGTTCCCAGCCCCGATGCGATATCTCCGGGGCACTTCGCCGCCCGGAGGAGGCCGACGGCGCACTTGGGTCAATCGCGCGCCATGCCGGTGGCGTTCGATCGCCTTGGCAAAAAGTGCGGCATGCGCCTGCTGGCATTGGGTGCGTTCATGGCGGAAGGCGGGGGGGTGCGCCGCGCCGGCAGGATAAAAAAATMGCCCTGCGCAGCGGGAACGGGCGCAGGGCGATTCAGGACCACAGAAGCATGAACAAAAGCACCGGAACGTACTGCCGATGCCGGCGCGGCGCCGGGAGCGCAGTGCAGCTTGTCCTCCCGTGCGGCACGGCGCCGTGCCGGACAGCATTGCGCAATGGATTGCCGGGTGACATTGCAACGGGTTGCATGGCCCGCGGGACTGCAGCGATGCGTGCCGTGCCGCGTTTGCGTTTCGACAGGTACATCGCAATCTTACGCAGCGGCGCTGCGCTTCAAAACGCGGAGGACGGCGGGCAATGCGGCCCAATCCCGGCGTTGAAAAAAATACCGGCGGGCTGGTCGCCAGAGGTATTTTTTGCGACGCGGCAGGCGGCCATCGCGGGGCGGGGCGCGCAGCGCCAGCCAGCCCTTCGGCCTGCCTTGGTCATGTCGCAGCGTATGTCCGGGGCAGCTCAGGCGGGCGGCGGCGTGTTGCTGGTGAAGCGGGCCGGCATCTTGTCCGCCAGCGGGAACAGATGGAAGTAGGGGCGCGCTTCGGCAAGGACGCGCTGCACGCTCGGCCGGCTCAACAGCCGCTCGAAATAGGCGGCGAGGTGCGGGTGCGTATCGGTGAACGGCATCGCGATGCCCGCGTAGAACAGCGCCGGCGTGGCCGCGCAGTCGGCCAGCGTGAAGTCTTGCCCGGCGGCCCAGGTGTGGTCCGCCATGTGCTTGTCGACCAGATCGTAGGCCGTGCGCAGGGTGGCCCGCGCGTCCGCCACGCCGCGCGGGTCGCGCTCGGCCTCGGGCCGCAGGCGGTCGTTGACGATCTTCTGCATCTGCAGGTGCACGTAGAGATCGAAGAGGCGGTCCCACAGGCGCGCTTCGCGTTGCGCGTCCTCGGCGGCGGGCAGCAGCGGCCGGGCACCCGGGTAATGGCGATCCAGATATTCGATGATGGTGGTGCTTTCCGGCACGGTCAGCCCGCGCGTGTCGTCGCGCAGCACCGGGAACTTGCCGAGCGGCCACAGCGCCGCGAAGGCGGCACGGTCGGCGGGGTCGCCAAGGTCGACAATGCGGCCGGTGAAAGGGGTGGCGTTCTCGTAGAGCGCGATCAGCACCTTGTGGCAGAACGAAGACAGGGGATGGTAGTGCAGCGTCAGGGCCATTGATGACTCCTCCTTTTCGTTCAGCGCAGGCGGGGCTTCCGGGCGCCGTTATGTCGCCGCCATCTGCGGCGGGCGCGGCCGCGTGACGACCGCAAAGGTGATCTGTACCAGCCCGGCGGCCAGCCCCAGTGCCACGCCGATCTGCCAGGCCAGGGTGTAGGACCCCAGCCTGTCATAGACCAGCCCGCCGCCGAAGGCCCCCACGAAGCTGCCGATCTGGTGGCTGAAGAAGGCTACGCCGCCCAGCATGGCCTGCCAGCGCAGGCCGAAGGTCTCGGCGATCCAGCCTGCCACCAGCGGCGCCACGCCCAGCCACAGGAAGCCCATCACGGCGGCGAAGACCAGCGTACTGCCTGGCGTGGGCGGCGAGGTGAAGTACCAGGTCAGCGCGAGCGAGCGGATGGTGTAGATGCCGCCGAGCAGCAGCAGCTTGTTGACGCGCCCGCCGGCCCAGCCGAAGAACAGGCTGCCCAGCACGTTGAAACCGCCGATCACGCCCAGCGCCTTGGCGCTGAGCATGGGGTCCATGCCGCAGATGTCCAGGTAGGAAGGCAGGTGCGTGGTGAGGAAGACCAACTGCATGCCGCACACGAAATAGGCCGCGCCCATGACCAGGAACGGCGTATGGTGCAGCGCGGTGCCAAGCGCCTCGCGCGCATTCTGCTGCACGCCGCCGGGCGGCGTGGGCAGCGGCATCCGGTCGACGCGCCCGGCGAACCACGCCGCCGGCAGCATTACCAGGGCGAGCACCACGAAGGCCGCCAGCCCCACGCGCCAGCCATGGGATTGCGCCACCACCTGCCCGATCGGTGCCGCCACCAGTGCGCCCAGCGAACCGGCGCCAGACACGATGCCGAGCACCGTGCTGCGCAGCGCGGCCGGCACCGGCCGCGCCGAGACCGCCATGGCGATGGCGCTGCCGGTGCAGGCCATCGAGGCGCCGATGGCCACGCCCGCGCCGAGCGTGACGCCGACAATGCCTTGCGCGGTAGCCAGCATGACCAGCCCGAGCACGTAGAGCAGCGAGCCGGCCATCATCAGCGGCCGGAAGCCCGTGCGCGCGGCCCACGCGCCCGCGATGGGCTGCAGCAGGCCCCAGGCCAGGTTCTGCACCGCGATGGCGGCCGTGAAATCGGACACCGAGATGCCGATGCCCTTGGTCAGCGGTGGCATGAAGATGCCCAGGCTCTGCCGCAGGCCCATGGCCAGGCTCAGCATGACGGAGGCGCCGAGGAGGATCGGCAGGACCGGGCGAAGTTCGGAAAGGCGGGATGGCGCGGGGGTGCTCACGAGGATTTTGTCTCTGTCTTTGTATTGTTCTTATTGTTTTGTTCTTGTGTCCCGGCGCAGCGCGCCGCGCGCGCCGGAGGCTCAGGCGAGCGTAAGCCCGAACCAGGTTCAAGTCAATGCGGGGGCAAAGCCGCGCCGGCCCCGGGCATCGTCGTGTGCGGTCGGGCGGCGGCGCCCGCTCCGGGTTTTGCCCGGCGGCGCGGCGACCGGCAAGGCGCGTATGCTTTGCAGACTGCCCATTCATCCGCATCCCCATGCCGATCGTCCGCAAATCCACGCTTGTCCTGGGTCTGGCGCTGGCCGTGGTGCTGGCCGGCTGCGTGACCCGCTACCGGGTCGAGACCGGTACGCCAGCCTCGCGCGTGCGACTGGTGACCAATACCGACGACAACACGACCTTCAGCGTGGTGGACGCCGGCAAATGTCCCAAGCCGCCCAAGCCGGCGCTGCTTGCGGCCACCGGGCTCCAGGCCACGGCGATGGGCAAGGAGGCGGATCTGGGCATGTGGGGCATCTCGCCGGAGCCCGCCGGCCGCACGCGCGAACGCTGGCTGGTGGCGAGCCACCGCATCTACCTGACGGCCGCGGCGACCTCGGCGGCGGGCGACGAGCCGTACCGCTGCGCGATCGGCGTGTCCTTCGTGCCGCTGCCGGGCTGGCAGTACGAGTTGCGCTACCAGCGCAACGCGCAGACCAGGAATTGCGCCGCACAGGTCCTGCGCCTGTTGCGCGCACCGTCGGGCGAGATCGTGACCACGCCCGACCCGACACAGCAGACCTTCCGCGGCTTCGAGCCCGATGGCGTGTGCGCGTCGCTGTGAGCCCCGGGGCGGGCCGCGCACTCAGCGTCCGTTGGCCACCGGCATCGCATTCGCCGGCATCGCGTTGACATAGGGCGCATCCGTCAGCGTGCGCAGGAAGACGGTGATGTCGTCGATCTCCGCTTCGGTCAGCGCGGGCGTGCTTCCCGCGCGCAGGTTCATCGGCATCGAGTTGATATTGATATTGCCGCGGTAGGCGGCGGGCACGTCGTCGAATGGCTTGCCGCCGCGGTACCACTTGCCCGGATCGGTCGAGCGCGTGTTGTAGAACGCGACCGCATCGCGCAACGTGGTGAACACCCCGTTGTGCATGAAGCTCTGGCGCACCGCCACGTTGCGCAGGCCGGGGGTGCGCAGGTAGCCGCACCATTGTTCCGGTTCCGGCCAGCGCAGGCGGCGCGCGGTGTCGCACAGGCCGTTGTCGAAATGCCCGGGGTCTCGGTTGGCGGGCAGGGCCCGGTTGCGCGGCACGGCGATGGCGTCGTAGCCGAAGTCCGTAAACAGGGAGCGCTCGGGCCGGCTGGCGGTGTCCGCCAGCGTGTGGCAGCTCATGCAGTTGCCCTTGTCGGGATTCTTGAACAGCGCCAGGCCGCGCGTTTCCTGCGGCGACAGCGGCGTGCGCCGGCGCAGGTAGTCGTCGAAGCGCGAACTGAAGGGTGCCATCTCGTCGCTTTGCAGATAGGCCTCCAGCGCGCGGCCCAGCGCCACCATCATCTGCCCGGGATCGCGCTGCGCCGCCGCGCCGAAGCGCGCGGCCAGCGCGGGCGCCAGCTCCGTGCCCTTTACCTTGCGCAGCAGGCTGGCCGGGCTGCCGTTATTCATCTCGCCGGGATCGAGCAGCGGGCCGCGCACCTGCTCGGCCAGGGTATCGGCACGGCCGTCGGCGAACAGGCCGCCGAACGGCGAGGCATATGGCGCGTCGTCGTCCTGGTAGAAATGCCGGCGCGGGATATAGCGCACGTACAGCAGCGAGGGCGCGTTGCGCAGGCTGAAGTGCCCGGGCCGGCTGCCCTGCGGCACGTGCGGCCCGGCCAGCGCGGCGGGCGAGAGCGTGGGCGCGAACGCACGCGCGGGGTCGTGGCAGCCGGCGCAGGACATGCCGCGCGGCTCGGACAGGCGCGTGTCGAAGAAGATGCGCTTGCCCAGCGCGGCGAGCGCCGGGTCGGGGCGGAAGACGGCGGCGGTGGGGTCGACCTTGGCGGAGACCTTGGGCGTGCCGTTGCCGATGGTATCCACCACGGTGGCGGGCGGCGCGCCCGGCGTCAGCACGGTAGTGGCCACGGTGGCTGGAAGGGCCGGCGGGGCCGGCGGGGCCGCTGGGGCCGGAGGGGCCAATGAGGCGGCCGGCGCTGGCGCGCTGGCGCAGAGGCCGGCGGCCAGGACGGCGCAATGCACGGCGCAAAGTACGGCAAAGCGGGCGGCAATCCGCGCCGCCGCCGGCGCCATGCGGAGGCTTGCCGCGCGCCACCCTGCGAGCCAGGCTGCGCAGGCAGCGGGGAACGCTGCCATCACGGCGTCAGGAAGCCCGTCTTGTCGCAGGCCAGCGTGGTGCCGGTCTGCGCGCAGGAGGCCATCAGCTTGCCGGCCACGCTGTAGGCCTTGAAGGTCCAGCCGGTGGCGGGCGCCGGGCTGCGCTCCATCATCAGGAAGCCGAAGGTGCTGTGATGGGTGATCTTGTCGATGACGGTGCCCGGCGCGGGCACGGCGCCCGGCGTCAGCGGGTCGGGCAGCGCCACGTCCAGGTTGTCGCCGCCGTTGCCGGATACGATGGTGGCCGGGTGGCTGGAGGCGAAGCTGATGGCCTGGAAGTCATGCACGTGGCCGTGCAGCGCGACCTGGATGCCCGGCGGGTAGTAGGCCTGGGCGTTCAGGTTGCTCATCACCGACTGCAGCGCCAGGTTGCCCGGCGCGGGCGCGCTGCCGGCCACCGGGGCGAAGCCCAGCACCGGATGATGGTTGGTGAACATGGTATTGACCATGCCCGGCTTGCCGGCCAGCCAGCCCACCGTCTGGAACTGCTTCTGGTAGGCAATGAACTGCGGGTCGTTGGTGGGCAGCGCGGCCTTGCCGGCCTTGGCCGAGTCGAACACGATGACCTGGGAGCCGGTGCCGAGCGCCACCGTGTAGGGCTCGGAATAGTTGGCGTTGCCGTCGTTGGCCGGATCGTTGCACGAGCGGGCGTCGGCGTACGGGCGCGGGTCGAGGAAGCGGAACCAGCCCTGGCCGGCGCGCGCGCACTCTTCATGATTGCCGCGCACCATCACCCACGGCGCCTTGGCCATCAGGGCGGCGGCGGGCTTGAACAGGTCGGCCTGCCAGGTGTCCCAGCCATAGCCCCACGGCGTGCCCTGGCAGCCGGCGATATCCGGCGGACATGCGTTTTCGCGGTAGTGGTAGTCGCCGATATGCAGCACCAGGTCCGGGTTCATGGCGGCAGCGGTGGCGGCGAGCGTGGCGAACGGCCAGGCGGCGGCGTCGCTGCAGGGCTGGTAGGCGTTGTCGGCTTTCTTCAGGCGGCAGCCGGTATCGGCCAGCACCAGCACGCGCTGGGGATTGGCCTTGGGCAGCGGCAGGGTCTGGCCGGCGACGCTGGCGGCAGCGGCGTTGGCCGGCAGGGTCGTTTCGCACACCGAGACGGGGAAATCCGAGGGCTTGGAATCGGCGGCGGCGCTGGCGGTGGTGCGCAGCGCCATGGTGCCGCTGCCTGCGCGCAGCGCCATGCGTTGCTGCACGCCGTCGACTGTCAGCAGCGGGCACAGGGTATTGGAGGGCAGCGCGCTGCCGGCGGCGGCGGCCGGCGCCACGTAGCCGGTGATCACGCGGGCGATGGCCTGGTTGCTGTCGCCGATCTCGACCCAGGCAGCCTGGATATTGGCGCTGGCGCTGGCGGCGTCGCCTGCCGGCGTGACCGGTGCGGCGGGGGTGGCCGGCGCGGGGGCTGCATCGTTGCCGTCGCTGCCGCAACCGTGCAGCACCGCGGCGGTGGCCAGCACGGCCAGGATGGCGCCCATGCCGAGGCGCACATGGTGATTTCTCTTGCAAGTGCCCATTGTTATCTCCCTGTTGGTGGCGAGCCGGACTATAGGGAGGGGATATTGCGCAGCGATGACGCTTCTATGTCAGCGGGGTGGGTCGGGGGCACGATCCGGGCCATCGGCGCGCCGACCTGGTCGGAGTACAGGCGGCATACCGGGGGGGCGAGCCGATCGGGATAGGGCCATCAAGCGGCGTATCCGGCCAGGATGCCGCCGCCCTGCGGGTCCTGAATCACATACCGGATCATGAGTGCGATGCCYCAATGAATTTGGTACTTGTCCCATATATTGCATCTGATTATTTCCCGATACTGGCGGCATTCATCGCTCGTGGAGAGGCACGAGCCAATTAACAGGGGATCCCGACAATGCAATTCGATAGGCGAGGGCACAGGCGGAGCGGCCCATTGGCGTACACGATCGTGGTTGCCTTTGCCGCCATGTTGCTGTCACCGGCGCACGCCCTGGCAGCACACACCGAGATGACGGCATTCGGATCGGACATGGCCCTTCCGGCCAGCTCGGGCGAGGGGACGGTGCTGGCACGTACCAGTTTCTCGCCGCAGCAGCTTTGCGGTGCGCCCACCTGTCCTTCTCCCGTGGCATCGATATGGGTCTGGGATGGTCAGAATATCCAGCCGGGCCCGGTTACCCGCACAGGTGTAGCGGGCGTTGGCGTCCGTTTCGTGGTCAACGGGTCTCCTCTGCTCAGCGGCATGCAATCCCCGCCGACGATTTCCCAGCCCGTGGAAGTGCAACTGGTACGCACCTCGGGCGCGATGGGTGCTGGCAGTCTTGCGGGAGGTGCCTCGACGTTCCTGAACCTCTGCGCTAGTGTCAACCCGGGCTTCGGTGATTCCTGCTATGACGCCTCGGGCGCCAACTATGCCAAGATCAGGCTCGGGGGCACCATCAAGCCCATCGCCCTCACTTGCCAGACGCCCAACCAGAGCGTCAGCCTGCCGCCGGCGCAGAGGGGAGGGCTGACGGGCGTCGGCAGTTCGACCGGCGAGATCGGTTTCACCGTGCGGCTGAATAACTGCCCGCCCGGCTACAACCGGATCGGCTATACGCTTGATCCGGTCGGCGGCATGGTCGCCAATGCCCCCGGCGCGCTGCCCGCGCGCCCGGGTTCCACCGCGAGCGGGATCAACATCAGGCTGACGGACGATGCCGGCACGCCGGTGACATTCGGGGCGTCGACGCCGGTGGGCGCTTACGACAAGACTACCGGGGGATCGTATTCGATCCCGATGAGGGCGGCCTATCTCCAGACCGGCGCTTCGGTCACGGTGGGCCGCATCATTGGTGCCGCCACCGTGCTGGTCAACTATCAATAGCTACGGCACCCCGGGAGCGCTGAACGAGGGCAAGCCTCACTGCCCCAGCTGCCCCAGCAGCGTGCCAACGGTGGCGAGGCTGTCCTCGACCAGCCGCGCCATATACGTACTCATCTGCGGCATCACCAGCGTCATCATCAGGAAGCCGCCGGCCAGCGTGACCGGGAAGCCGACCGCGAACACCGACAACTGCGGCGACGCGCGGTTGAGGATGCCCATCGCCAGGTTGAGCGTGAGCAGCGCGGCGATCAGCGGCAGCGCCAGCAGCAGCCCCGAGGAAAACACACTGGCGCCGGCCGCCGCCACCGCGGACCAGCCGGCTCCGGAGAGCGGCTGCGGCGAGATCGGCAGTGCGGCAAAGCTGTCGGCCACGGTGGCCAGCAGCATCAGGTGGCCGTCCATGGCCAGGAACATCAGCATGGCGACCACGTTGAGGAAGCGGGCCAGCACCATGGTCTGCCCACCGGAAGAGCGGTCGTAGAAGGACGCGAACGACAGGCCCATCTGCAGGCCGATGGTTTCGCCGGCGAACTGCACGGTGGCGAACGCGAGCCGCATGGTGAAGCCCACCGCCAGGCCGATCCCTACCTCATTGAGGATGATCAGGAAGCCTTCGAAGGAATACACCGGCGCCAGCGGCAGCTTGTCGATGGTGGGCGAGATCACCATTGCGATCAAGGCCGCCAGGCCAACCTTGGCACGACGCGGAATGGTGGATTCGCTGAACAGCGGCGCGGTGCCGATCAGTGCCAGCAGGCGGAACAGCGGCCACAGGAAGGCCGCGATCCAGGCATAAAGCTGGGCGGAGGTGACGGACAGCACGGCTGGCGGGCGCGAGGCGGGCGAGCGCGACGGCGCTTCAGTGCACCAGGGCGGGAATGCCCTGGAAGACTTCGCGCATGTAGTCGACGAAGGTATTGATCATCCACGGGCCGGCCAGCACCATGGTGGCGAACAGGGCCAGCAGCTTGGGGATGAAGGACAGCGTCATTTCGTTGATCTGCGTGGCGGCCTGGAACAGGCTCACCACCAGGCCAGCCACCAGTGCCACCAGCAGCAGCGGCGCCGACAGCATCAGGGTCATCTTCATCGCCTGGGTGGCGATGCTCRTTACGGTTTCCGGAGTCATGGCGAAGGCCTAGGTTGGGATGCGCGGGGGATGCGCGGCCCTTGGTCAGTTCAGGAAGCTCTGCGCCAGCGAGCCCAGCAGCAGTTGCCAGCCGTCCACCAGCACGAACAGCATCAGCTTRAASGGCAGCGAGATGGTGGCCGGCGGCACCATCATCATGCCCAKCGCCATCAGCACGCTGGCGACCACMAGGTCGATGATCAGGAAGGGGATAAAGACGGTAAAGCCGATCTGGAATGCGGTCTTGAGCTCGCTGGTGACGAAGGCCGGCACCAGGATGCGCATCTGCACGTCTTCCGGGCCCTGCATCTCGGGGGCCTTGGCCATCTGCGCGAACAGCGCCAGGTCCTTCTCGCGGGTCTGCTTGAGCATGAAGGTCTTGAGCGGCGCGGAGGCCTTCTCGGCGGCGGCCTCCAGGCTGATCTTGTTCTCGGACAGCGGCTTGTAGGCGTCGGTGTAGATGCGGTCGAACACCGGCGACATGACAAAGAAGGTCAGGAACAGCGACAGCCCCACCAGCACCTGGTTGGGCGGCGAGCTGGCCGTGCCCAGCGCGTTGCGCAGCAGGCCCAGCACGATCACGATGCGGGTGAAGCCCGTCATCATCAGCATGGCCGCCGGCAGGAATGACAGCGAGGTCAGCAGCACCAGCGTCTGCACCGACAGCGACCAGGTCTGGCTGCCGCCGGGGCCGGCCTTGCTGGTCAGCCCGGGCAGGGCCTGGGCTTGCGCGATGGCGGGCAGCAGCACCAGCGCCAGGCAGGCGCAGGCCAGCACGGCCGCGAAGGCGAGCCGCGACGGCTGGCCGGCGCAGGCGCGCAAGGCAAGAAGCTGGCGCTGCAGGTGGCGCTGGAGGGCGCGCGAGGCGCCGGGCAGGAAATTCATGACTTCAGGTTGTGTTGCATGGCGCGCAGCAGCTTCTGTCCGAAGCTGCCGGTGCCCGCCGGATTGACCGGGTTTGCCGGAGGCTGCATGCCGCCGCCCGGATTCTGGTCCGGCTTGTGCGCGGCTTGCGCTGGCAAGGTATGGAGCGTACGGATCTCGCCGGCGCTGACGCCGAGCACCAGGCAGGTATCGCCCACCTCCACCATCACCAGGCGCTGGCGCGGGCCGAGCATGGTGCTGCCGACGACCTTCATCGCGCCGGCCTGGCCATGGCGGACCAGCCCGGCGCGGCGCGCCAGCCAGGCCAGCAGGAGGATCAGGGCGACGATGGCGAACAGGCCGAGGCCGGCCTGGGCCAGGCTTGCCGCCCCGCCGGGGCCGACGTGGCCGGGGGCGGTGCTGGTGGCACCGATGGCACCGGTGGCACCGGTGGCATTACCGGCAACCTTGGCGAGCGTGCCGGCGAGAGGACTGCCGGCGGCCACGCTGGCTTGCGCCGCTGCCGGCGCGGCTTGCGCCAGCGCCAGGCCGGCGACGAGCCCGGCGGTGGCCATCCGGCGCAGGCTGGGGTTCATCTGTTGAGCTTCCGGATACGTTCGGACGGCGTGATGATGTCGGTCAGGCGGATGCCGAATTTGTCGTTCACCACCACCACTTCGCCCTGGGCGATCAGGTAGCCGTTGACCAGCACGTCCATCGGCTCGCCGGCCAGGCCGTCGAGTTCCACCACCGAGCCCTGCGCGAGCTGCAGCAGGGTCTTGATGGGCACCTTGGTGCGGCCAAGTTCCACCGTGAGCTGCACCGGGATATCGAGGATCATCTCGATATCATTGTGAAAACCGCTCGGCGTATCCTTCTCCAGCGGCTGGAAGACCTTGGATGCGGCCGGGGTGGCGGTGGCGGCTGCGACCGCCGGGGCCGGCGCGGCAGCGGCGGCGATATCCTCGGCGCTGGTCTGCTCCGCCAGGGCACTGGCCCAGTCGTCCATCGGGTCGGCCGGCTTGTCCTCTTTGCCGTCAGTCATGGTCGGTATCCTTGGAATCGCTTTCTTGGTGATTGATCATGCGTTCTACCCGCAGCGCGTACTGGCCGTTCATGGTGCCGAAGCCGCACTGCATCACGGGCACGCCATCGACCTTGCCGAAGACCTGCTCGGGCAGCTCGATGGGAAGTACATCGCCGGCGCGCAGCGACAGCACTTCGGCCACGGTGCTCTCCAGGTGGGCGAATTCCGCCACCAGGTCGACCTCGGCCGAGCGGATCTGCTGCGACAGCTGGGAGACCCAGCGCTTGTCCACTTCGACCTCGTCCTGCAGCGGGTTCATCAGCAGGTCGCGCACCGGCTCGATCATCGAGTACGGGAAGCAGACATGAAGCTGGCCGCCGACGGCGCCCAGTTCGATATGGAAGGCCGTGGTCACCACCACCTCGTTGAGCATGGCGATGTTGGCGAACTTGGTGTGCATCTCCGAGCGGACGTATTCCAGCTCGATCGGGTGCACGGCATTCCAGGCGTTGCTGTAGCTGTTGAGCGCAAGGTCCAGCAGGCGCCGGATGATGCGCTGCTCGGTCTGGGTGAAATCGCGCCCTTCCACGCGGGTGTGGAAGCGGCCGTCGCCGCCGAACAGGTTGTCGACCACCAGGAACACCAGGTTGGGGTCGATCACGAACAGTGCCGTGCCGCGCAGCGGCTTCATGTGCACCAGGTTCAGGTTGGTCGGCACCGGCAGGTTGCGCACGAAGTCGCCGTACTTCTCGATGCGGATCGAGCCGACCGAGATGTCGGCGCCGCGGCGGATGAAGTTGAACAGCGCAGTGCGCAACTGGCGGGCGAAACGCTCGTTGATGATCTCGAGCGTGTGCAGCCGGCCCCGCACGATGCGTTCCTGCGTGGCCAGGTTGTACGGGCGCACGCCGTCCTCGGCGACCGGCGCGGCGACTTCGGGCACGTCGGTCTCGCCCGACACGCCTTTCAGTAATTCGTCTACCTCGTCCTGCGAGAGGAACTTGTCGTAGGCCATCTAGTGTCCTGCCCCGTGAATGCCGTGATGAATGAAAGCGACCATGTGCCGATCAGCCGGCGCGCTGGCGTAGGCGCGCATGCTGAAGTACGGGCAAGGCAGGCAGGGACGGATTCATGTCGGATTTGCTGGTGGGGCAGGGCTAGCGCTTACTGCACCACGAAGGATGTGAATAGGACGTCCACGACCTGCTGTGCCGGCAGGCTGGGCGCGAACGGCTGGTTGATGACGCGCAGGATTTCCTGCGCCAGGAGGCGCTTGCCCTCCACCGTCGCCAGCTCGGGCGGCTGCTTGGCCGACAGCAGCAGCAGGATGCGGCTGCGGACTTCCGGCAGGTACTCGGTGATACGCGCCTGGTCCTTCGCGTCCGCCACCTTCAGCGACAAGCCGGTATGCAGGAAGCGGTCGCCGTCCTCGCTCTTCAGGTTGACGGTAAACGGCTCGAGCGGCACGAAGATCGGCGGCGGCACCACCGGCGCGGCGGGTGCCGGCGGCTGGCGGTTGCTCAGGATGTTGCCCAGGAAGAAGCCCCCGGCACCCAGCGCCGCGACGATCACGACGCCGAGAACCAGCAGCAGTCGCCCGCGCTTGCTCTTGTTGCCGTCAGCCTGGGAAGAAGTGAGCGTATTCGCCATGAGATGCCTGTATCGGAATGCCTTGCCATTCTTGGGCGAAGGCAGGGCAAGCAAAGGGCCGAAAAAAAGGGTGAAACCCGCTCAGCTTGGCCATTTGAGCCGAACGGGTGCGTCATCCGAGCGATGCGGATGGTCTTACTGGGGGTTAACGAATGGCGTGCACGGAACTTGAGCCGGAGTTTGAGGAAAACCCGCGCCCCGGGCTGCCGGGCGGGCAGCGGCATGGGGCGCGTGGCGGCCCGCGCACGCGTCCATGGGAAGACTGCCGTGAGGCGCACCTGGCGCGGGTCCGTGCGGCGCCCGCGTGCACAAAGGCTAACTGCTTGATTCCATTGGTTCTTGTGCTTCCCCGGGGCGGCTGAAACTGTGCCGGTATTGTTGCGGCGAGACCCCCAGCCGGCGACGGAACACCGCGCGCATATGATGCGGATCGCGAAACCCGCATTCGTAACATACGGCCTTCAGCGGTACCGTGCCGCGCTCCAGCATCACGCGCGCGGCATCCAGGCGCGCACTTTCCACGAACTCGGCTGGCGTGATTTTTGCGTCGCGTGCAAATATGCGGGAGAAGTTGCGGCTGCTCATCCTGGCCACCGCCGCCAGCTTTTCGAGGGTGAGATCCTCGGTGAGGTGAGCCAACACATACTGCTGAACCTGTGCCACAGGCGACGTCGGCTCCACGAACGGGGTGAGGTAGGGGCTGAACTGGGACTGGCCGCCGGCGCGCCGCACGAACACCACCAGCCGCTTGGCCACATTGAGCGCGACCTCCTCGCCATGGTCCTGGGCCAGCAGGAAGAGCGACAGGTCGATGCCCGCGGTGACGCCGGCCGAGGTGTAGAGGTTGCCATCCTGCGCGTAGATACGGTCCGCTTCCACCTGGGCGCCAGGGCAGCGCGCGGCCAGGGCGGCCACGTCGTTCCAGTGGGTGGTCACGGTGCGCCCGTCGAGCAGGCCCGCGCCGGCCAGCAGGAAGGCGCCGTTGCAGATCGAGCCGAAGCGCCTCGCGCGCTGGCTGGCCTGGCGCAGCCAGGTGTACAGCGCCGCCGGGAACGCCTTGGTCGGGAGCACCGGGCCGCCCGCCGCGAGCAGCAGGTCCCACGCGGGACCACCGGCACCACTGGCATCCGCGGCACCCGCTGCGTCCGTGAAGGTCCGGTGCGGCTGCAGCAGCATGCCGTTGGAGCAGGCAAGGGGGCCGGGCTCGGTGCCGATGATTTCGAGCTGGTAGTGGTCTTCGGGCAGCAGGAAGCGGTTTGCCTCGGCAAACACGTCGAGCGGGCCGCTCACGTCCAGCGCTTGCGCGCCAGGAAAAACGAGGATGGCGACGGATCGGTGCATGGGGCGGGTCGAAGGCGGCAGGATGGGGTAAGTATCCACGGGAGATGGCGCCATGTTATCCGAGCGCCGCCGCCTCGGGCGACGCTTTTGCCCCGCCGGGCGGGCGCTGGCACGAAAGCACCGCCGATTGGCGCCACGGCGCCGCGCGGCGCGGTTCAATCCGGGCCGGCGGCTCTCCATACTGCTTCGTGTCGGCGCGGCACCAGGCAGGCGCCATCAATCCGAAACCGACCCCGACCCCATCCGGAGAGACCCCATGACAATGACCGATGCCACCGCCGCCGAACGAGTCGGCCCCGCCTTTTCCGTTAACGGCATGCTGCTGGCCCGCGACAAGACGCGCCAGGCCATCCGCGATATCGCGGCCCGCGTGGCGCCCGGCATGGTCGAGGAAGACGCGGTGGCGATGGCCCGCTCGGTGCTGCTCGACGCCGGCCTGGCGCTGAGCTGGCATCCCACCCGCGTGCGCTTCGGCAGCAACACCACCAAGCCGATGAAGCTGGCCTCTGCGCCCGGCGTGGTGCTGCAGGAGAACGACATCTTCTTCATCGATATCGCGCCGCGCGTGGATGCCTGGGAAGGCGACGGCGGCGCCAGCTTCACCGTGGGCCACCATGCCGAATATGCCCGCTGCGCGCACGACGCCGAGGCGCTGTTCCACGACGTGCGCGCGGTCTGGTCCAAGCAGCATCTGACCGGCCACGCGCTCTACGACTACGCCGAGCGGGCCGCGCGCAAGATGGGCTGGGAGCTGAACTTCGACCTGCCGGGGCACCGGGTCTCGGATTTCCCGCACGCCACGATCTACACCGGTTCGCTGGCCGACCTGGAGAGCTGCCCCTCGGCCATGCGCTGGATCCTCGAAATCCACCTGCGCGATCCGCAGCGCCGCTTCGGCGCCTTCTTCGAGGACATGCTGCTGGGCGACGCGTACTACGGCTGAGCGGCCTCGGCCGGGCCAGCGCATGCCGTGGCCCGGCTTGGCGGGCGGGCATTGCCCGAGCAAATTGGTCAAGGATTTATGTTGTGATTTTGCGATGCGGGGTAAAGCTATCCCATTGTTTTATATGGGATTCGCAAAATTCACTCTTATATAAGATATAAGACATTTGACCGCAGAGGCACTTCACCTTACAATCGCGGCACAACTGGTCTTTACAACCCTATTACCCCGCAGGAACCCATGCTTGATAACTATCGCGCCCATGTTGCCGAACGCGCCGCGCTTGGCATTCCCCCTCTGCCGCTGACCGCGAAGCAAACTGCGGAGCTGATCGAACTGCTGAAGAACCCGCCCGCCGGCGAAGAGCAGGTGCTGGTCGAGCTGATCACCAACCGCGTGCCGGCCGGCGTGGACGATGCCGCCAAGGTCAAGGCCTCGTACCTGGCCGCCGTGGCGCTGGGCACGGAAGCCTGCCCGCTGATCTCCCGTGCCAAGGCAGCCGAGCTGCTGGGCACCATGCTCGGCGGCTACAACATCTCCCCGCTGATCGAACTGCTGGACGACGCCGAGATCGGCACCGTTGCCGCCGCAGCGCTCAAGAAGACGCTGCTGATGTTCGACGCCTTCCACGACGTCAAGGAAAARGCCGACAAGGGCAACGCCAACGCCAAGTCCGTGCTGCAAAGCTGGGCCGACGCCGAATGGTTCACCAGCCGTCCCGAAGTCCCGCAAAGCCTGACCGTGACCGTGTTCAAGGTCACCGGCGAAACCAATACCGACGATCTCTCGCCGGCCCCGGACGCCACCACCCGCCCGGACATCCCGCTGCACGCGCTGGCCATGCTGAAGAACGCGCGCCCGGGCATCACCCCGGAAGAAGACGGCAAGCGCGGCCCGGTCAAGTTCATCGAATCGCTGAAGGACAAGGGCAACCTGGTCGCCTACGTCGGCGACGTGGTCGGCACCGGTTCCTCGCGCAAGTCGGCCACCAATTCGGTGCTGTGGTTCACCGGCGAAGACATCCCCTTCGTGCCAAACAAGCGCTTCGGTGGCGTGTGCCTGGGCAGCAAGATCGCCCCGATCTTCTACAACACCATGGAAGACGCCGGCGCGCTGCCGATCGAGCTGGACGTGTCGCAGATGGAAATGGGCGATGTGGTCGAGCTGCGCCCCTATGAAGGCCGCGCCCTGAAGAACGGCCAGGTCATCGCTGAATTCCAGGTCAAGTCCGACGTGCTGTTCGACGAAGTGCGCGCCGGCGGCCGCATTCCCCTGATCGTCGGCCGCGGCCTGACCGCCAAGGCCCGCGAAGCGCTCGGCCTGGCCCCGTCCACGCTGTTCCGCCTGCCGCAGAACCCGGCCGATACGGGCCGCGGTTTCACGCTGGCCCAGAAGATGGTCGGCCGCGCCTGCGGCCTGCCCGAAGGCGAGGGCGTGCGCCCGGGTACCTACTGCGAACCGAAGATGACCTCGGTGGGCTCGCAGGACACCACCGGCCCGATGACCCGCGACGAGCTGAAGGACCTGGCCTGCCTGGGCTTCTCGGCCGACCTGGTGATGCAGTCGTTCTGCCACACCGCCGCGTATCCGAAGCCGGTCGACGTCAAGACCCACCACACGCTGCCGAAGTTCATCAGCACCCGCGGCGGCATCTCGCTGCGCCCCGGCGACGGCGTCATCCACTCGTGGCTGAACCGCATGCTGCTGCCCGATACCGTGGGCACCGGCGGCGACTCGCACACCCGCTTCCCGATCGGCATCAGCTTCCCCGCCGGCTCGGGCCTGGTGGCCTTCGCCGCCGCCACCGGCGTGATGCCGCTGGACATGCCTGAATCCGTGCTGGTGCGCTTCAAGGGCAAGATGCAGCCTGGCGTGACCCTGCGCGACCTGGTCAACGCCATCCCGCTGTACGCCATCAAGTCGGGCGAGCTGACCGTGGCCAAGCAAGGCAAGAAGAACATCTTCTCGGGCCGCATCCTGGAAATCGAAGGCCTGCCCGACCTGAAGGTCGAGCAAGCGTTCGAACTGTCCGATGCCTCGGCAGAGCGTTCGGCCGCCGGTTGCACGGTGCACCTGAACAAGGAACCGATCATCGAATACATCAACAGCAACATCACGCTGCTGAAGTGGATGATCGCCGAAGGCTACGCCGACGCACGCAGCCTGCAGCGCCGCATCAAGGCCATGGAAGCCTGGCTGGCCGACCCGCAGCTGCTGCAGCCGGACGCCGATGCCGAATACGCTTCGGTCATCGAGATCGACCTGGCGGACATCCACGAACCCATCCTGGCCTGCCCGAACGACCCGGACGACGTCAAGACCCTGTCCGACGTGGCCGGCGCCAAGATCGACGAAGTCTTCATCGGTTCGTGCATGACCAACATCGGCCACTTCCGCGCGGCTTCCAAGCTGCTCGAAGGCAAGCGCGACATCCCGGTCAAGCTGTGGGTTGCCCCGCCGACCAAGATGGACGCCAAGCAACTGACCGAGGAAGGCCACTACGGCGTGTTCGGCACCGCCGGTGCCCGCACCGAAATGCCGGGCTGCTCGCTGTGCATGGGCAACCAGGCACAAGTGCGCGAAGGCGCCACGGTGATGTCGACCAGCACGCGTAACTTCCCCAACCGCCTGGGCAAGAACACCAACGTGTACCTCGGCTCCGCCGAACTGGCCGCCATCTGCTCGCGCCTGGGCCGCATCCCGACCAAGGAAGAGTACATGGCCGACATGGGCGTGCTGAACGCCAATGGCGACAAGATCTACAAGTACATGAACTTCGACCAGATCGAAGACTTCAAGGAAGTGGCGGACACGGTGTCGATGTAAGTCGCGCCGCGCTGCACGCGCAGTACTTTCGGAAAGGCCCCTTGCGGGGCCTTTCTTTTTGCTTCACGCCTTGCCGTCTTCCGTCTTCCGTCTTCCGCCTTCCGTCTTCCGCCTTCCGTCTTCCGCCTTACCGCTCCCATCGCATCATGGCCCGTCTCAAGCTCGACTTCCCCGAAGACCAGTACTACTACTCCACCCACCTCACGGTGCGCGTGACCGACATCAACTCGGCCAACCACCTCGGCAACGATTCGATGATCTCGATGATCTCCGAGGCAAGGGCGCGCTTTCTGTTCGACCTGCGCACCGGCGACGACGCCGAGGCCGACCAGGTCGGCATCATCGTCACCGACCTCGCCACCACTTACCGCAACGAAGCCCATGCGCGCGACCAGCTGCTGTTCGAAGTGGGCGTGATGGACTTCAACCGCTACGGCGGCGATATCACCTTCCGCATCACGCGGCCGCAGGACGGTGCCCTGGTCGCCATGGCCAAGTCCGGCTTTGTCTTCTTCAGCTACGAGCGCAAGGAAGTGATGCCGATGCCGGAATCGTTCGCGCGCAAGTTTCCGAAGGTCAACTGGGTGGATCGCGGCTGAGTGGCCCGCATGGCGCGGCCGATGCGGCGGCGCAGCCTAGCGCGTCTTGCGGAAGGTCAGGTTGATGCGCTCGTGTCCGGTCAGCGCGTGATCGCCGTCGGCCAGCGGTGCGATGCCGTGGAATGCCAGCCGCGACGGTCCGCCCCATACCACCACGTCGCCATGGGCCAGGCGCACGCGCTGCGGACGCTGGGTGCGCAGCGCGCCGCCGAACAGGAAGATCGCCGGCAGGCCGAGCGAAACCGAGACGATCGGCGCGCGCAGGTCGAGTTCGTCGCGGTCCTGGTGCAGTGAAAGCCGCGTGCCGGGGGCATAGCGGTTGAGCAGGCAGGCATCCGGCCTGAAATCGGCATAGCCCGCATCGTCGGCCGCCGCGCGTGCGAGCGAGAGGAGGGCTTCGGGCATGGGCGGCCACGGCTTGCCGCTGAGCGGATCCGCCGGCTCATAGCGGTAGCCGGTGACGTCGGATACCCAGCCGAGCTGACCGCAATTGGTCATGGCCACCGACATGCGCAGGCCGCCCGGGGTGATCAGGTGGCGCCACGGCGCCTGCGCGGCGATGTCCCGCACGGCGCCAAGCAGGGTCTGCTCATGCGCGCGGGCAAAGCCGCGCAGGATCGTCGCGCCGGGCGCGAGCGGCTCGGCGTGGGGCGGGTCTTCCTGCGGGAGGGAGTCGAAAAGGTCGAAGGTCATGACGTTGCGGGAAGCAGGCGATGGACGCCTGTGCGGCGAGCCTGTTCTCAAACGACATGGTATGCGCGATTGCAGCCGGCCGTCGCCGACGTTGCCGGCGTTGCCACCGGCTGGCAAGCGCGGCAGCGCGTTTGCCAGCCGTGCGCGCCCGGGGTCAGGCGAACGTATCGACTTCGCCGCGGGCGAGCGTACGCGCGGGGGCAGCCACGGTGCTGCCTGCGCCGGCCGGGGCGGCCGTGTTGCCCGCCAGCGCGCCAAAGCTGGCTTGCTGGCCGCCCGACTGGCGCTGTTGCTGCGGCTGGCCATTGCCGGGCTGGCCGGCAAAGCTGTCGGCGCCGACCGACGCCTGGCCAAGCTGGATGCCGCTGTCGGCCATGGCGGTACGCAGGTGCGGCAGGGCCGCTTCCACCGCCGCGCGCACGGCGGCGTGCGGGGAGACGAACTGCGCCTGTGCCTGGTCGTTGACCACGTTGAGCACGACCTTCAGCGGGCCGAGATCGGGCGGATTGAGCTGCAGCTCGGCGGTGTGGTTGCCTTGTGTCGACAGGCGCACCATCTGCTGGCTGAGCGCCTGCGGCCACTGGCCGTCGCCCACCGGCGGGGCGACCGGCAGCGAGGTGGCTGGCGAAAGGCCGCTGCTGGTTGGCGCCGGACCGGCGGCCATGGTGCTGGCGGCCATCGCCGCCGTGGCAGCGTTGCCGGACGGGGCCGCGTCGGTGCCGGACGGCTCGGCGGCGCGCATGGCCGCGGCGAACTGGGCTGCACCGGTGGTGGTGGCAGTGGTTGCGGTCGCGGTGGCGGAAGGGCTGGTGGGCGGCAGCGCCCTGGCATCCTTGGCGTCGCCAGCTTGCACCAGCGCCTTGTAAGGCTCGCCGCCGGTGCCCTGCTGGCCGGTGGACTGGCCACCGTTGCTGCCTTGCTGGCCGGACATGGCTACCTTGAGGCTGTTTGCCAGGTCGGGGCCGGTCTTGCCGGCGTCGGCCGCGGTGGTGGTGGCCGGCTTGTCGGTGACCTGGGCGCCGGCCGCGTTCTGCGGCACGGCCTGCAGCGCGGCGCGCTGCGAGGCGATGGTGGCGAGCGTATCGGCCGCGGTCGAGGCGGCCGGCGCCGCCGGGCCGGTCGCGCCGGTGGCGGACGCGGYGGCTGCGAGCGCCGGATCCTTCAGGTCCGGCATGCCGGACTGGCTGCCGAGGGCGGCGGCGGCCGCGCCGGACAAGGCGCTGCCGCTTGCCGGCTGCAGCGCGGGCTGGGCCGGTTGCGCCGGCAGCAGCGCCGCCAGCGCGGCGGCGGCGGCCTGCGCTGCCGGGTTCACGGCAAGTGCGTCGCCCTGTTCGCTGTCCTTGTCGGCATCCTTGTCGCTGTCCTTGTCGCCATCCTTGCCTTGYGGGCGTGCCGGCTTGGCGGCAACGCTGTTTCCTTGCGTGCCTTGCGTACCGTTGCCGGCGGCCGCGTTGTTCTGCGTTGCGCTGTCTTGCGCCGGCGCGTTGCCGTTGCTGCCGGCCTTGCTGCCGTTGTCGGCCTTGCCGGCATTGCTGGCGCTGTTGTTGCGGCTGTCGTCGCGGGCGCGCGCCAGCGCGTCGCCGAATCCCTGCGACGAGGCGTCCGTGCCGCTGCTGCTGCGCGAGGCGGCCGCGCTGCTGGCGGCGTTGCTGACAATCTGGCTGATATCGATCATGGTCGGTGCGTTCTGGCGGCTTAGCGGTGGCGGCCCGCGACTTGCAGGCGGGCGGCGCGCGCGGCGTATTCGTCGGTGTCGCGCTGCTCGCGGCGCGAGATGGCTTGCTGCTCGCGCGTCTGGGCGCGGGTGATCAGGGTGTCGAAGGAGTTCTGGCGACGCTTTTGCTGCTGCCAGTTGGCGCGCCCGGCCAGCAGCTGGGCCTCCGCGCGCGCCAGCGATTCGGTCTGCTGGCGGATGGCGGTGTCGAGGGATGCCAGGAACTGCGCGAAGTCCTGCCAGCGCGTGGAGGTCATGCCGTCCTGCGCGATGGCCTGCATGCGCTCGCGGTATTCCTGCCGGTACTGGGTGAGCGCGGCCAGCTGCTGCTCGGCCTGGTTGCGCAGGCCCTGCAGCCGGCCCAGCTCGCGCGCGGCGGCATCCGTATCGTTCTGGGCCAGGTCGGCCAAGGTATTCAATGCAGATGGCTTAGCCATGTTGACTCCGTTCGAAGAGACTATGCAACTGGCCGATCGAGGCGTCATAGCCGGCGCGCTCGTGGATGTCCTGCTGGAGGAAGGCTTCCATCTGCGGATGCAGGTGGATGGCCAGGTCCAGTTCCGGGTCGTTGCCCGGCACATAGGCACCCACGCTGATCAGGTCGCGATTGCGCTGGTAGCGCGACATCAACTGCTTGAAGCGCCGCACCGAGCCGAACTGCGACGGCTCGATCAGCGCGGTCATGGCCCGGCTGATCGACGCTTCCACGTCGATGGCCGGATAGTGGCCCGATTCCGCCAGGCTGCGCGACAGCACGATATGGCCGTCGAGAATCGCGCGCGCGGAATCGGCAATGGGATCCTGCTGGTCGTCGCCTTCGGTCAGCACGGTGTAGAAGGCGGTGATGGAGCCGCCGCCATCGGGGCCGTTGCCGGTGCGCTCCACCAGCGTGGGCAGCTTGGCGAACACCGAGGGCGGATAGCCCTTGGTGGCGGGCGGCTCGCCGATGGCCAGGGCGATCTCGCGCTGGGCCATGGCGTAGCGCGTGAGCGAGTCCATGATCAGCAGCACGTGGCGGCCCTGGTCACGGAAATACTCGGCCAGGCGCGTGGCATAGGCGGCGCCCTGCATGCGCAGCAGCGGCGAGGTATCGGCCGGGGCCGCCACCACCACCGAGCGCCTGCGGCCGTCTTCGCCCAGGATGTTCTCGATGAAGTCCTTCACTTCGCGGCCGCGCTCGCCGATCAGGCCGACCACGATGACCTCGGCGCTGGTGTAGCGCGCCATCATGCCCAGCAGCACGCTCTTGCCCACGCCCGAACCGGCGAACAGGCCCATGCGCTGGCCGCGGCCCACCGTGAGCATGCCGTTGATGGCGCGCACGCCGACGTCCAGCACGGTCTCGATGGGGGCGCGTTCGAGCGGGTTGATCTGCGCGCCGCCCAGGGTGACCTCGGTGGCGGCGGTGATGGGGCCGAGCCCGTCCAGCGGTCGGCCGGCAGCGTCGAGCACGCGGCCAAGCAGGCCTTCGCCCACCGGCAGGCGCTTGGACCCCGGCTCGCGCGGGGTGGCGTCGCCGCTGGGGCGCGGCGTGGGTTCGAGCGGATACACGCGCGCGCCGGGCACCAGGCCCACCACGTCGGATTGCGGCATCAGGTAGAGGCGGTCGGCGCCGAAGCCGACCACTTCCGCCTCGGCCATGCGCGGACCGGACGCCTTGCCGCCGGGCGACTGGCCCCCGGGCAGCTCGATCAGGCAATCGCTGCCCACCGGCATGCGCAGGCCGACGGCTTCCAGCACCAGGCCGGCCGCGCGCGTCAGGCGCCCGCAACTGCGCTTGCTGTCGATCTCGGCAATGCCGGCCGAGGCGGTGTTCAGCGCATCGCGCCAGCGCTGGCCATGCAGGCCCGGCACGGTGGGCGCGGCATCGGGCTTGGCAGCGTTGTCAGGCATGGGGCGGCTCCCACGGATCATCGCGGCCGAGCGCCTTGACCACGCGGCTCCAGCGCGTGGACAGCGTGGCGTCGAGCTCGCCGCTGGCGGCGCTCGCCACGCAGCCGCCACGGGCCACCGCGGGGTCGGCGCGCACGCTCCAGCCGGCGGCTTGGAGCTCGCCCGCCAGGTGGGTTTCCACCAGCGTCACGTCTTCGGCGTTGAGCAGCAGGCAGGGCGAGCCGGACAAGGCCGGCTCGGCGGCGAGCAGTTCGCGCACCGCCGGCAGCAGCACGCCGGGGTCGGCAACCACGGTCTGTTGCACGAGCCGGCGCGCCACATCCAGCGCCAGCGAGATCAGGGTCTGCGCCACTTCCTCGTCGACGCGGCCGAGCGCGTGGCTGAAGGTGGCGGCCAGCTCCTGCAGGCGGCCAGCCTCGGCGCGCGCGCCTTCCAGCCCGCGGGCATAGCCTTCACGGTGTCCGTCGCCATAGCCCTGGGTCTGGCCCTGGGTATAGCCCTGGGCGTAGCCTTCCTTGCGCGCGCCGTCGCGCATGGCTTCCAGCGCGGCGAAGTCGATGGGGGGCGGGGCGGGTTCCATCGGCATGAACTCGGCCGGTTCGGGCTCGGCCTTGCGCGGATCGAGCGAGACCATCTGCCAGCGCTGCCAGCCGCTCTTCTGCGGGGCGCGGCCGCCCGGCGGGGCAAAGCTCTCGAACTCGTCCTGCCGCGGGGCAGGACGGCTGCCCGCACGGCGGCCGTCGCCGCCATCGCCGCCGGCGCCACGCCGGTCGCCGCGGGTATTCGTGTAGGCCGGGTCCGCGGCAAAGCCGCGGAACTGGCCAAGGGCACGTTCAGACGTAGGCATCGTCGCCACCACCGATTACAACTTCTCCGGCTTCGGCCAGGCGGCGCACCACCTGGAGGATGTTCTTCTGCTCGGCCTCGACCTGCGAGACCCGTACCGGGCCCAGCGCATCGAGGTCTTCGCGCAGCATTTCGCCGGCGCGGGTAGACATGTTGCGGATGAACTTGTCGCGCAGTTCCGCCGGCGCGCCCTTGAGCGCGACGATAAGCGATTCGGTGGCCACTTCCTTGAGCACGCGCTGGATGCCGCGGTCGTCCACTTCGAGCAGGTTCTCGAACAGGAACATCTCGTCGATGATCTTCTGCGCGAGGTCGCTGTCGTGCAGGCGCACGCCCTCGATCACCGCTTCTTCGTGGGCCGTGCTCATCAGGTTGATGATCTCGGCCGCCGTGCGCACGCCGCCCATGCGGCTGCGCTTGAGGCTCTGGCCTGCCAGCAGCTTGGTCAGCACGTCGGTGAGCTCCTGCAGCGCACCCGGCTGTACGCCGCCGAAGGTGGCAATACGCAGGATCACGTCGTTGCGCAGGCGCTCGGTGAACATGCCGATGATCTCGGACGACTTCTGGCGGTCCAGGTGGATCAGGATGGTGGCGATGATCTGCGGGTGTTCGTCGCGGATCAGCTCGGCCACCGAAGTGGAATCCATCCAGTTCAGCGAGTCGATGCCACTGCCCGGGTCGCGCGACTCGAGGATGTCCTCGATCACGGACAGCGCGCGCTCCTCGCCCAGCGCCTTGTTCAGCACGCTGCGGATGAACGCGCTCGAATCGACGTTGAGCGCCAGGTACTGCTCGGTCTCCCCGCGGAACTCGGCCAGCACTTCGGCCATCTGCTCGCGGGTGACAGAGCTGAGCGTGGCCATGGCCTGGCCCAGGCTCTGTACTTCGCGCGGACCGAGGTGCTTGAATACTTCGGCTGCGGCATCTTCACCGAGCGACATCATCAGGATGGCGCTCTTCTGCAATCCTTCATCGGTCATCGCTAGACATCCAGTTCTTGATCACACTGGCAACCAGGCGCGGGTCGCGTTGCGCGGCGTCGCGCACCAGGGCGAGATCGCTTTCGTATTTGGCGGCGAGCCGCAGGACTTCCGGATTGGCCGGCTCTTCGGGCGGCAGCAGTACGGCCTGCTCCTCGTTCTTGTCTTGCGGCGGCGGCAGCGGCGGCGCGGTGTACTTGCGCAGCACCGGGCGTGCGATCTTGAACCACACGAACAGGGCCAGCAGGGCCAGCATCAGGTAGCCGGCGGCGGTCTTGGCCAGTGCGATCATGTCAGGCTGCTTCCACAGCGGCAGTTCGGGCTTGATCTCGGTGTCGGACGTGAACGGGCTGTTGACCACGTTGAGCGAGTCGCCGCGGTCTGCCGAGAAGCCCATGGCTTCCTTGGTCAGGTTCTCGATCTGCGCCAGCTGCGTGGCGGGCAGGGCCTCGGTCACCATCTTGCCGTTGGCGCCGGCCTTCTGGCGGTAGTTGACCACCACCGCCACCGACAGGCGCTTGACGCCGCCCGGCGCCTGCTGCACATGGCGCACGGTGCGGTCGAGCTCGTAGTTGGTGGTGCTGTCGCGGCGGCTGCTGCTCGGGCCGGACTGGGCGGTCGTGGTGGCGCCGGACTGCGCCGTTTGCGCGGCCTGGCCTTGCTGGCCGGGCTGCTGGCCAGGCTGGTTGGGCTGGCCGGGGCGCGGCGGCTGGGCCGTGGCGATGGGCGCGGTGGCCGGGGCGGGCGGCTGGTTGGACAGCGCGCCAGGCACGCCGCCGACGGGCGCCGCGCCTTGCTGGTTCGATTCGCTCGACTGCTGGCTGCGGATAGCCGCGTGGGTCGGGTCCTGGTTGGGCTTGAACGATTCGTCGGTGTGCTCGACGATGGAGAAGTCCACGTCGGCGGTGACCTGGGCCTTCACATTGTCCTGGCCGACGATCGGCGCCAGGATGGCTTCCACGCGCTGCGCGTAGTTGCGCTCCAGCGCCTGCACGTACTTGATCTGGCTGGCGTCGAGCATGCGCTCGTTGGTGCCGTTGCCGGACAGCAGGTTGCCGTGCTGGTCGACGATGGAAATGGACTTGGGGGTCAGTTCCGGCACGCTGGAGGAGACCAGGTAGCTGATGGCGGCAACCTGGCCGTCGTCGATGGCGCGGCCCGGGTAGAGCTGCAGCACCACCGAGGCGGTCGGCTTCTGGCGTTCGCGCACGAACAGCGTGGGCTTGGGGATGGCCAGGTGCACGCGCGCCGTCTGCACCGCCGCGATCGATTCGATCGAGCGCGCCAGCTCGCCTTCCAGGCCACGCTGGTAGTTGACCTGCTCGGCAAACTGGCTGATGCCGAACTTCTGCGTGTCCATCAGCTCCATGCCGGTGGTGCCGCTCTTGGGCAAGCCCTGGGAGGCCAGTCGTAGGCGGGTTTCGTGGACCTTTTCGGCAGGCACCATGACCGCACCGCCGCCTTCGGCGAACTTGTACGGCACATTCATTTGCTGCAGGGAGGCGATGACGGAACCGCCATCGCGCTCGGACAGATTGCTGTAGAGCACCTTGTAGTCCGGCGCCCGCGACCACAGCACGCCCACCGCGATGGCGGCGGCGAGCGCCGCGCCGCCCAGCATGAGGGGCAGGCGCGGATTGGTCTTGATGCGCTCGAACAGCTCGGATTTGCCCGACAGGGCTGTCACGGCGTTCATGCGCGCGCCCCCGTCACGGCCAGGATCGGCTGGGCCGGATGGCGGGCGCCGCTCTGGCTGCCCTGTCCACCCCGGCCAGCCTGGGCATTCCCGGCTGCGGCATGGCTAAGATCACGCTGCTGACAAAACACGCGTACTCCCCGCGATAGTTGATGAAGGTCGGGGCCGGGAGCGGGGCGCGGCAAGGCAGCGGCACCCCAGCTCCGGCACGGTACAGATCATCGGCCAAGGCCCCTCGACGGCATGCTGCAGCAACTGCGCGGGCTGGCCCAGAGCGCCACCGGCACGGAAAGCCCGGCCACCTCGGCCGCCGCCGCGCCCGGCAGCTTCGCCGGCGAACTGCAACGCTCGCTGGCGCGCGTGAGCGCCGTGCAGGAGCACGCCTACGGCCAGGCAGAATCGTTCGAACTGGGCAAGCCCGGCGTTGCGCTCAACGACGTGATGATCGACATGCAGAAGGCCAATGTGTCGTTCCAGACCGCGGTGCAGGTACGCAACCGGCTGGCGGCGGCTTACCAGGAAATGATGAACATGGCCGTCTGAGGGCCGCCGGCGTTTCCATCCGGTGGGGTCCGCAGTCGACGGGACCCACGACACGGACGCCGGGAACGTCGGGACAGGACGACTACTGCTAGCCGGTTTCCGCTGGCCATGCGCCGTGCCCAAGGTGTGCGCAGGTCGCGATTTTCAAGTCGATGCGATGAACAATTCCCCTACTGCTTCCAAGGGCGGCTCGAGAGCTGCCAGCCATGTTGCCCAGACCCGCGCCAGTTGCTTGGCCGGACGCTATCGCGACGCGCAGCGCCATGCGGACAAGGCCCTGAAGCACCCGGACACGGCTGACCAGGACGCCTATTTCTGGGCAGCCAGTGCCTATATGGGCGCGCAGAACTGGCAGCGGGGCCGCGAGCTGGTCGGCGCCGGGCTGGAGAAATTCCCTGACTCGGCGTTGCTGCTGTCGCTGCAGGGGGGTGTCCTGGCGGAAGACGGCGAATATGACCAGGCCAACGCCATGCTGCGCCGGTGCGTCGAAATCGACCCGCGGCTCGCCATCGGCTGGATCCGGCTCAGCTCGGTGCTCTTCCTGCAGCACCAGTACGTCGCCAGCCGCGACGCCGCGCTCAAGGCGCTGGAACTGGAGCCGGAGGATATCTTTGCGCTGACCACCTATGCCAGCGCCATGAAGGAAATGGGCTACGTACGGGAAGCCGTGGAAGCGCTCGGGAAGATCTCCGAGCTGTATCCCGATACCCCGGTGCACCGTCCCAACCTGCTGTTCACGATGCTCTTCGACGAGAAGAGCACGCCGCAGACCCTGCGCGCCGAGGCGGAGACCTACGCAGGCATGCTGGCCCGCAAGCGCCATGGCAGGAAGCGGCAGGGCCGCCCGCCGGCCTCCGGCCGCATCCGCGTGGGGCTGATCTCCAACGACCTCTACGCGCATGCTTGCGCCTACTTCATCATCCCGTTCCTGACCAACCTGGATCATGAGCGCTTCGAAGTGTCGGTGTTCTCCCTGAACGGGCGCAAGGACAACGTCACCACCAAGATCCGGCTCTATGCGGATCATTTCGTCGACCTGGCGGGCAAGTCGGAAAGCGAGATCGTGTCGACGCTCGACGCGGCGGGCATGGATGTCCTGTTCGACCTGGGCGGCTACACCACCAATTCCCCGCTGGTCTACCTGGCATACAGCCTGGCGCCGGTCCAGGTCACCTGGATGGGCTATCCGAGCACCACGGGCATGGCCCAGGTCCAGTACCGCATCAGCGACTGGATAGGCGATCCCGCAGGCAACGAGGGCAACTATACCGAGCAACTCCTGCGCGCGCCCGTGATCGCCAGCGTGTACTACCCGCTGGTGGCGACGCCGCTGCGGGTGTACGAGCAGCACATGGCAGTGCAGGAAACCCCCGCGCTCAAGAACGGATTCGTCACCTTTGGCTGCTGTATCAACCTCGCCAAGGTCAGCCAACGCACGCTTCGCCTGTGGAGCGCGGTGCTGGCCAGGTGCCCGGACAGCAAGCTGCTGCTGGAGTGCAGCGGGCTGGAGAAGGAGGAGGTCAGGCATCCGCTGCTGCATCGCATGGAGGCGGCCGGCATCGCCGCCGAGCGCGTCATCTGCGTGCCGCGCTCGGGCCTGAATCAGTACCGCCTGTACAACCAGATCGATGTCGTGCTCGATACGGCGCCCATGACGGGCGGCGCGAATACCTGCGACGCCTTGTGGATGGGCGTACCCGTGGTCACGCTGGCCGGCACGGCCTTCCACGAGCGTATTTCGGCGTCCTGCGTTCACGCGATCGGGCTGGACGGGCTGAGCTGCGGGACCGAGGAAGAATATGTCGAGGTTGCCGCCAGCCTGGCGAGCGATCCCGCCGGGCTGAACGCCCTGCGCCTGTCGATGCGGGCGAGGTTCGAGCAAAGCCCGCTGTTCGACGCGCCTGCCTTCACGCGCTGGCTGGAGGCGGAAATGACCGGGCTGGTCGGGCAATACCGGGAAGTGCCGCCGGCCGGCGCGGGCCTGGAGGAGGGGGTCTTCTTCGATGGCCAGTGGCACCCGATGGAGGAGATCGTCCTGGCGGTGGTCTCGCTGCTGCAGGAGCGGAACTACCTGGACCTGAACAGCCTGCTGGAGAACATCTCGGCCAAATGGAGCCGGCACTGGCTGGTGGCCTTTGCGCTGGCGGAGATGGCGCATGAGAGCGGCAACAAGGAGTGGTCACTCGACCTGCTGATCGAGAGCGCCGCCCTGAGGAAATTCTCCCTGCCGCTGTATCGCCTGCTCAGCCAGCGCCTGGACGAGTGCGGACGCGACAAGTCCGTCCTGGACCAGTTCCTGCAGCAATCGTTCGGCCTGGATCTGGCCTACCTGGACCGGCAACCCGTGCCGTCGATCGCCGAGATCGCCGGTGTCAAGGTCCTGCGCGAGGACGCCACGGCATGAAAGCGGTGATCCTGGCTGGTGGGCTTGGCACGCGGATCTCGGAGGAGTCGCACCTGCGTCCGAAGCCCATGATCGAGATCGGCGGCAAGCCGATCCTGTGGCACATCATGAAGACCTACTCCCACTACGGGATCAACGACTTCGTGATCTGCCTGGGCTACAAGGGCTACATCATCAAGGAGTACTTCGCCAACTATTTCCTCCACATGTCGGATGTCACCTTCGACATGAAGCATAACCAGATGGAGGTGCACCAGCGCCATGTCGAGCCATGGCGCGTCACCCTGGTGGATACCGGCGAAAGCACGCTGACCGGCGGGCGCATGAAGCGCGTGCGCGACTATGTGGGCAAGGAGCCCTTCTGCTTCACCTATGGCGATGGCGTGTCCGATATCGACATCGGCGCGCTCGTCGACTTCCACTACCGCCACGGCAAGCCGGCGACGGTGACCGCGATCCAGCCGCCGGGCCGCTACGGCGCGCTCAACCTCAACGGCGACATGGTCGAGAGCTTCCAGGAAAAGCCCGCGGGTGACGGCTCGTGGATCAACGGCGGCTATTTCGTGCTCGACCCTTCGGTGATCGACCGCATCGAGGACGACCGCACGAGCTGGGAGGCCGAGCCGCTGATGCAGATGGCCACCGACGGCGCACTGGCCGCCTACATGCACCGGGGCTTCTGGCAGGCGATGGACACGCTGCGCGACAAGACCTATCTGGAAGACCTGTGGGGTCGGGGTAATCCGCCCTGGAAAGTATGGAAATAGCGCAATTTGGCCACCTCTACCAGGGGCGCCGCGTTCTGCTGACGGGCCACACCGGCTTCAAGGGCAGCTGGCTGGCGCAGTGGCTGACCGGGCTCGGCGCGGAGCTGACCTGCTATGCCCTGCCGCCCCAGGCGGGGCATAGCCACTGGGACCTGCTGCAAGTCTCCGCCGCGGATGTCCGCGGCGATATCCGCGACATGGCGGCGCTGGATTCCGCGTTCGCCGCCTGCCGTCCGGAGATCGTCTTTCACCTTGCCGCCCAGCCGCTGGTGCGGCGCTCCTACAGCGATCCGCTCGAGACCTGGTCCACCAACGTGATGGGCACGGCCAACGTGCTCGAAGCATGCCGCCGCCACGCGGGCGTGCGGGCGGTCGTCCTCGTCACCACCGACAAGGTCTACGCAAACCGCGAGTGGGAGTGGGGCTATCGCGAGAACGACCCGCTCGGCGGCCACGATCCCTATGCGGCGTCGAAGGCCGCGACCGAGCTCCTGGCGGCAAGCTATCGCCAGTCCTTCCTCGGCGCCACGGACACGCTGCTGGCAACCGCGCGCGCCGGCAACGTGATCGGTGGCGGCGACTGGTCCGCGGACCGGTTGATCCCCGACCTGGTGCGTGCGCTGGCGCAGGGCAATCCGCTCGAGATCCGCTCGCCCCGGTCCACCCGTCCCTGGCAGCACGTGCTGGATTGCCTGTCCGGCTACCTGCTGCTGGGGCAGCGCTTGCTGGAGGGCGATGCGGCTTGCGCCGCCGCCTGGAACTTCGGCCCGGCGGCGGAGGGTAACTGTTGCGTCGAATCCGTGCTCGGCCGCCTCAAGGCGCACTGGCCGGAGCTGGCGTGGCGCGTGGCAAGCCAGCCGCAGCCCCATGAGTCGGGGCTGCTCGCGCTGGATTGGTCGAAGGCGCGCGCCCGGCTTGGCTGGACCCCGGTCTGGCAGCTGGACGAGGCGCTGGGCGCCACCGCCGCCTGGTACCGCCAGTTCCAGGCCCGTGGCACGGCAGCGACCCGTTCGCAGCTTGCCGCCTATGTCGAACAGGCGGCCTGCGCCGGACTCGTCTGGGCCGCCGCATGAAAACCGAACCGACAAACATCGAGGGTGTCCGCCTGGTGCGGACCGAGCCGTTCGCCGACCACCGGGGCGCCTTCGCCCGGATGTTCTGCGCGGATGCGCTGGCGGAAGTCATCGGCGCGCGCCAGGTGCTGCAGATCAACCATTCCCGCACGCGCCAGGCAGGCGCGGTGCGCGGCCTGCACTTCCAGCTCGGCGCGCACGCGGAAATGAAGCTGGTGCGCTGCCTGCGGGGGCGGGTCTGGGATGTCGCGCTCGATCTCCGGGCCGGATCTCCCACGTTCCTGCAGTGGCAGGCGTTCGAGCTGAGTGCCGGGAACGCGCTCATGGTGGCGATTCCGGAAGGCTGCGCGCATGGATTCCAGGCACTGGAAGCCGACAGCGAACTGCTCTATCTGCATACCGCGCTCTACACGCCGCAGGCCGAGGGCGGCGTGCGGCACGACGATCCGAGGCTGGGCATCAGGTGGCCGCTGCCGGTCACCGATGTGTCCGCGCGCGATGCGTCTCACCCTCTTCTGAATGCCGGATTCCCGGGGATTTACCCATGAACTGCCGTCACTGCACAACACCGCTCGAGCATGTCTTCCTGGACCTGGGCTTCGCCCCGCCGTCGAATGCCTACCTGGAGGTAGCCGACCTGGCCGCGCCGGAGGTGCATTTCCCGCTCAAGCTCTACGTCTGCAGCCACTGCTGGCTGGTGCAGACGGAGGACTATGCCCGCGAGGACGAGCTGTTCCGCGCCGACTACGCCTACTTCTCGTCGACCTCGAAGACCTGGCTGGAACACGCGGCACGCTATGCCGGCGAGATCACCGCGGACCTGGCGCTCGGTGCGCACAGCCATGTCATCGAAGTGGCGTCCAACGACGGCTACCTGCTGAAGAACTTCGTCGCCGCCGGCATTCCCTGCCTGGGCATCGAGCCGACCGCGGGCACGGCGCAGGCCGCCGAGCGGATCGGCGTGCCCACCTTGCGCGAGTTCTTCGGCGAAGCGCTGGCGCGCCGCCTGGCCGAGGCCGGAAAGCAAGCCGACCTGATCGCGGCCAACAATGTATTCGCCCACGTTCCGGACATCAACGATTTCACCCGGGGCCTCAAAGTGGCGCTCAAGCCCGGCGGCACCATCACGCTCGAGTTCCCGCACCTGCTGCGGCTGATCGAGCAGACCCAGTTCGACACCGTCTATCACGAGCATTTCTCCTACCTCTCGCTCCACACGGTCAGGCAGATCCTCGCCGCCGCGCAGCTGCGCATCATCGACGTACGCGAACTCCCCACCCATGGCGGCAGCCTGCGCGTCTACGCCTGCCACGCCGACGACGGCCGCGCCGAGCAGCCGGCGGTTGGCGCGCTGCTGGGCAAGGAGCAGGACTTCGGCTTGCGTGCGCTGGCCACGTACCAGGGCTTCCAGGACCGCGTCGACCGGCTCAAGGATGCGCTTACCGTGTTCCTGATCGAGCAAAAGCGCGCCGGCAAGCGCCTGGCCGCCTACGGCGCGGCAGCCAAGGGCAATACGCTGCTGAACTACGCGGGCATCCGGCCAGACCTGCTGCCCTACGTATGCGATGCCGCGCCGTCCAAACAGGGCAAGCATCTGCCCGGCAGCCACGTACCGGTGATGCACCCGGACCACTTGCGCGAAGACTGTCCGGATGTGGTCCTGATCCTGCCCTGGAACATCGCGGACGAAGTGGTCCGGCAGCACGGCTATATCGCCGAATGGGGCGGAACGTTCGCGGTCGCGGTCCCCGAAATCCGCTATATCCCTGCCGCGGCATGACGGCGCAGGACCCGATCCCAGACATGACAGATTCCCTCCATGGCACCCGCCTGGTGATATCGCAGCCCATGTACTTCCCGTGGGTGGGCATGCTCGAGCAGGTGCGGCTGGCCGATACCTTTGTCTTCTACGACGACGTGCAGTTCTCGCGCGGAGGATTCGGCAACCGTGTGCAGGTCAAGACGGCGCAGGGCATGCGCTGGATGACCGTGCCGTTGCGCGGGCTCCGCCTGGGCCAGCGCATCGACGCGGTGGAGGTCGACGACGGCACCGGCTGGCGCGCACAGCATCGGGAGCTGCTGCGGCAGGCTTACCGCGATGCGCCGCACGTGCAGGACATGCTGGCCCTGGTGGACGAAGTCCTGGCCTTGCCCACCACGTCGCTTTCCGAGCTGACCCAGGCTTCCATGCTGGCGCTCGCGGACTATTTCGGCGTGGCCGGCGGCAAGCCGTTCGCCCGCTCGTCGGCGCTCGGCATCCCCGGCGAGAAGAGCCAGCGCGTGCTGGATGTGTGCAAGCGGATGGAGGCAGGTCGCTACATCACCGGCCACGGCGCGCGCAACTATCTCGACCACGAACTGTTCGAGCGCAATGCGGTGACCGTCGAATACATGGACTACGCCATGCACCCGTACCCGCAGCGCCACGGTGCCTTCACCCCCTACGTCTCGGGCCTGGACCTGGTCGCCAACTGCGGCCGCGCCGGGGCGAGCCAGATCTGCTCCGGAACGATCGCCTGGCGCGACATGATGCAGCGCCAGGCGTGCGCGCCGGCCCACTGAACCCCAAGACTGAAGAGTCATGAACCATCTTGACGCAGTAGCTACCGAGTATCTGCCGAACTCCGCGACGGAGCTCGAGAACGACCTGGTACTGAACTGGTATCCCGGCCGCATCATCGAGCGGTTCGGACATTGCGAGGCATTGCTCGAACTCGGCCTGGGCCACGGCTTCACCGCGTCCGCGTTCGACCAGCGGTGCGACCGGCATGTCATCGTGGAAGGCTCGCCGCTCGTCATCGAGCTGTTCGGCAAGCGTCATCCGGAGCTGGCCCACACGGTGGTGCTGGATTACTTCGAGACCTTCGAGACCGAACAGCGTTTCGACGTGATCGTCATGGGCTTCATCCTCGAGCACGTCGACGATCCCGGCCTGCTGCTGGCGCGCTATCGCCGTTTCCTCAAGCCCGGCGGCAAGGTCTATGTGGCCGTGCCCAACGCCAAGTCGATGAACCGGCGGCTGGGTCTCGAGCTCGGGCTGATCGACGATATCTACAGCCTGAACGCCAACGACATCGCTCTCGGGCACCAGCGCCAGTACTGCCGCGACACCCTGCGCGCCGTGCTGAACGAGCATGGCTACGCCATCACGCATGAGGAAGGCATCTACCTGAAGCCGCTGCCGCTGAGCGTGCTCAAGACACTGCCGGACATGCGCGCGAACATGCAGGCCATGCTCAAGGTCGGCGTCGGGTTTCCCGACCTGTGCGTGGCCTTGCTGGTGGAAGCGCAGCTGCAATGACCGTGACCGTCATCGTAACCGGCGTCGGCGCCATCATCGGACAGGGTGTGGTGAAGAGCCTGCGCGCCTGTGGCCGGCCGGTGCGCATCGTCGGCGTCGACCGCAACGCCGGATCGATGGGCAGCTACCTGTGCGATGCCTTCCGCGCCAAGCCGCCGTGCGAGGAGTCCGATCCCGCCTATCTCGATTTCTGGCGCGATCTCGTGCAGCGGGAAGGGGCGCAGCTGATCCTGCCGGCGCTCGAGGTCGATGTGTCCCTGATGGACCGGGAGCGCGCCTTCTTCGACAGCCTCGGCGTGGTGCTCGGGCTGAACCAGGCTGCGCTGGTCAGGCTCAGTGCGGACAAGTGGCGCTGCGGCCAGGCCATCGAGGCGCTTGGCCTGCCTTCGATTCCCAGCCGCATCGACGGCAGCTGGGAGGAGCTGGTCGGTGCGCTGGGCCCGGCGCCCCTGTTGATGAAGCCACGCGACGGCAACGGCTCGCGTGGCATCGTGCGGCTGCATGACGAACCGGACTATGACTACTGGCGCCGCAAGCAGGGCGACAGCGCCATGGTCCAGCGCATCGTCGGCACGGACGACGCCGAATACACGGTCGGGTTGTTCGGCTTCGGCGACGGCGGCATGGTGCCGCCCATCGTCTTCAGGCGCAGGTTGTCGGCGGCCGGCAGCACGGGCTATGTGGAGACGGTGCGCGACGCCGACATCGAGTCCGCCACGCAGGTCCTGACCCGGCATTTCCGCCCGCTCGGCCCCACCAATTACCAGTTCCGCAAGGAGGGCAGCGTGCCCTACCTGCTCGAGATCAATCCGCGCTTCTCCAGCAGCACTTCGCTGCGGACCGCGTTCGGCTACAACGAGGCGGGCATGGCGCTCGATTTCTTCCTGCAGGGCAGCAGGCCATCGGCGCCGCTGCTCAGGCATGGGCGGGCGTGGCGATATTCGGAGGACTTCGTTGCCTATGATCGCGATTCTCTCTGATATCCACGGCAACCTGCCGGCGCTGCATGCGGTGGTCGACGCTGCCCGCGCGCTCGGCTGCCAGCGCTTTATCTCGCTCGGGGACGTGGTCGGCTATTACGCGCAGCCGGGCGAATGCATTGACCTGCTGCGCCAGCTCGATGCCATCAATGTCATGGGCAATCACGACCAGTACATGGTCGCCGCGCTGGACTGCCCCCGTTCGCGCACGGTGGCGCAGATCATGGCATACCAGCGCACCGTGGTGAGCGTGGAGCAGGTCGCGTGGCTGGCGCGCTCGGTGTCCATCCATACGGAAGCACTGAACTATTTTGTCCACGGCGGCTGGAACGATCCGCTCGACGAGTWTCTGTACCGCGTGGACGCGCACACCGTGCCGCCACAGGCGCGCAATCTCTTCTCGGGCCATACGCATGTGCAGACGCTGGCGGTGTTCGGCGAGAAGACGTACTGCAACCCCGGATCGGTGGGGCAGCCCCGCGACGGCGATCCGCGCGCGGCATTCGCGGTGCTGGACGGGTACGAGATTGCCTTGCACCGCGTTGACTACGACATCGCACAGACGGTTGCGGCAATGGAGCGGGCGGGCTTTCCCCGCCACTACGCCGAATGCCTGTACATGGGCGCCCAGATCGGCGGGCGCATCGACAAGGTATTGGTTGAAAAAGACAATGGAGAGTGAAATGAATCCGATTGAGCAGTTCAAGCAGGAGGTGCAGGGGAACATCCGCCGGCTCGGCAGCGAAGCCAGCCTGCGCGGTGCGTCGCTGGACTGGATGTGCGCCGTGGCGGTGGGCAACTACGCCTACAACTTCACCTGGCTGGGCCGGCCCATCATCCAGTATCCGCAGGATATGGCGGCGATGCAGGAACTGATCTGGAGCGTGCGGCCGGACCTGGTGATCGAGGCCGGCATTGCCCACGGTGGCTCCCTGATACTCAGTGCGTCGATGCTTGCGATGCTGGACTACTGCGATGCGGTGGAGGCCGGCACCAGCTTCGATCCGCGGGCTTCGCGCCGCCGCGTGYTGGGCCTCGATATCGATATCCGCGCGCACAACCGCGCGGCCATCGAAAAGCACCCGATGGCCCACAAGATCGACATGCTGCAGGGCTCGAGCATCGATCCCGCCATTGTCGCCGAGGTGCATCGCCGTGCGGCCGGCTATGAGCGCGTGCTGGTCATTCTCGATTCGAACCATACGCACGACCACGTACTGGCCGAACTGGAAGCCTATGYGCCGCTGACGGCGAAGGGCAGCTATTGCATCGTCTTCGATACCCTGGTGGAAGACCAGCCGGAACACCTCTCGCCCGCGCGTCCGTGGGGCAAGGGCAACAATCCGAAGACCGCGGTCTGGGCCTACCTGGAGCGCCTGCGCAGCGAGACCGTCCTGGGCGCCGACGGCGAACCGCTGAAGTTCGAAATCGACCGGCAGGTCGAAGACAAGCTCCAGATCACGGTGGCGCCGGATGGCTACCTGCGGCGCGTGTAAGCCTGGGGCCGCGGCGAGCGATTGAGACAGGGGCAGACAATGGACTTCGTTCCGACAGATGAGCTGCGCGCGCGCTTTGCGCGCGACGGCATGCTGGTGATACCCGGCTTCTTCGATATCGAGCGGGAGATCCGTCCGATCCAGCGGGCCATCTACGACATTATCGGCCTGGTGGCGGCCCGGCACGGCATTGCGCTGGTGCGCGAGCCCTTCTCGGCGGAGCAGTTCGATGCCGGCTATGCCCAGCTGACAGGCGTGAGCCGCGCCTTCGGCGGCGAGGTCTACGACCAGGTCAAGCAGATCCCGGCGTTCCTGCGGCTGATCTCGTCCGAGAAGGGCGAGGCCCTTTTCAAGTTCCTGCGGGGAACCGATGTGGCGGGCATCGGCACGGCCAGCTATGGCATTCGCATCGATAGTCCGCAGGAAGAGCAGTTCCGCAGCCATTGGCACCAGGAGTTCATCTTCCAGCCGCAGAGTGTCGATGGCATCGTGATGTGGAGCCCGCTGCGCGCGGTGACCAGGGAGATGGGCCCGGTGGAAGTATGCCGCGGCTCGCATCGCGACGGGATCCGCAAGTGCAGCAAGACCGGGGTCGGGGCCGCCAAGTCGGGTGCCTACAAGATCGGCATGGTCGACGACGAGAAAGTGGTTGCCGCCTATGAGCGCTGCGCGCCGCTGACCCGGCCGGGCGACCTGATCGTGCTGGATTTCCTGGTGATCCACCAGTCCGGATACAACGTTTCGGACCGGCCGCGCTGGTCGGTCCAGTCGCGCTTCTTCAATTTCCGCGACCCCTATGGCGCGCGCCTGGGCTGGAAGGCCTCCGTCACCGCGGGGACCGAGGTCGAGGCGCTGTTTGCCGAATATTTTGCCGAGGAATAGCAGTGGCCTGTCAATGCAACGTTTGCGCGAATGCGCTTCCCGCCCCGGTCTACGAGTCGGACGGCGATAGTTCGATCACGACCATGAACACCGTGGTGCCTGGCCGCACCCAGGTCTATCTCTGCCCGCATTGCGGTCATCTGCAGACCAGCGAGCTGCCGGACCTTGCGCATTACTACGCCAATGTGTACGAGATCAACCTCGCAGCGGAAGACGACGACCAGCTCTACAAGATGGTCGACGGACGCCCGCTCTACCGGGCCGACCACCAGGCCGCGGTGCTGCAGTCGAAGCTCGATCTGTTCCCGGGCTGCCGGGTGCTCGACTACGGCTGCGCCAAGGCGCCGACCCTGAGGAAGGTCGTGCAGGGGAACCAGGGCATCGCGCCGTTCCTGTTCGATGTCACCGACAAGTATGTATCGCACTGGGCGCGGTTCCCGGGCCAGCCTGGCTGGGCCACCCACGAGGTGGACCCGGCCTGGGCGGGCAGCATGGACGTGGTCCTGTCCTTCTATGCGCTGGAGCATATCTCCCGGCTCGGGCAGGCGCTGGCCAATATCAAGGCTTTGCTCAAGCCGGGCGGGCACTTCTACTTCATCGTGCCGAACGTGCTGGAGAACGTGGCCGACTTCGTCGTGGCCGACCATGTGAACCACTTCACGGCCGAATCGTTGCACTACATGCTGAGCGCGCAGGGCTTCGACCGCGTGGAAGTCGATGCCGGCGTGCACGATGCCGCGTTCGTGGTGACGGCAAGGCTCGGCGCGGGGGCCGCCTGCGCGGTCCGGCAACCGGATGCCGCCGCGCTGGCGGGGCTGGAGGCTTTCGCGCGCGACACCGCGCAATACTGGCACGGCGTCGTGACAAGGCTGAAGGCCTTCGAGCGGGCACACGCATCGGCGCCCAGCGCGATCTACGGTGCCGGCTTCTATGGGAACTTCATCGCCTCGGCCCTGGATTCGATGGAGCGCGTGGAGTATTTCGTGGACCAGAATGCGCACCTGCAAGGCCGCCTTTGCCAGGCGCGCGAGATCGTCTCGCCGGGGGCACTGCCGGGGCATATCGGCCGCGTCTACGTTGGCATGAATCCGCGCACGGCGCGCGCCGCGATTGCCGCGATCCCCGAATGGCACCAGAAACAGGCGGACTACTTCTTTCTCTGAAAGGCTGCTGTCGCGGTCGAACCGGCTTCCCTGGGAACCCCGATCATCATGAAACGCATATTCGTCTCCGGCCCGTCGATCACCGACAGGGAAATCTCCTATGTCACCGATGCGGTCACCAATGCCTGGTACGCCGACGCCAATCGCTACAACGACCGGTTCGAGCGGGCTTTCGCCGACTACCACGGGGTCCGGCATGCGGTGTCGCTGCCATCGTGCACCTCGGCGATCCATCTCTCGCTGCTGGCGCTGGGCGTCGGGCCCGGCGATGAAGTCATCGTGCCGGACTGCACCTGGATCGCCAGTGCGGCGCCCGTCAGCTACGTAGGCGCGACGCCCGTGTTCGCGGACATCGACCCGTCGAGCTGGTGCCTGAGCGCCGCGTCGTTCGAGGCCTGCATCACGCCGCGCACCAAGGCCGTGATCCCCGTCGACCTGTACGGCAACATGCCCGACTACGATGCGCTGTGCGCCATTGCCAGCCGGCACGGCGTGGCGGTCATCGAGGACGCCGCCGAGTCCGCGGGTTCGCGCTATCGCGGGCGGGCCGCCGGCACGCTCGGCCTGACCGGGACCTTCAGCTTCCATGGCTCGAAGACGCTGACCACCGGCGAAGGCGGCATGCTGATCACCGACGACGACAGCGTCTATCGCCGTGTCATGGTATTGCGCGATCATGGCCGGCAACCGGGCGACACCATGTTCGAGAATCGCGAAGTCGGCTACAAGTACAAGATGAGCAGCATGCAGGCCGCGCTCGGGCTGGCGCAGATCGAGCGTATCGAAGAACTGGTGGCGCGCAAGCGGCAGATTTTCGAGTGGTACCGTGAAGAGTTCTCGCGGTGCCCGGAGATCCTGCTCAACAGCGAGGCACCGGACGTGCGCAATACCTACTGGATGGTGACGGTGCTGCTGCCGGAGCGCATTGGCGGCAAGGTCCCGGCGATCCGCCGGCTGGCGGAGTGCGGCATCGACAGCCGGCCGTTCTTCAATCCCCTGAGCAGCCTGGCGGCCTATGCCGCCACGCCAGGCGCGGCCGCCGCGCGCGCAGCCAACCTGGCCTGCTACCGGATCGCGCCGCATGCACTGAATCTGCCGTCGGGACTTGGCCTGGACCGCGATGACGTGGCGCGCGTCGGCGCCGAGGTGCGGGCCATGCTGGGCGCGGGGCACGACTGAGCATACGCGCGGGCGCGCTCCGCGGCCGCCCGCGCGGCCGGCTTTTCAGCCGGCGCTTTCGCCAGATGTGCTTTCCAGGCGATAGAGCCAGGCAAGCAGCTCCGCCACGGCGACATAGAGCTGGGGCGGGATGTGCGAATCGAGGTCGACCTGCATCAGCAGGCTCACCAGCGCGGGCGAGTCATGCACGTAGACACCCGCCTCCTGCGCACGCGCAATGATCGATTCCGCGGTCACGCCGTAGCCCTTGGCCACCACGCGCGGCGCGGCATCGTCGTTGTCGTAGCGCAGCGCGATCGCGGCGCCGCGCGGGGTGGGTTGATGTGCGTCGTTCATCTGCCTGTTCCTGGCGTGGCCGGCTCGCCGGTGTCGACATCCAGGCGCATCAGCACGATGCCGGAGGCCGCCAGGTTGCCTGACAGTGCCGACCTGTCGGCGTTCATGCGCGAAGCGACGCTTCCGTCAGCGGTGACGATGCGCGCGTCCAGGCCGGTGCTGTTCAAGGTCAGGCGCGCTTCCACCGTTCCCATGTGAGGCAAGTTCAATACCAGTCGTGTGCTCCAGGCGGCCGCGGCGGTGCCGGCACTGCCGTCGTCCGCATGCTCGCGGCGGATTTCCCAGTCCATGGGCGTGCCGGGCCAGGCTTCGCCGGCCCAGCGCAACTGCTGGCCGGCAAGCAGTTCGAGTTGCTGCCGGACCACGCCTTCCGCGCCGGGGTGCAGGACCGTTGCCGGGCCGCTGCTGCGGGCGGCTGCGTGGTCGTCGATGCTGGCCGTGGCCAGCAGGGTGCCGAGGCGCGTTTCCCGATGGCGGGGTGCGTCGGCGCCCTTGGCCGTTGCTTCATAGGCTTGCGCAGCCTGGCTCGCCAGCGCGGCGGCACGGCCCGGATGCGCGGGCTGCTGGAGCGTGGCCGGCGTAGCGTTCGTCTGGGCGGCGGTCTCGGTTGCGGCACCGCCACGCGGGGAGGGAGCGGGGCCGCGCGCGTCGGCCTGCGTCGCTTGTCCGTCTTCCGCAAGGAGCTGCAGGGGGCTGTCCGCCTCGGCCATCGCGCCCCCGGGAGTCAGGGGGGCAGGTGCTCCGGCCGTAGCCGCCGGCGCGGGGAGCAGGAGAAGCGGCGCAGGCGGCGCGCCTGCCTTGTCCGGTGCCGGGGCAGGGCCCTGGGCGGTGCCGGCCCCGGCGCCAGGGGCGCGCAGCATCGCTTGTGGCTCTTTGCGCAGCAGTTCCAGCGGCCGGGCGCCGCTCACCCATTCGGCAAGATGGCTCTCATAGAACAGTCCGCTGCGTCCGATCGCGTCCGCCAGGGCGGCGCGCAGGGCGGGTGCGCCGGCGGCCGTGGGCGGCGATGGCAGCAGGGAAGCGGCTGAACGCTGGGGTTGAACATCGACGCGCTCCAGCAAATCCAGGATGACGCGTGCCGCGGAGCTCAATATTTCGCGGGTGGAACCGCTTTGCGCGGGCTGGCCCGCCTGCGCGGCGGAGGGCAAGGGCAAGACCGTGCGCCCTTGCACGGCGGAGCCGGTGGACGTCTGCGGGTTGCCCTCCGGCAAGGGCGCCGTCGGGAGAAGTGCCGACAGCTTCGATACCGACAGCGCGGTGCGCAGGCTTTGCGGGTTCAGGTCGCGCAGCAGGGATGCGTCCGACGAGACAGGAATGCCAGTCATTGCAGGCCGCTAGGTGATATCGGTGCCGGGAGGTCCGGCCAGGTCAGCCGGCAACGCCATAGGCATGGCCGAGGCTCTGCTGCCGCCTGGCGCTGGCGATCATTCCTCCGAAGCGCGTCAGCTCGGGCATCAGCAGATCGCGGATGGCCGCATCGTAGGCAAGGATGCGCTCCAGGCGGTGGAAGCGGCTGGAACGTTCATGTTCGGGGAACGAGGCTTCGTCCTTGAGCTGGCGCAGGCGGTCGACCTGGGCCATATACACCTTCTGCAGGTCGCTCAGCGCATCCCAGTGGTTGGCCCGGGCCGTCTCGAGCATCTGTTCGGCAAGCAGTTCGAGCTCTTCGTAGCAGCTCAGAACGGGGCTAGGTCTATGCATGTCAGGTCCCTGCCGAAGCGAGTTGGTGAGATTCACCGGGTACCGGCGAGGCCGCGTCTTCGATCTGCGCCCAGGCCGATGCCAGGTTCTCGAGCAAGTGATCGACTTCGTTCAGCAGTGTTTCATCGTTGCGCAGGTTGGCCAGCATCAGCCGGCGCGACATGTAGTCGTAAAGCGCCTCCAGGTCGCCGGCGATCCCGCCGCCGGCATTGTGGTCGAGCGCGGCCCGCAAGCCGTTGTCGATGATGCTGATGGCGTGCGAGATTGCCTTGCCCTTCTCGGCGACGGCACGGGCTTCCATGTGGAACTTGGCGCGGGCGATGGCGCCGCGCGCGCCGTCGTAGAGCATGACGATCAGCTTGTGGGGGCTGGCGCTCATGGCGCCGGTCTGGATCCCGACCTGGGCATAGGCGTTGACGGCATTTCGGGCGAACATGATCGACTCCTGGGCGGGCTTACTACTTGTTCGAGGTGTTGTTCATCGCGTTGAACTGCTGCGTCAGATAGCTGCTGGTGTTGTTCATCTGCGCCATGATCGTGTCGAGCTGCGTGAACTGCGCCTTGTAGTTCGCAATGGTCGCGTCCACCAGGTCCGACTTCGACGTGTACTGGTCGCTCAGGTCCTTCAGCGTCTGGTTGACGTCGTTGGTGGCCGAGGTCAGCGCGCCGTTGGTGCCGGTCAGCGAGGTGACCAGCGCATTGATCTGGTTGCCGTAGCCGCTCTTGCCGTCGGTATTGCCGAACAGGCCGGCGACACCAGCCGCATTCGAGTTCAGTGCGTTGGTCAGCGTGACATTGTCGAGCTGGATGGAGCCATCGGTCTGGAACGATATGCCGGCTTGCGAGAGCGTGTTGATCGCGTTGGCGCCGCTGCCGCTGCCTTGCGGCATGTTCAGGATGCCGCGGATCTGCGACTGGATGATGCGCAGCGTACCGTCGCCGGTCAGCGGCGAGCCGGTCTTGGTGCTGGGATCATAGGCGGTCAGGCTCGCGGCGACGCTCTGGAGATTGTTGTAGGCGGAAACGAAAGACTGCACGCCGGTCTGGATCGTCTTGGTGTCGCGCTGGATGGCGACGCTGGTGTTGCCCGTCTGGGTCAGTGCCAGCGTGACGCCCGGCAGGGCGTCGGTCACGTTGTTGCTGGCGCTCTGGATGGCAATGTTGTTGACGGTCAGCTGCGCGTTCTGGGCGACGATGCTTTGCTGCATGCGTTGTCCGCCGGAGCCGTTGTTCACGTCATAGCTGACCAGGCCGGCCAGCGATGTGCCGCTGCCGGCTTCGTTGTTGACCTTGATGCGCATGCTGCTGGCCGCGCCCGTGTCCTTGGCCGTCAGGACCAGGCGATACGGCGTGCCCGAGCCGTCGTTGACGATACTGGCGGTGACCCCGGTGTTGGCCTTGTTGATGGCGTCGCTCACGCCTTGCAGCGTATTGTTGGTGCTGTCGATCTTGATGTCGATCCCGCTCGAGCCCGCCGTGGCGGCGAACGTGGCGTTGCTGTAGCGGCCGTAGGTGGGGCTGGCGGCATTGTTGTCCAGGCTGCCACCGGCGGCATCGGTGATGGTGCCGAAGTCGATGTGAATGGTGCCGGTCGTGAGCGCCGCGGTCTGGGAAGCCTGGCCGGCGGCGACCAGCGACTGGGCCTGAGCCAGCGCCGAGACGTTGACGGCGTAGGTGCCGGAAGTCGCCTTGCTGCCTCCCGTCGCGGTGAGGACACCGGTGTTGCTGGAGGTCGCGGTCGTCCCGTTGAAGAAGCTCGGGTCGGCCAGTTGCTTGGCAGCGGCCTGGAACGCGCCCAGCACGCTCTGCAGCGTGCCGTAGGCCGAAAGCTTGGTCTGGGAACTGGCTTGCTGCGCCTTGATCGCGTTCAGCGGAGCCTGCTCGGCGGTGGTGAGCTGGTCCAGCAGCGAGCTGAGATCCAGGCCTGAGCCTACGCCGAGGTTCGAAATGCTTGTCATGACTGCTTCTCCAGGTATAGCTTGATTGGGTCGGGTCCGGTCTTGTGCTGTCTTGCGCGGTCTTACGCGGTCTGATGCACGAACAGACCCTGCAATTGCTGCATGGCGTTCGCGATCTTGATGACTTCCTCGGTCGGGATCTGGCGGATCACCTCGCCGCTGGTCTTGTCCACCACCTTCGTGATGATGCGGTGCGAATCGCTATCGATCTCGAACTCTACGCTGACCGATGCCATGCGCAGGACCTGGGTCAGCCGCTTGACGGCTGCATCCAGTCCGCCCGGTTGTTCCTGCGGCGTGCTCGCCGGCGAATCCTCGCTGCCGGCAGTGGCGGCAATGCCGGCCTCTGCGCGCATCGTTTCCCCGCCCGACGCCATGCTGGCCGGCATGGCGGGAATGGCGGGGATGCCGGACGGGATCGGGAAGGATTCGGCCATGTCGGTTCGGAAGTCGGAGGTTGGAATGCTTTCCCAGGGCCGCGGCCCTGGGGAAACACTCGAGGCCCGTTATGCCAAAGCCGGCACGAATGCCGGCTTCAGCGAAGCAGTTACGAATTAACGCAGCAGCGACAGCACGCCTTGGGTCGACTGGTTAGCCTGCGCCAGCACCGAGGTACCAGCTTGTTGCAGGATGTTCGCGCGGGTCATGTTCGACACTTCCGTTGCGTAGTCCGCATCTTGAATGCGCGAGCGCGACGACGACAGGTTCGTCACGGTCGTGCCCAGGTTCGAGATGACGGAGTCCAGGCGGTTCTGTACTGCACCCAGCGAGCTGCGCAGGTTGTCGACGGTCTGCAGCGCCTTGTCCAGCACGGCCAGCGGATCGGTCGTGCCCGAACCCGACGACGAGGTCGTGCTCGTGGTGAATGCGTTGGTCGCTGCGTCGATGTAGGCGGCGCCGCCGATCTTCGCGTTGATGTCCGGATCCGTTGCGGCGGCCGGGCTGGCGCTGTTGTCTGCCACGGTGACGGCACCGGTGGTGGTGTCGACAGCGTAGTTGGTGGTGAAGCTGGCCGTCGTGGTCAGGTTGCCCTTTGCATCAACGTAGCTCGAGGTCGCGCCGTTGGCGCCGTCTGCCTTGCCGGTAGCGCCGTCAAGCTTGATCGTGGACGTCAGGCCGCTGGTCTTGCCCAGGGTGACGGTGGTCGCGTTGCCCGAGCCGCCTGCCAGCACTGCAGCTGCCACGTCGTTCTTGCTGGCTGCTGCGTTGTTGGTGACATTGCCACCAGCAGCGGAGGTGTAGGTGGTGCCGTTGACTTGCACGCTTGCGACACCAGCGGCAGCCGAGCCGGCGTTGGTGAACACGCCACCCAGCGTTGCTTGCGACAGGCCGCCAGTGTTGTTGGTGGTGAGGTTGCCGGCGCCGTCGTCGTACAGGGTGGTGACGCCGTCAGCGGCGGTCAGCTTGCCTGCGCTGTCGACCTTGAACTGGACCGATGCGCCGCTGGCGTTGGTGTACGTGCCGGCTGCCTGGCCGAATGCCGGCAGGTTGGAGCTCGACAGCGAGGCTGCCGAAGCAGCGGTGGTCACCTTGTACGAGAAGTTGCCGGTGCTCGAGTTGTAGGTGTAGGTGTTGCCGCCAGCCACAGCAACCGTGTCGCCGTCTTGCAGCTTGGCCAGGACCTGGTCGGTCGAGGCGAAGGTGTTCTTGGTCGTGACTTGGTACAGGCTCGAGCTGATCTTCGTGGCGGTACCGGCGGTCACTGCGTTGCTCAGGTCGGTAACCGTAGCAGCCTTGTTCGGGGTGCTGGTCACGCTGAAGCTGTCCAGGCCCAGGGTCTTCGAGCTGATTTCCGACAGGTTGACCGAGATGGTCTGGCCGTCGTTCGCGCCAACCTGGATGTTCAGGGCCTTTGCCGACGAGGACAGGACCTTGACGCCGTTGAAGTCGGTTTGTTGCGAAGTACGGTCGATTTCAGCCAGGCGCTGCGTAATTTCATCCTGGATCGACTTCAGGTCGGAGGCGGAGTTCGAACCGTTGGCGGCCTGAACGGCCAGCGTGCGGATACGTTGCAGGTTGTTGTTGACTTCGGTCAGCGCGCCTTCCGTCGTTTGCGCCATCGAGATACCGTCGTTGGCATTGCGCTGCGCTACGGTCAGGCCGTTGATGTTGGCGGTGAAGCGGTTGGCGATGGCCTGGCCGGCGGCATCGTCCTTGGCGCTGTTGATGCGCAGACCCGACGACAGGCGCTGAATCGCGGTGTTCAGTTGCGATTGCGAAGCGTTGAGGTTGTTCTGAGTCATCAGAGACAACGAATTGGTATTGATGATCGACGACATGGTACGACTCCTAGTTGCAGTGATTTACACAGTCCGGCGGCTGCCGTGTAACGTTGGCTGACTGCGTTGCAGTGCGTGTAGTGCCTCCGTTGCTAGGGTTATCGACCAGCGTCGGAAAAGGTTTAGTGTGATCTTGCGGTCGTGCCCTGAAGTTTCTTTGCGCGCTCCGGCTGGCGCGGCGGGGCGCGTGGCCGGGGCCCTGGCGGCGCCACGCCTGGTCATCCTCGCCATATCTCTAGCGCCGCTTGCGCGTGCGGGGCGTATACAGGCTGACGAACTCCGGCGAGCTTTCCGCGCCCGGCACGCTGGCCATGGCTTCCGGTGCGTGGGCGGGCGTAATGACCGCGATGGCGTGCTTGTAGACGACCTGGGGCACCGGATCGTCCGGCGATTCGGCCAGCAGCACCATATAGTTGTCGGCGGCGACGATCACGCCATGCAGGCGGATGCCGCTGGACAGGTGCACGATGACCGGCTTGCGGCTCGCACGGTGGGTGGACAGTTGCTGGTGCTGCAGCTTCCGGCTAGGGCGGTCCACCCTGGTTTCCTTCTTGTTCACAACTTCTCCGGAAGAGCCCGCGCGGGTTCTGGCGGCTGGCAGGGATTCGATAACCAGGCGTGGGCAACTGAGGTATGACGCACTGCTGAGCGCGGGCTGCGGCCCGGCCTGGGCGGAACTGGGGATGAAACATCCGCTCTCGATGCTGGCCGGGGGGCGGGGTGCATGGATCGCGGCCAGCCGCGGTATGTGCGCGGGAGGGGGGTCCAATACCGCCTCGCAATCGGTGGCGAGCGGCGCCGCCAGAAGAGAAGGGGAATACTTCAGGGGCGAGAGTAACAAAATTTTACAAATATGGACGGTTGGGGGGCGCGCCTAGCCTAGAGGTTTACCTCTAAAAAACCGATTGCATCACAATAGGTGAATATATGTCCATGTTCACTTGTGGGGCAAATCCCAACGCCGGCCAGGCCCGCAACCCCTGTGCAGCATGGGGTTGCTGGCGATGACACGGCCCTGGCCTGCTTGCTGAAGCATCCGGTGCCACCCATGCGCCACAAGGAGTGGCAGAGCAGGCACTTTTTCCTATCCGAGATATCCCTGATAGAAATTGGATTTACACCTCATGTAAGCAGGTTTATATTCGCTACTGAACCTTTCGGTTCCTAGCAGTCCTGGAAAGCCTACGAGCACCCCGCGCGTGGGCTTCTTTTTTTGTGCGCCCACTTTTCTTGTCTGGCATGCCGCCGGGCACGAGGCCCGATGGCAGCACATCGAAGTGCCTGCCGCCATTAGACGACAGGACGCACGCTGCCAATTCCCTGAATTGCCGGTCTTTCTCCCCCTATATCTCCGCGTATCTTCGCGTTTTTCGCTTTCTTCGCGCAAAACGCGCAAATGTACTCAAGCTTGTCTGGTCCCCTGCCGTTAAGCCCGCGATGCGGCGTCGATCCGGAAGCCTGTCTGGAGCGAGTGCGCCGCGCGCGATGAAAAAGCAAAAAGGAGCCGGGAAGATGCGTTGGTTGCGAAACTTTGGCATTGGGGCGCGCCTGACGGTGGCGTTTTCGGTGGTGACGCTGACGTTGGTGGCGGTGGCTGTCGTGGGCGTGGTGTCCCTGCGCACCATGAACGAATCGATGCACGTGACGGTGGAAGGGCGGCTGTTCAAGGTCATGGATATCGAGCGCGTCAAACAGGACGCGCTATGGATCGGTATCCTCGTGCGCGACGCCACCTTGAACGAGGACCCGGTCGCGGTGCGGCGCAACGCGGAGAAGATCGGCGCGCTGCGCCAGGATATGGGTTCCACGCTGGACGAACTCGGCAAATGGCTCGCCAAGTCCGCCAGGCCGGAGATCCGGGAAACCTACCGCCGCCTGACCGAAGCGCGCGAGGCGTATAACGGCCAGCTCGACATGGTGCTGCGCCAGCTGCAGGGCGGCGAATTCGACGGCGCGCGCAGCGCGCTGGTGGCGACGCTGCCGGCGGCCCAGGCGCCCTATTTCGACAAGCTCACTGAACTTGCCGAGGGCGGGCGCAAGGTGGCGATCGTCGCCGTGGACGAATCGGAAGCCAGCTACGAGATGGCGCGTGACGTGCTGGTCGGGCTGGCTGCCGCCGCGGTGGCGCTGGCCATCGCGCTCGGTATCGGCATCACGCGTTCGATCACGGGGCCGGCGCGCCAGGCGCTCGAAGCCGCCCAGGCGCTGGCGCAGGGCAACCTGACCTACAGCATCAAGGCGCACAGCAATGACGAGATGGGCCGCATGCTGGGGGCGCTCGAACGCGCCTTCGGTCAACTGGCGGCGCTGGTCCACGGCATCCAGGGCGCTTCGCGCTCGATCGACGGCGCGACACGCGAAATCGCCAGCGGCAACACCGACCTGTCCCAGCGCACGGAGGAGCAGGCGGCTTCCCTGGAGCAGACCGCCGCATCGATGGAGCAGCTGACCTCCACGGTCAGGCAGAACGCCGCCAATGCGCGCCATGCCAACGAACTGGCGGTGAGCGCTTCCGGCGTGGCCACCGAAGGCGGGCGCGCGGTGCGCGGCGTGGTGGAAACCATGCAGAGCATCTCGCAATCGTCGGGCAAGGTGGCCGAGATCGTCGGCGTGATCGAGGGCATTGCCTTCCAGACCAATATCCTGGCGCTCAACGCGGCGGTGGAAGCGGCCCGCGCCGGCGAGCAGGGCCGTGGCTTCAGCGTGGTGGCTGCCGAGGTGCGCAGCCTGGCGCAGCGTTCCGCGTCGGCAGCCAAGGAGATCGGCCAGCTGATCAACGGCTCGGTGGGGCAGGTGGCCCATGGCGCCAGGCAGGTGGAAGATGCGGGCCGCACCATGGACGATATCGTCGGCGCGGTCAAGCGCGTGACCGACATCATGGGCGAGATCGCCGCGGCGAGCGAGGAACAGTCTTCCGGCATCGAACAGGTCAACCGCGCCGTCAGCCAGATGGAGAGCGTGACGCAGCAGAATGCCGCCCTGGTGGAGCAGGCCGCCGCTGCCGCCGAGAGCCTGCAGCAGCAGGCCGCCGGCCTGGTGGGTGAAGTGTCGCGCTTCAAGGTCTCGCCGGAGGACACCAGCGTGGCGCGGCAGGCACCGGCCCGCGCCGGGACGCCGGCTGCCATGCCGGTTATGTCGGTTGCGCCGGTTGCGCCGGTGCGGTCGGCCGCACCTGTTGCGCGCGCCGCGGCGCCAGCCGCCAGGCACCAGCCGGCCGCGCGTGCTGGCGGGGCCAAGAGCCATGCGCCGGCGCGTCTTGCCGCTGTTCCCGCGGCGCGCGACGCCGGGGATTCCGCCGAACGCCATCACGCCGCGCCGGCCCGGGCGGTCGCCCGCGTGACCGCGCCGGCGGCTGCCAAGCTTGCCGCCGCCCCGCGTGCCGCTGCCGAGCGCGTGACGCGCGAGCCGGTGCTGCCGAGCAAGGCCCGCGCCCCGGTAGTGCGCCAGGGCCGCGAGCCGGTGCTGTCGGCCAAGTCGCTGCCGGTGACCCGCCAATCCAGGCCCGCCGCGGCCGCTCCGGTGGCGCGCCGCGTACCGCGTGCCGCCGCAGCCGGCAACCTGGCGGTGGCCAACGGCGACTGGGAATCCTTCTAAGGCCGTGCCCCGCAGGGCGGGGCACGATGCGGGCGGGAAAGACGCGGTGCAGGGCGGGAGGCTTCGGCCTACAATAACGCCCTTGTATCCCAAAACAGACATGAGCGGGGCCGCCTGGTGCCGTCTGCTGCCGTCGGGGGCCCGCGCCCGCGCCGGTGGCGCCGGCCCTGCACTCGATGTCCTTTCCCGCGTTCCTCTCCCCCCGCCCGCCCATGACCGCCGTCTCCCCGCCGTCGTTCCCGCCGTCTCCGCCTCCACTGTTGCCTGCCCTGCAAGCGGCATCGGCCTCCTCCCCGCAAGGCGCGGCAAACGGCGGCCAGCGCGACGGCCGCGCATCCGGTCCGCCCGCGGTGCCGCCGGTGCCCGTCATGCAGGTCATCTTCGGGCTGATGCTGGCGATCCTGCTGGGTGCGCTGGAGCAGTCGATCGTGGCCGTGGTGCTGCCGGAGATCGCGCTGCAGCTCAACGGCTTCGAGGTGATGGCGTGGGTGGTGTCCGCCTATCTGGTGGCGTCCACCGTGGTGACGCCGATCTACGGCAAGCTCTCCGACCTGCTCGGGCGCCGTTCGGTGCTGTCCTTCGCCATCGTGCTGTTCCTGCTGGCCTCGATCGCCTGCGCGCTGGCGCAGACCATGCCCCAGCTGATCATCGCGCGCATCCTGCAGGGACTCGGCGGCGGCGGGCTGATCTCGGTGTCCCAGGCGACCATTGCCGACGTGGTGCCGCTGCGCGACCGCGGCCGCTACCAGGGCTATGTGAGCGGCGTATGGGCCGTGGCCAGCATGGCCGGGCCGGTGATCGGCGGCTACCTGGCGCATTTCCTGTCGTGGCGCTGGATTTTCTGGATCAACCTGCCGCTGGCACTGATCGCGCTGGTGGTGGTGCGCCGCGCGCTCAAGCACCTGCCGGTGGGCGGGCGCCGCCACCGCATCGATTATGTCGGCGCGCTGCTGTTCGGCGGCGGCCTGACCGGCGTGCTGGTGTTCCTCACCCGCCTGGGGCAGGGCCAGTCGGCGCTGGCGCCGCAGACGCTGGGCCTGCTGCTGGCCGGCCTGGTCGCGCTGGTGCTGTTCGTGTGGCAGGAAAAGCGGGTGGCCGACCCGATGATCCCGCTGGCCATGCTGCGCGTGCCCACGGTGGCGATTTGCTGCATCACGCTGTTCCTGTGCTTCTTCCAGCTCATCGCGATGTCGGTGCTGCTGCCGCTGCGCTTCCAGGTGGTGGGCGGCGCGCAGGCCGACACCGCGGCGCTGCGGCTGGTGCCGCTGACCCTGGCCATCCCGTTCGGCGCCTTTATCTCCGGGCGGCTGATGACCCGGAGCGGGCGCTACAAGCCGCTCCAGCTGGCCGGCTCGCTGATCGCGCCGCTGGCCATCCTGGCGCTGGCCTTCGTCGATCCGCACGCGGTGGTGCTGACCGCCCTGGTGATGATCGCGCTCGGCCTGTCGATCGGGCTGCAACTGCCCAGCGGGCTGGTGGCGACCCAGAACGCGGTGCCCGCGCAGCAGGTCGGCGTGGCCACCGCGCTGACGGCGTTCTCGCGCATGCTGGGCGGCGCGGTGGGCGTGGCGGTGCTGACCACGGTGCTGATCGGGCTGCTGCGCCATGGCGGCATGGGCGTGTCGGACCTGAAGGGCGGCGAGGACATCCTGACGAGCATGTTCCACCGCGCCATGGTGGGCGGCGACGCGGCCGACGCCGGTGCCGTGCGGGCCGCCGCCGAGACGGCGTTCCGCATTCTCTTCGTGCTCAGCGCGGCGGTGTCGCTGGTGGCGCCGTTCCTGGTGATGCGCCTGCCGGAAGCGACGCTGCGCGGCAGCAAGACGACGACCGTCGCGGCCAGCATGGACTGACGTGGCGGGCAGGAGCCGGCAGCTTCACGGGCTGTCGGCCCCCGTCGCGCCTTTGCCGAGAAAGCCGAACTCGACCGGCGTCTTGGCATAGAACACCTGCACGTCTTCCTCCGCCAGCCGCGCGAACAGGCGCTCCACTTCCTCGCCGGTGGCGATGACGGTGATTTCTTCCGGCCGGTCGGCCAGTTCCAGGAAATGCCAGCTATGAAAGCGGCGGTCGTGGCCGATGCCTTCGGCCGCCACCAGGTGCGTGGCGCCGCGGATGCGCAGCTCGCGCAGGACCTGCAGCAGCCAGTGCGACAACTGCTTGCCGTGATGCCGGCGGTTTTCGATGGTGAAGAGTGTCAGCTGGAAGCCTTGCACGATAGCCCCCCTTGCGGGCCCCGCGGCGGCAGGCCCATGGCGCGACCGCGGCACGGATGCCTGGCGCCGGGCTGGGCGCCTGCCTGAAGTCTAGGCCAGCCGTGGGCCGGTCTCAGGTGTTCCTTCTGGCACACCTTGATGAATTTCTGGGGTAACCCTGGTCTCGTCAATACGTGAGACTGGCAGACTGGCCATAGACAAATTCGCGCTGGAAGGCGGCAGACGCCAATCGTTTCTGTATTGAGAACGCGGGGAATATCGCCGCCCATACCGCGCCCGCCACCGCGCCTTCGCATGATCGCGCCTTCAATCCTGCGTGTCCTGCGCGGCGGTCCCTTCGTCATCCAGCGCTTTCATGTTCTCCAGCAGCTTGAGCAAGTAGTGCAGCGTGTGGGTGATATCCCCTGTCGAGAAATCGGTCAGCGCCCGCGCGTAGTAGTCGCGGATCTTGGGCTGGGCCAGGCGTAGCCACACGTCGCGTCCGCTCTCGGTCATGGTGACCAGCCGCGAACGCCGGTCGCGTCCGTCGGGAGCCATGCTCAGGTGCCCGTCGCGCTCCATGCGGCTCACCAGGCCCGACAGGTTCTGCCGGCTCACCATCAGGTAGCGGGCGAGGTCGCCCACGCTCATTCCCGCGGCCGCCTGCGGTCGCGACAGCGCGCCGAGCACCGCCCACTGCTGCGTGGTGAGGCCCTCCGCCTCTACGGCTCTCGATCCCGTTTTATGCAACATATTTGCACATTGGTACAGGCGGAAGAACAACCTGTTCGCCATCTCCGTGCGTGCGGATGGCCCAAGTTCATCGTCAAATTCGGGGTTAACCATGGCTATTTCCTGATGAGGCGGGCTTGCATTGTTCCAGATGTCCTCCTAATATACGTCAACATATTTACCTATTTAAACGGTGCCGCGCGGCGCTTCAGCCGCACGATAGCACCCGGGACCCTGAAAGGAGAACATTGTGCAAAGACTTGAAGGCAAGACGGTCATCGTGACCGGCGGCGGCGGCGGCATCGGCGGGGCAAGCTGCCGGCGCTTCGCTCGCGAGGGCGCCGCGGTGGCGGTGCTGGACCTCAACCCCGAAGCGGCAGACCGGGTGGCGCAGCAGATCCGCGCCGAAGGCGGCCGCGCGGAGGCGTTTCGCTGCGACATCACGGATCGCGCCAGCGTGGACGCCGCGGTAGCCGCGGTCGTCGACAAGTTCGGTCCGGTCGACGTGCTGGTGAACAACGCCGGCTGGGATGTGTTCAAGCCGTTCACCAAGACCGAGCCGGCGCAATGGGACCGCCTGATCGCCATCAACCTGACCGGGGCGCTGCACATGCACCACGCCGTGCTGCCCGGCATGGTGGAGCGCAGGCGCGGGCGCATCGTCAATATCGCCTCCGACGCGGCGCGCGTGGGCTCGTCCGGCGAGGCGGTCTACGCCGCGTGCAAGGGCGGGCTGGTGTCCTTCTCCAAGACCATCGCACGCGAGCACGCGCGCCACGGCATCACCGTCAACGTGGTGTGCCCGGGGCCGACCGACACCGCGCTGTTCGAGGACTACAAGCAGGGCGCGGGCAACCCGGAAAAGCTGATCGAGGCGTTCACGCGTTCGATCCCGCTGGGCCGCATCGGCCAGCCGGACGACCTGCCCGGCGCCATCGTGTTCTTTGCCAGCGACGACGCTGCCTTTGTCACCGGGCAGGTGCTCAGCGTGTCGGGCGGCCTGACCATGAACGGCTGAGCCCGCACTCGCCAACGAAACCCTGGAGACAAGCACCATGAACTACGAAGACATCCTGTATGAAGTGCGCAACGGCGCGGCGTGGATCACCATCAACCGCCCCGAGAAGATGAATGCCTTCCGCGGGCGCACCTGCGACGAGCTGATCCACGCCATCAACCGCGCCGGCTACGACCGTGCCATCGGTGCCATCGTGCTCGCGGGCGCCGGCGAGAAGGCCTTCTGCACCGGCGGCGACCAGTCCGCCCACGAAGGCCAGTACGACGGCCGCGGCACCATCGGCCTGCCGATGGAAGAACTGCACAACGCCATCCGCGACGTGCCCAAGCCAGTCATCGCGCGCGTGCAGGGCTATGCCATCGGCGGCGGCAATGTGCTGTGCACCATCTGCGATCTCACCATCGCCTCGGACAAGGCCGTGTTCGGGCAGGTGGGGCCGAAGGTGGGCTCGGTCGATCCCGGCTACGGCACGGCGTTCCTGGCGCGCGTGGTGGGCGAGAAGAAGGCGCGCGAGATCTGGTACCTGTGCCGGCGCTACCCGGCCGCCGAGGCGCTGGCCATGGGCCTGGTCAACGCAGTCGTGCCGCACGGGCAGCTCGATGCCGAAGTGCAGAAATGGTGCGACGAGATCATGGAGAAGAGCCCCACGGCGCTGGCCATCGCCAAGCGCAGCTTCAACATGGACACTGCCCAGCAGAGTGGCATCGCCGGCATGGGCATGTATGCGCTCAAGCTCTACTACGACACGGAAGAATCGCGCGAAGGCGTGACGGCCTTCCAGGAAAAGCGCAAGCCGGACTTCCGCAGGTACGCGAAGTAAGCCGCGCGCCTCCACGGTACGCGCTGCACGCCCGCACGGCCCGGCCGGCGGGCGCGCGTCAATACAACATTCCGCAGGCCGCAGACATCATGAACCCCTATCTCGACGAAGACCTGGCCGCACTGGCCGACCATGCCCGGCGCTTTGCCACCGACCGCATCGCGCCCGGATTTCTGGAGCGCGACCGGACCCGCGTGCTGGACCGCGCGCTGATGCGCGACATGGGCCAGATGGGCTTCATCGCGCCCGAACTGCCCGAACAGTACGGCGGGCAGGGCCTCGGCTGCCTGGCGGCCGGCGTGATCCACGAAGCGGTGGCGCGCGCGGACCTCAGCATTTCCTACATCAACCTGCTGGCCTCGCTGAACGGGCAGATCCTGGCCCAGCATGCCGCGCCGGAGATCGCACGCCCCTGGCTGCAGCGCCTGACCCGGGGCGAAGCGCTGTTCGCCATTGCGCTGACCGAGCCGCGCGGCGGCTCCGACGCGGCCAGCCTGCGCCTGCGCATGGAGCGCGATGGCGACCACTACGTCCTCAATGGCGAAAAGACCTCCATCTCCGCCGCCGACCAGGCCGACGCCGCCGTCGTGTTCGCGCGCTCCGGCACGGTAGAGGCCGGCGCGCGCGGCGTCTCGGCGCTGCTGGTGCCGATGGACCTGCCGGGCATCACCACCAGCCGCTTCGATTGCCATGGCCAGCGCGCCATCGGCCGCGGCTCGATCTTCTTCGAGAACGTGCGCGTCCCGGTCAGTCACCTGCTCGGCAAGGAGGGCCAGGGCTTCGTGCAGGTGATGCAGGGCTTCGATTTCTCGCGTGCGCTGATCGGCCTGCAGGTGCTGGCGGTGGCCAAGGCGAGCCTCGACGAAACCTGGGAATACGTGGCGCAGCGCGAGGCGTTCGGCAAGCCGCTGTCGGCGTTCCAGGGCGTGTCGCATCCGCTGGCGGATTTCGAGACGCAGGTGACGGCCGCGCGCCTGCTGTGCCTGCAGACGCTGTGGATGAAGGACCGCGAACTGCCGCATACGGCCGAAGCCGCGATGTGCAAGTGGTGGGCGCCCAAGCTCGCCTACGACGTGGTGCACCAGTGCCTGCTGTCGTTCGGCCACGGCGGCTACGACCGCGGCCCGATGGAGCAGCGCCTGCGCGACGTGCTCGGTTTCCAGATCGGCGACGGCACCGCGCAGATCATGAAGACCATCATCGCCCGCACGCGCGCGGGCCGGGACGCGGTGCCGGCCTGACCTGCGCTTGCGCCATCCATGACAACGACAGCAACGAGGAGACACGCCATGGCATTCGACGCCATCCTGCTGCCACCGCGCCGCGCCGCCAGCATCGCGCAGGGCTTGTGGCCGGACCGCACCATCAATGATGCGCTGGACGATTGCGTGTCCCGCTGGCCGGACAAGACTGCGCTGAGCGCGGTGCGCGCGGAAACCGGCGCCACCGTGCGGCTGAGCTACCGCGAGCTTGCCGGCCGCGCGGACCGGATCGCCGCCGGGCTGGCCCGGCTCGGCGTGGGGCGGGACGATGTGGTGTCTTGCCAGCTGCCGAACTGGTGGGAGTTCACCGCGCTGTACCTGGCGTGCTCGCGGCTGGGCGCGGTGCTCAATCCGCTCATGCCGATCCTGCGCGAGCGCGAGCTGTCGTTCATGCTTCGGCACGCCGCCAGCAAGGTGGTGGTGGTGCCCAGGCGCTTCCGCGGGTTTGACCATGAGGGCATGCTCGAAGGCCTGCGCGCGTCGCTGCCGGACCTGCAGCACCTGCTGGTGATCGGCGGCGCCGGCGCCAATGCCTTCGAAGCCCTGCTGCAGGCGGGCGACGATGCGCCTGCGCCGCCAGTGCATCATCGCCCCGGGCCCGATGACATCACTCAACTGATCTACACCTCCGGCACCACCGGCGAGCCCAAGGGCGTGCTGCACTCGGCCAATACGCTGATGGCCAATATCGTGCCCTACGCGCAACGCATGCGCCTGGGCAGCGGCGACGTGATCCTGATGGCCTCGCCCATGGCGCACCAGACCGGCTTCATGTACGGGCTGATGATGCCGCTCATGCTCGGCGCCAGTGTGGTGCTGCTCGATACCTGGGAGCCGCGCAGGGCGCTGGAGCTGATCCGCGGGGAAGGCGTGAGCTTTACCATGGCGTCCACGCCGTTCCTCTCCGACCTGGCCAGGGCCGTAGCCGATACGGGCCTGGCGATCCCGACGTTGCGCACCTTCCTGTGCGCCGGCGCGCCGATTCCCGGCGCCCTGGTCGAGCAGGCGCGCGCAGCGCTCGGGGCCAAGGTGGTGTCGGCGTGGGGCATGACGGAGATGGGCGCGGTCACCACCACGCGCCTGGACGATGACGACGAGCGTGCCGTCAACACCGACGGCTGCCCGCTGCCCGGGGTGGCGGTGCGCGTGGTGGACGCAGCCGGTACGGAGCAGCCCGCCGGCGCAACCGGCAGGCTGCTGGTGCGCTCGTGCTCGAACTTCGGCGGCTACCTGCGGCGCCCGCACCTGAACGACACCGACGCCGACGGCTGGTTCGATACCGGTGACCTGGCCCGGATCGATGCGCACGGCTTCATCCGCATCGACGGGCGCAGCAAGGACGTGATCATCCGCGGTGGCGAGAACATTCCCGTGGTGGAGGTCGAGGCATTGCTGTACCGCCATCCCGCCGTTTCGCAAGTGGCCATCGTGGCCTACCCGGACGAGCGGCTGGGCGAGCGCGCCTGCGCATTCGTGGTGACGCGGCCGGGCTGCGCGTTCGACATGGCCGCCATGGCCGCCTATCTCAAGGCGCACAAGCTGACCCAGCAGTATGTGCCGGAGCGGCTGGTGGTGCGGGAGGCGCTGCCGTGCACGCCGGCCGGGAAAATCCAGAAGTTCCGCTTGCGCGAGGAGTTGCGCGGCTGAGGGCCGGCGGCCGGCAATTGGCTGTCGGCTGTCGGCTATTGGCTCTCGGCAACGGGAGCGGTTTGCCGCGAATCGCGCGGGTCGGCCGCCGGTTGCATCGGCGGCCGGCAAGCCAGCGGCTTCAGAAGCGCGTACGCAGTCCGCACGGCAACGTCGAATGATTTGTCGAGCGCAATCTTGCACCCGTTCACGCTGATCTGCCAGGCGTCCTGGCGCGTGAGCCGGCACGAGATGCTGCGGTCCTCCATGCTGTCGGAGAACCACCTCCACAACCGTGCATCATCCCGCTGGGCTGCTTCCGCAGCACGAAGCCTCGTCATCTCGAGGCGGTCATCTAAAGGCATGCTATCCACATAGTTTCGGGCGGCGCGGGCGCGGCCTTTGCAGGGCGTGCCGGCGTTCCTTGGCAGGCGCGGCGACCCGGCCGGAGCAGGCGCGCACCGCAACACACCCTGTTGTCTCCGGGACACCATCAGGCAAGCGGGATCCGGAGATCGAGCAGCCGCGTCTGCTCCGCGATGTAGTCGACGAACACCCGGACCCGCGCCGGGAGATGCTTGCGGCTGAGATAGCACACGTAGTGGCCGCTGTCGTCGGGTGCATGGCCGGCAAGGCAGTGCACGAGCTGTTCCGTGCGAAGCAGCTCGCGGATCTGGTAGGCCGCCAGCTGCGCAATGCCCTGGCCGCGGAGCACCGCCTGCAGCACCAGGTCCGCATCGTTGAATGTCAGCCGCGAAGGCGGCAGCAGCGTGATGCCAGCGCCGTCGGCCTTGAACTCCCAGCTCCGCACGCGGCCGCCCGCGGTCCGCAGGTTGATGCAAGGATGGCGGGCAATGTCGTCGATGGAGTCCGGCAACCCGTGCATGCGTGCATATGCCGGCGAGGCGCAGACCAGCATCTGCATCGGAATCAGCTGCCGGGCAATCACCTGGCTGTCTTCCATTCTGCCGTCGCGAAATGCGACGTCGATGCGGTCCGCCGCGAAATCGGCGGGGCGGTCGTCGAGCTGAACGTCCAGCGAGATTTCCGGGTACCTGGCGTGGAATCCGCAGAGCAGGGGCGCCACAATCTTGCGTCCGAACCCTGTCGTTGCCCGCACGCGCAGATGACCGCGCGGGGGGCCGTTGCGCAGCTCGCGCATGTCCCCGAGTGCCTGCGCGATGCGCTCGATGGCCGGACGGCAGTTGTCGTAGAACAGCTTCCCTTCGCGCGTCAGCGAGGTACAGCGCGTCGTGCGCACGAACAGCCGCGCGTCGAGTTGCGTCTCAAGCTTCTGCACGTTGCGGCTGACCGCGGAACGGCCGATCCCGAGGCGGACGCCAGCCTTGGCGAAGCTGCCTTCGCTGACGACGGCAATAAAGGCGATCACACCGGCGTAACTCGTTGCGAAACTGGTGGCGAGCGCATCGCCGGGCAAGTCCGGGGCGATAAAAGAAATATCCATGCCCGCAAGACGTTGGATACCGCCCGCGTGTGACAGGCGCCGGCTATTTTTCCGGGACCAGCACCGGTGCGTCCTTGTCCTTGATCAGCAGCACGACGAACTTGGCCGGCTTTGTGTTGCTGGCGTTCCTTCCCACCGTGTGCACGTCGTCCGGGCCTTCATGCCAGGTCTGGCCCGGCGTCAGGGTGACTTCCTTGCCACCCTTGACGGCCATGATGATCTTGCCCTCCAGCACATAGATGAAGGCATGCGCGTTGTGCCGGTGTACGGGATCCTTGCTGCCGGGCGGATAGACCACGGTGATCATCAGCGCCTCCTTGCCGGGGAATTCGGGCAAAGGCTGCGTAAGCACGGGCGTGACGATGGCGTCGTGTGCGTCGTGTGCGTCCTGTGCGGCGTTGGCGGACTGCACGCCCGCGAGCGAGGACAGCAGGAACAGCGCAGCCGTGAATCGCTTGGTGAACTTCATGGCATCACTCCAGGTTGGCCTTGTCCAGACCATACTCCTTGTCGGCCGAGCCAGGGGAGGTACGGAAGGCCACGTTGGCGCGGTTCCAGGCGTTGATCGCCATCACCAGGAACGTCAGGTCGGAAAGCTCCTTCTCCGAGAACTGCGTGAGCACGCGCTCGTAGAGCTCGTCCGGCACCCCATGCTCGGGAATCTTGGTCAGCACTTCCGTCCATGCGAGTGCCGCGCGTTCGCGCGGCGCGAACAACGTCGATTCGCGCCAGATGGCGAGGTGGTGCAGGCGCAGTTCGCGTTCGCCGTGAATGCGCGCTTGCTTGATATGCATGTCGACACAGAAGGCGCAGCCGTTGATCTGCGATGCGCGGATCTCGACCAGGTGGCGGATGTTCGGCTCGATCTTCGAGTCATTCAGCAGCATGCTGACTCCGATAAGCTTCTTGAGGAGCTCGGGGGATTGCTGCATGTAGTTCAGGCGTTGCGTCATGATGTTTTCCTGGCGAACTTGAAGATACGGCCCCGGAGGGCCAGGGCGCCGGCCATATCCGCCGGACACGACGAATCCTAGGTGTCGAAGCCGTGCTGCGCTAGATACGCCGCGGGGATCACATTGTTTCCCGTTCGGCACCAATCGCTTGCGTCCGACCATGCCCTGCGCATGGCGCGCGCGATTGCCGCGACAGCCGGCACCGGACAGGACGCGAGGCGGGCCGATTGGTGCGTGCACGGAAACGCGCCGCGCATGCGCGCAGGGCACCGTGCCAGGGTGGCGTGGACCTGCGGGTCGATCAGAAGCCAGGCGCCGGCACTTCCGGAATCTGGTTGCGCAGGCTCAGGTTCATGACGTTCCAGCCACGGATCGCCGCGATGGTGTACAGCAGTTCGGCAATCTCGGTCTCGCTGAATTGCTCGCGCAGCTCCGGGTAGACCGCATCCGTGTCGTCGCGATGCGGCAGTGCGTTGACGGCTTCCGCCCAGGCCAGCGCGGCGCGCTCGCGGGCGTTGAAGAACGGTGCTTCGCGCCAGCCGGCCACGGCATTGAGATGGCGCGGATCAAGTCCTTGCTTGACCAGGTCGCGCCAGTGCATGTCGATGCACATGCCGCAACCATTGATCTGGGATACGCGCAACTGCACCAGTTCCACCAGGCGGGGCCCGAGCGAGCTCTGCTTGACGGAGCCGGAGAGATTGATCATCGCCTTCAGGTTCGCCGGCGCCAGATTGAAGAAGTCCATACGTGCTGCAGTCATGATATTTACCTTTCGTCTTGTTTGGCAGGAGCCCTCTGCGCCTTGCTTATCCGTAAGACGGCGGGCAGGACACGCTTGTGACAGTCATGGCGAAAACTTCGCTGCATCGCGCCGGCAGGTCCGGTGTCCGCCCGGTGTCACAGGGCAACGCGCTGGCGCGTCTAAGGTGAATGTTCCTCATATGGCCCCTGGCTTATGGATATCGCAGAGACCTTCGCCGCGCTGAAAACCCGCCTGATCGGCATCGCCGATCGCATGCTCGGCATCCGTGCCGAGGCCGAGGCCGAGGACGTGGCCAGGGACGCATGGCTGCGCTGGCAGGAGGCTGACCATGCCCGCATGCCTTCCGCGCAGGCATGGCTGGTCACGGTCACGACAAGGCTGCCGATCGATCGCCCGCGTTCGCGCGGGCAAGAGCAGGCGGAGTACGTCGGCTGGTGGCTGCCGGAGCCGCTGGTCGAGCTTTGCGAAGACACCCCGCAGGCCGAGGCGGCACTGGCGAGCGATTTGTCCGGGGCGCTGTTCTGGGTCCTGGAGCGCCTCTCTCCCGACGAGCGCGCGACGTTTCTGCTGCGCCAGGCGTTCGACCTGGACTACGAGGAAATCGCCGCCGTCCTCGGCAAGACCGGCGCGGCCTGCCGCCTGATCGTGGACCGCGCCGGCGAGCACGTCCGCGCAAGCTGGCTGCGCTATGACGCATCCAGACAGGAACATCGCGCATTGCTGGCGCGCTTCATGGAGGCCGCCAGCGCCGGCGACTGTACGGCGATGCGGTCCATGCTCGAGCCAGACGCCGTCCTGGTTGCCGACGGCGACGGCAAGGGGCCATCGCGCGGGCGCGTCCTGCGCGGCGCGGCCCGGATTGCCGGCGTCTACCGGTCCGCCCTGCGCGCGGTACCGGGCCGGGTGCGCTACCGGGCGGCCCGCATCAACGGCATGCCGGGCCTCCTGCGCTATGTGGACGGCAAGATCGAATCGGCACACGCCTTGAGCATCGACGCGGGGCGCATCGCCACGATCTACGTCGTGCGCAATCCCGACAAGCTTGCGGGGGTCCCGTCCTTCTAGGCTGTTCGTCTAGAGACTAGAGAACGATGTGGCCGTCCGACTCCGGCTCGGGCGACACGGGCTCGTCGCCCAGGAGGTTCATCAGTTCGCATTCGATCTGCCGGCAAATCCGTGTGATGGGCACATCGTTGGCGTTTCCTTCGAACGGGTTCTCCGTGCTTTCGCCCACCTGTTCCAGCGCGAGATACATCCAGGAGATCATCGCGCTGAACGGAATGACCAGCCAGATCATGTTGCCGTGCATGATCCCCGTAACGCGCTCGCTGAGTTTCTCGAACTCCGCGAGGATGCCGAAGGGAAGCAGCAAGCAGAAGGAACGTACAAACAGGACATTGATGACTGCGTATTGCCTGGGATACGGATACTCCTTGATACGCTCCGCCCTGCCTTGTTGCTGGAAGCACTCCCGGAACGTCCGTTGGAATTCCATATAGAAAGGGTGGCTGATCTCGCCGGCGGCCAGGAGTCGCTTGACCGCCGCGGCCTGCGCGCCCAGCAGGCTGGTTGCCTTGTTGTCGGCTTGCAGAAGCGACGCAAGCTCGGCCGGCGGCAGGTACGGCGCAAGCGCCTGTTCCAACGGCATCTCCCACTCGGAAATCCGGTAGTACTTCCGGTACTCCACGTTGAAGATCTTGTCGGCGTTCTCCCAGACCCTGGGGCTTCTCAGTTGGTAGCGCAGCGCCGTCAACCATGCACAATGCCGCAGCACCAGTTCCCGGCCGGCCGTTGGCGTCGCCGGGAAGTCCCGGCAGATGACGGCCAGGAAACGGCTGCCGTTCAGGATGTCAGTCCAGATCTCTTGCGCCTCCAGTGCCCTGTTGTAGGTCTGCACGTTCTTGAAGCCGACGATGAACGACGTGGCCGTGCCCAGCAGCACGACAACCGGCAGCGGGATCGACAGCCATTTCAGCCCGAGGAACTGATAGAGGAAAATGGGCAGCGCACCGCATACGAGCAAGGCATAGATCTGCCTTCTCGACCAGAACACGAACTCGGACAACGTGTACGACTTTCCCAGGTGCATGGTATGCATCTCGCGGCAGTGTGGCAGCGCGCAGGGCCGGGGTGCGGGCCGCCGGCAAGGAATCCGGAGGCAGCCCGGCGGCCACAGGTGCGCCCGCCGATCTGCTCCCGAGGGACCGGTCAGCTACGCAGGAAGGCCAGCAGATCCTGGTTGAGCTGATCCTTGTGCGTCTCGGTCAGGCCGTGCGGCGCGCCTTTGTAGATCTTCAGGATGGCATGCGGGACCAGCGTCTTCGACGCGCGCCCGCCCACATCGACCGGCACGATCTGGTCGTCGTCGCCGTGCACGATCAGCGTCGGCTTGTCGAACTTCTTCAGGTCCGCGGTAAAGTCCGTTTCCGAGAACGCGCGAACCGAGTCGTAGGTGTTCTTGAAGCCGCCCGTCATGCCCTGCAGCCACCATGATTCGATCATCCCTTGGGATGCCTTTGCGCCGGGACGGTTGAAGCCATAGAAGGGCCCGCTCGCGATGTCCCGGAACAGCTGCGAGCGGTCTGCGATCATCGCCGCGCGGATCCCGTCGAAGGCCTCTATCGGCACGCCGCCCGGGTTGGCGGCGGTCTTGACCATCAGCGGCGGCACCGCCGAGATCAGGCCGATCCTTGCCACGCGAGCGCTGCCGTGGCGGCCGATGTACCGGGCGACCTCGCCGCCCCCCGTCGAGAAGCCGATCGCCGTCACGTTCTTCAGGTTCAAGGTATTGATGACCGTGGCCAGGTCGTCGGCGTAGTGGTCCATGTCGTTGCCGTCCCAGGGCTGGCTGGAACGGCCGTGTCCGCGCCGGTCATGCGCGACCACGCGGAAGCCGTTCGACGCAAGGAAGAATGCCTGGCTTTCCCAGCTGTCCGAGCAAAGCGGCCAGCCATGGCTGAGCGTGACTGCCGGGCCGCTCCTGGGGCCCCATTCTTTATAGTAGATGTCGACGCCGTCTTTGGTGGTGATCCTGTCCGCGGACTGGTTTCCGGCCGCGCCACGAACGGGGGCTGACGTGGGCACGCGGCCGGTGGCGGCCGCTGCGGCGGCCGGAAGGACGGTTGCGATCGTTGCCGCGGCGCCGCCGAGCATCAGGTTTCGCCGGCCTGCGCCGTCGGCAGAGAGGAGAGGTTCACGCTTCATGTTTCATGCTCCGGTGGTGATTGGCATCGCGATCGCTGTCGATTCACCGGGCCCTGGCCGGCCGGCCGGGCGAAGGGAGACTGTGCCGTTGACGGGGTAACGGCGCGAATGGAACGATGTACAGCGAGGTGGCCCGTCGCAAAATGCGTTGCGCGGCAAGGAACGCATCGTACGAGTGCCGCCGTCCCGGCGGTAGATACGCACAGGGGCTCATGCTGTTGTCCGGACGGCACCAATCCGTGAGCGCCGCGCACGGCTGCGTGCTTGCGCCGCCGCTTGTCTTTACGCGAAAGGGATGGCCGCGGAAGACGGCTGGTGCGGGCGGGAGCGCCCCCGACGCCCGCCAGCCGCGGCCGCCCGGACCCGGTCAGCGCGCTAGCCGAGCAGGCGCGGCAGCTCGGCCGCGATGTTTGTGCGGGCCGCCGCGAGCGCCTCGGCCACGGCCGTGTCGCCGAAGACGAGTCCCTGCAGCAGCACGAACTTCACGTCGTGGATGCCGATCGCGGCGAGCGCGTGGCGCAGGTATGGCGTCAGGAAATCCGGCTGCCGTGCGCGCTCGCCGGCAATGTGGCCGCCGGAGCCGACCAGCACGAATGTCGGCCGGTCCCGCAGCAGCCCGACCTTGCCGGCCGGCGTCGCGGCGAATGTGCGGTGGATGCGCAGCACGTAGTCGATCCACAGCTTGAGCGAGGCCGGCACGGTGAAGTTGTGCATCGGCGTGCTGATGACCAGCAGGCTGGTTTCCTCGAGCTCGCGGATCAGCCGCTCGGACCACGCCAACGCCGCGGCGTCCGGCTTGCTGCCCGGTGGCATCGTGATGGCGCTTGCGTAGGCCTTGTCGATCGCCGGCGGCGGCTCTTGCGCGAGGTCGCGCACGATCAGCGGGAAGTCCGTCGCGCGCGGGCCGTGCGACTCGCGCAGGCTGGCAATCAGTTCGCCGGCCAGGCGGTGGGCATGGCTCGCGGCGCCATGCGGGCTGGCATTCACGTGCAGTGCGCGCATCATGCCTCGCTCCCTTGCGACAGCGCTTCGACGAAGTGCATGCCGCGTGCCAGCAGGCCCTGGCGGAAATAGAAGCGCTGCGCGAGTGCCATGTGCAGCCCGGTATCGAGCACGAAATGCGTGCAGTCCCGTGCCACGGCCTGTTGCCGCGCCGCGTCCAGCAGCCGCGCGCCGAGGCCGGAGCGCTGCAGCGATGCGGCCACCACGAGGTCGTCGACGTAGACGAAGCGGCCGTAGATCAGGTTTTCCTGCAGGCGGTAGCCGGCCAGGCCGAGAATCTCGCCGTGCTGGCGCGCGGCCAGCAAGCGGTAGCCCTGGGCGTGCTGCCGCTCGAGCTGGCTGGCGAAGGCTTGCGCGTCCCGCAGGTGCGGCCGCAGCGCCTTCATGACGGGGAAGGCGGCCAGCCAGTCTGGCCGGGATTCGAGATGCTGGATGTCGATGGGTGCGTTCATGCTGGTTCCTTTAAGCGCGTACGGCCAATGTAGCGGGGCCGCGGTACACCTTCCAGAGCCAAGAAACGGCAAAACGACTAGGCCATCCGACTAGGCCATCCGACTAGGCGATCTGCCTGCCGCCGCGGGCGCCGCGGGTGGCGCCGGCATGTCCCAGCAGCCCGGACAGGTCGCGCGCCGCGCGCCTGACCTCGCGCTCGGTGCGCTCGCGCAGCGCGGGATCGCGCTCGAAGCGGATATCGGGGCCGGCCACGCTGATCGCGGCGACGGTGGCGCCGCTGGCATCGAACACCGGCGCCGCGCAGGAATCGATGCCGGGCTCGAACCCGGAGAAGCTCCACGCGCAGCCGCGCTCGCGGTCCGCCGCGAGCACGTCGCCCAGGCGCGCGTAGGTGGCCGGGCTCTGCGGCGTCGCCGTGGCGAGCGGCTCGTCGCCGAGGCAGGCGCGCAGGGCGCCGTCGGACAATCCCGCCACCAGCATGCGGCCCGGCGTGGTGAGGTGCGCGGGCACGCGGCTGCCCACCTGGATATTGCTGACCAGCGACGTCTGCGGCATGTCGCGCAGCAGGTAAAGCACATTGCCGTCGTCCAGCACGCACAGGTAGGCGGACAACTGCAGCGACTCGCTCAGGCTGGCCAGCACGCGCCGCGCGAAGACGGTGAGGTCCTTGCCGGCCAGCACGCGGGCGCCGAGCTTGAGGAAATCGAAGCCGGGCTGGTGGCCGCCCTGCGGCAGCCGCTCCAGCATGCCCTCGTGCTCGAGCGTGTCGAGCAGACGCATGACGGTGACGCGGTTGACGTCGATGCGCCGGCCGACTTCGCTGAGGTTCGCGGTGGAGCCGCCCTCGGCCACGAAGCGCAGCAGCCGCAATGCGCGGATCACGGGGCCGACGAGTTGCGGCTTGTCGTCGTCACCGGTGATCTCGGGGGCCGCCGGCGCGGCGGTCTCGGTCTCGGCCGCGGATGGCGCGGCGCTCTGGGCTGGCTTGGATGTCTTGCGCATGGATCCTGGTGGGCGGGTCGCGGTGCGGCCCCGCCGAATCGCTTCAGCCGAGCGCAACCTGCCACGCATTGTAGTCGTACACCCAGTCGGCGTTGCCGCCTTCCTTGAGCCACGCATTGCTGCGCGAGCCGATCTGCACGCGGCTGGTCCGTGCGTGGCGCGCGGCCTGGTAGCGCGCCAGCGCGGCCGGGACGTCACCGTCCTGCGCATCGGCCAGGCAGCGCGCGAGTACCACGCCATCCTCGATGGCCATGCCCGCGCCCTGTGCCATGAACGGCATCATCGGGTGGCACGCATCGCCCAGCAGCGCGATGTGGCCCGCCGACCATCGCGGCAGCGGGTCGCGCACGTACAGCGCGGAGATCAGCACGTCGTCGCAGGCGTCGAGCAGGGCGCGCGCCTCGGGGTGGAAGCCGGCATACGCCGCGCGCACATCTTCCACGCGGCCCGGCGTGGTCCACGATTCATGGCGCCAGGCGTCCTGCGCCACCGTGGCGAAGATGAAGATCTCGCGTCCGCGGTTGAGCGGGAACGTGACGATCTGCGAGGTCGCTTCCGGGCCCCACCACTTGGTGAAGGCCTGCAGGTTGGGCACCGACAGGCGCTCGGCCGGCACCACCGCGCGGTAGGCCACCACGCCGGTGAACACCGGGTGCTCGGGCCCCAGGATGGCGGCGCGCACGGCCGAGTGGATGCCGTCGGCGCCGATCAGCACGTCCACGTCTTCCTGCGTGCCGTCGGCAAAGCGCAGGGTGGCGCCGGCTTCGCGCGGGATGATCTCGGTGGCCTTCTTGCCCAGCTTCACGCACGCGGACGGCAGCGCGCCTTCGAGCGCGGTCATCAGGTCGCCGCGGTGCATGGTGAGCTGCGGCGCGCCGTAGCGGATCTCGGCCTCGTCGCTCATGGCCAGGCGCGAGGTCTCTTCGCCGGTATCCCACTGGCGGCTGATGCGGTGGGTGGGGCGCGCGGCGGTCTCGCGCAGCGCGTCGCCCACGCCTAGCCCGTCCAGCGCCAGCACGGCGTTCGGCGTGAGGTTGATGTCGGCCCCGACGCGCGCGAAGCGCGCCGCCTGCTCGAACACCACCACGTCCTGGCCAAGCTTGCGCAGCGCAATCGCCGCGGCCAGTCCGCCGATGCCGGCGCCGTTGATGCCAATCTTTCGTGAAGCCATGATGCTCTTTCCTTTTCCGGGGCGTCGCGGGATGCGGTCAGTTGCGCGTGGCGCGCTGTCGCCGTGCGATGTCCTGACCTTGTTTATGTTCAAAAATGAACGTAGCGTTCATAAAAGAATATTAAGGTGCGACGGCGAAGTCAATCCGGGGGTTTACGCGTAGATCGTGGGACAGGCGCGAGCGCGTGCAGCGGCGGGCGCACGTGTGCGCCGCCGCAAGACGAGGCCTGCAGGGAGGGATGCTGCCGCTCAGGAGGCCTGGGCCGACGCCACGGGTGCCGCTTTGAGCGCGCGCCGGCGCGCGCGGGCGGCCAGGCCGTTGCCGAGCGCCCAGCGCAGCGTCGGTGCCAGCATGCGCATGCCCGCCAGCGAGACCGGCAGGCGCAGGGCCGCGGCGCCGTGCAGGCCGAGCTCGCGCTGGGCCCAGCGCGGCAGCAGGGCAATGCCCGCGTCGGCCATGATGCGCACCGCCGGCTTGAGCAGCGGGCTGGCCACGGGCATCGCCATGACCAGCCGCACCACTTCATGTGTGCGCTCGCTTACCACCAGTTCGGGGCGCATGCGCTCCAGGTAGGCCGCGATGGCGGCCGCGCTGCGCGGCACGCCGGTGGCGCCGAGCATCTCGGCAATGCGCGCGGTCTCGTCGTAGTAGCGGTCCTGCTCCGCCAGCGGGAGCGGGCCGACATAGCGCAGGTAGGCCCCGAGGAAGCTCGAGACCTCGGCCACGTGGACCCAGGTGAGCAGCGCGGGGTCGTCGGCGGCGTAGGGGCGGCCGTCCGGCGCCGTGCCCTTGACCTGGGTGTGGATGCGCCTGACGCGGTCGATCAGCGCCAGCGCGTCGGCGCGGTTGCCATACGTGGTGCCCGCGATGAACTGCGCGGTGCGGCCCAGCCGGCCCTGCATGTCGGTGCGGAACGTGGAGTGGTCCCACACGCCGGCCAGCGCCAGCGGGTGCAGCGTCTGCAGCAGCAGGGCGCTGACGCCGCCGGCCAGCATCGCGGGAAAGTCCGCGTGCACGCGCCAGCAGACCGCGTCCGGGCCGAACAGGCCGGGGTCGCCGGGCGGGTTGTCGTAGTCCAGGCTGAGACCGGAGTTGCTGCGCGTGAGGCCGCGCACCTGCGCGCCCGCGCGGGCCCGCAGGCGGTTGAGCAGGCGGCGGGGCAGGGGGCCGGCCTCGGGGATGGTGGGGGGCGTGCCGGGTTGTTGGCCTTGCGAGCCGCTCATGAGTTGCTGTCTGTCCTTGTCGATATGGCCGCCTGCCGGGCCGGGCGCCCGGTCCGCATGCTTCAGTAGTAGTGCAGGTCGGTCGCCTTGCCCCAGAATACACGGTACGCGTACAGCGTGTAACCCAGGATGGTCGGCAGCACCACGGCCGCGCCCGCCAGGATCACGCCCAGCGATTCGGGCGCGCTGGCCGCCTGCCAGACGTCGATCTTGTCCACCACGAGGTAGGGGAAGATGCTGTAGGCCAGGCCGTTGAACGCCATCAGGAAGATCACGGCGGTGCCGGCGAAGGGCACGCAGCACCAGCGATCGTTGCCGCGTTCGAGCCAGGCCGGCATGCGCCGCAGCAGCCGGTCGAGGATCACGAACAGCGCCACCGTCACCAGCGGGATCGGCGCCAGCAGGATGATGTTGGGCAGCGAGAACCATTTGTCGAAGATGCGCTGGCTCACCAGCGGCGTCACCACCGAGATCAGGGTCACGCCGGTGCCGGTCAGCCACAGGCTGCGCCGTGCCCAGTACATGGCGCGCCGCTGCAGGCTGCCGCTGGTCTTCATGATCAGCCAGCCCGCGCCCAGCAAGCAATAGCCCGCCACCAGGCACAGCCCCACCACCACCGCGAAGGCGATATCCAGCCAGCCATGCCGGAAGCCGGTGATGTACAGGCCCAGCATCAGCCCCTGCGAGAAGCTGGCCAGCAGCGAGCCCGCGTAGAACGCGCGGTTCCACCACGGCTTGTGGTGCGCGCGCGCCTTCACGCGAAAATCGAACGCCACGCCGCGGATGATCAGCCCGGCCAGCATCAGCGCCACCGGCAGGTAGAGCTGGGTGAGGATCATGCCGTGCGCGATCGGGAAGGCCGTGAGCAGCAAGCCCACGCCCAGCACCAGCCAGGTCTCGTTGGCATCCCAGAACGGGCCGATCGAGGCGATCATGGTGTCCTTGTCGGCATCGTCGGCACGGCGCAGCAGCACGCCCACGCCAAGGTCGTAGCCGTCCAGGATCACGTAGATCAGCATGGAGACGCCCATCAGGGCCAGGAACACCAGCGGCATCCAGCCGGCGGGTTGGGTCAGGTCGTTCATTCTGCGCTCCGCAGTTCGCCGGGCAGCACGGCGCGAGGGGTTTCGAGCCCGGACGCGTCCAGGTCGGGGCTGCCCGCCTTGCGCGCCAGGTAGAACACCACCGAGATGTACGCCGCGATCAGCGCCGCGTAGAGCGCCAGGTACATCGCCAGCGTGGCGCCGATCATCATGGCCGGCACCTTGGAGGCGGCCTGCGCCGTGGTCAGCACGCCGTACACCAGGTAGGGCTGGCGGCCGATCTCGGTGACGTACCAGCCCGCCACCAGCGCCACCCAGCCCGAGAATGTCATCGCCAGCAGCGCGCGCGCCATCCAGCGCGAGGGCTGCCCGTGGCGGCGCAACTGCCAGGCCGCCGTCCACGACACCGCCAGCATCAGCAGGCCCACGCCCACCATGATGCGGAACGCGAAGAACAAGGGCGCCACCGGCGGGTGCGCGCCCTCGAACGCGTCGATGCCCTTGATCTCGCCGTCGGCGCTGTGGGTCAGGTAGACCGAGGCCAGCTTGGGGATGGCGATCTCGAAATCGTTGCGCTGCGTGGTGGCGTTGGGCAGGCCGAACAGCACCGCGGGCGCGCCCTTCTCCGTCTTCCAGATGCCTTCCATGGCGGCGATCTTGGCCGGCTGGTGGTGCAGCGTATTGAGGCCGTGCAGGTCGCCAGCGACGATCTGCAGCGGGATCAGCACCGCCGCGATGACCACGCCCGTGCGCAGCGACGACAGCACCTCAGGCGCGCGGTCGCCGCGCAGCCAGCGGTAGGCCGAAATGCCTGCCAGCAGGAACGCCACGGTCAGGCCAGAGGCCAGCAGCATGTGCACGAGGCGGTAGGGGAACGACGGGTTGAAGATCACCGCCAGCCAGCTCGTCACGTGCGCGCGGCCGTCGATCATCTCGAAGCCGGCCGGGGTTTGCATCCACGAATTCAGCGCCAGGATCCAGAACGCCGACAGCGTGGTGCCGCCGGCAACCAGCAGCGTGGCGACGGTATGCGTGCGGTTGCTCACGCGGCGCATGCCGAACAGCATGATGCCGAGGAAGGTGGCCTCCAGGAAAAACGCGGTCAGCACCTCGTAGGCCAGCAGGGGGCCGGCCACGTTGCCCACGGTCTCCATATAGCCCGGCCAGTTGGTGCCGAACTGGAAGCTCATGGTGATGCCGCTCACCACGCCCAGCGCGAAGGTCAGCGCGAAGATCTTCACCCAGAAACGGTAGGCCGCCATCCAGCGGTCGTCGCCGGTCTTGTTGAAGCGCAGCTTGAAGAACAGCAGCACCCAGGTCAGCGCGATGCTGATGGTGGGAAACAGGATGTGGAAGGTGATGTTGGCGGCAAACTGTACGCGCGCCAGCACCACCGGGTCGAGCGACGAGAACATGCAATTACTCCTTGCGGGTACGGGCCGGCCTGGCCTTGGGCTTTGCCTCGGGGGCCGGAGTGGCCGTGGTAGCCGGGGTGGCACCGGCGCGCGCCTTGCCGCCGATGGCGCTGCTGAGCTTGTCCTTGACCTCCAGCAGCTTGTTGACCCTGGAGCCCAGCTTCATCAGCTTCTCCAGCGTGGCCACGTCGAGCTTCTGGATATCGCCGAACCAGCTCGTCACCAGCACGATCAGCCCGTACATCTCCTTCATGCGCGCCTGCGCATGGCGGTCGTCGGCCGTGGTCGGCGACTCGAGCTGTACCTCGCGCAGCATCGACAGCGTCGGGTCGATCTCGCGGCGGCGGCGCTCCTCGGCCAGCGTGCGGAAGATGGCCCAGACATCGTCCGGCGCCGAGAAATACTCGCGGCGGTCGCCCGGCTGGTGCGACAGCCGCACCAGGTTCCACGACTCCAGCTCCTTCAGGCCGATGCTGACATTGGAGCGCGAGAACGCCAGCGCCTCGGCGATCTCGTCCGCGTTGAGCGGGCGCGAGGCGGTAAACAGCAGGGCATAGATCTGCCCGACCGTGCGGTTGATGCCCCAGCGGCTGCCCATTTCGCCGAAATGGAGCACGAAGCGCTGGACCAGGGGCGAGAGTTGCATGGCTTGTCTGTTTCGAATTTTTAGAAAGTTGTGAAAGTTTAGTACGAAACAGGGAGGTGGAGACGAGGGATCGGGGAGGGTGCGACAACGGGTCGCTGTTGTCGCTGGCGCTTGTCACGTCCCGAAGCTGGTATTTGCGCCTCCATGAAAGTCGGCAGCGGCCATCCGATGTTGCTGGCAAAGCCTGCAATCAGCGTGATCCCTGCGATGGCACCCGGCGAACGATTGCCGTGCAGCGCGACCAGCGTGGCAGACGCGGCTTCGCAGAGGCTTGCGCCCATGCCGATGCCCGGAGTTACCACCTGCCCGCCATGCTCGCAACGCCAACGGCACTGCTTATTCGACTTCGCCGCTATCGTTGTCGCCCGCCTGGGCTTCGTTCTCGTGGCTCATGGCAGCCGCCGCGAGCGCCGTGGCGGCTGACGGGGCCGCTTCCTTGCGCTCGCTGTACCGGTCGGTCAGGTAGTCGCTGCGATCGCGTATGAGTAGCGTGAACTTGTAGAGTTCCTCCATGACGTCGACCACCCGGTCATAGTAGGAAGATGGCTTCATCCGGCCGTTGTCGTCGAATTCCTGGTATGCCTTGGCGACAGACGACTGATTCGGGATGGTCACCATGCGCATCCAGCGCCCCAGCACGCGCAGCGCGTTGACGGCGTTGAACGACTGCGAGCCGCCGCAGACCTGCATCACGGCCAGCGTACGCCCCTGTGTCGGCCGCAGCCCGCCCAGCTCCAGCGGCAGCCAGTCGATCTGATTCTTGAAGACGGCAGTCAGCGTGCCGTGGCGCTCGGGACTGCACCACACCTGACCCTCCGACCACTCCGAAAGCTCGCGCAGCTCGGCCACCTTGGGGTGATCCGCTGGCACGCTGTCGGCCATCGGCAGGCCGTCCGGGTCGAACACGCGGGTCTGCGCGCCGAAGTGCCGCAGGATCCGTTCGGCTTCCTGCACGAGCATGCGGCTGTACGACGTCTCGCGCAGCGAACCGTAGAGCAAAAGGATGCGCGGCGGGTGGTCGCTGATGCGCGCCGGCTCCAGCTTGCGCAGATCCGGTGTATCGAGCACGGCCGGTACGACATTGGGCAGATCCGGGTTCACTTGACTCTCCGTCCTTGCCCGTCGATCACGACTTCGCCGTCTTCCTTGGTAAAAGGGCCTTGCTGGGGCGAAGGCAGGATGTCGAGCACCGCCTCTGACGGCCGGCACAGGCGCACACCAAGCTCGGTGACGACAAACGGCCGGTTGATCAGGATCGGATGGGCCAGCATGGCATCGAGCAACTGCTCATTGGTCAGCGCCGGATCCGAGAGGCCCAGTTGGGCGTAAGGGGTGCCCTTCTCGCGGATCGCGTCACGCACGGTAAGCCCGGCGTCGCGGATCATCGCCTGCAATGTCTGTCGGTCCGGCGGCGAGCTCAGGTATTCCAGGACGGTTGGTTCAATGCCCGCATTGCGGATCATGGCCAGCGTGTTGCGCGACGTGGCGCAGGCAGGGTTGTGATAGATGGTGACGGACATATTGGTTCCTCAAGGCGATTCGTACCAGCGTTGCGAGCGGTTGACCATGCCCACGACGAACAGCATCACGGGCACCTCGACCAGTACGCCCACGACGGTGGCGAGCGCCGCACCGGACCGGAATCCGAAGAGGCTGATGGCGGTAGCCACGGCCAGCTCGAAGAAGTTGCTCGCGCCGATCAGCGCCGAAGGGCCGGCCACGCAGTGGGCAACACCGAGCTTGCGGTTCAACAGGTAGGTCAGGCCGGAGTTCAGCAGTACCTGGATCAGGATCGGGACGGCCAGCAACAAGATGACCAGCGGCTGGTCCACGATGGCATCGCCCTGGAAGCCGAACAGCATCACGAGCGTCGCGAGCAGTGCGGCAATCGAGTAGGGGCCGAAGGCGCCGGTGACACGCTGGTAGGTGGCTTCGCCGCGCGCCAGCAGCGCCTTGCGGATGACCTGCGCGATCAGCACCGGAATCACGATATAGAGCCCGACCGAAGCGATCAGCGTGTCCCATGGGACGCTGATCGACGACAGGCCCAGCAGCAGGCCAACGACGGGCGCGAACGCCACGACCATGATGGCGTCGTTGAGCGCCACCTGCGAGAGCGTGAAATACGGATCACCCTTGCACAGCTGCGACCAGACGAACACCATGGCCGTGCAGGGCGCGGCGGCCAGCAGGATCAGGCCGGCGATGTAGCTGTCGAGCTGGTCGACCGGTAGCCAGCCCGCAAACAGATGGCGCACGAAGATCCAGCCGAGCAGTGCCATCGAGAACGGCTTGACGAGCCAGTTCACGAAGAGCGTCACGCCGATGCCGCGCCAGTGGCCCGCGACTTGGCCCATGGCGCCAAAATCGATCTTGATCAGCATCGGAATGATCATGACCCAGATCAGCACGCCCACGGGCAGGTTCACCTGGGCGACTTCCATGGCACCGATGGCCTGAAAGACCGCCGGCAGCCATTGGCCGAGCAGGATGCCAGCGACGATACAGAGCGCAACCCAGACGGTCAGGTAGCGCTCGAAGAAGCCGATGGCACTGGCCTGCGTTGCCGCGGCAGTCCGTTGCACTGTGCTCATTGCCCGACTCCGCGGTCTGCTCGCCAATTCAGGACCCCGCGGCAACGGAACAGGAGGGCACCGGCGAACACGGCGCGCCGCCGCAGCAATTCTCGGTGAGGTAGCCAAGCAAGGCATTCATGGTCTCGAAGCGAGCCATGTAGATGATCGACCGGCCTTCCTGCCGGCTTGCCAGCAGGCCCGCCCGGTGCAATTCCTTGAGGTGGAACGACAGCGACGAGGCCGGCGTCTCCATCAATTCAGCAATGCGGCCCGCTGGCAGACCTTCGGGCCCCGCCTGCACGAGCAGGCGGAACACGGCCAGGCGGACGGCGTGAGCGAGCGCGGCTAGCGCTTCCAGGGCGTTATTTGTTTCCATTTTTCGAATATAGTCGAACAATGGAAACCATGCAACCCGCTTAAGCAGCTCGCAGCTCACGGCCCCCCATGCTTCTGCATCTCCAGAGGTCAGGCTGGCTGCATGACTGGCGGCACTGCCAGACCTCTGGATTGCATCGGGTTACTTCTTCAGCTCGATAACCGTTGCCTTGCCGTCCAAGGTGTCGAAGGTTGCCGACACCCTGTCACCTTCCTTCAGGTTCTTCAATGTTCCGGGGTCCTTGACGGGAAATGCCATGGTCATCGCGGACATGCCCAGGTTGGCAATCGGCCCATGCTTGAGCGTGACCTTGCCCGTTGCCGCGTCGATCTTGCGAATCTCGGCCGGGACGGGTTGAGGCGCCTTCGCGGCGCCGGTCGCGGGCTTCATGTCCATGCCATCCATATTCGCGGCAAATGCCGCAGGCACCAGACCGAAAGCGAGCGCGAGCGCAATCGCAACGGCATCGAGGGGCGTCTTCATGTTTCCTCCTTGAGAGTCGGGTGGGTAAGGGCGGGGTATGTGGTCGCCTGGCGACGGCGCATCAGCAGGTACACGGCGGGTACCACGAATAGCGACAGCAGCGGCGCCGTGATCATGCCACCGACCATCGGTGCCGCAATGCGTTGCATGACTTCCGAACCGGTGCCATGCGACCACATGATCGGGATGAGCCCGGCAAGGATGACGGCCACCGTCATGGCCTTGGGGCGCACGCGCTGCACCGCGCCCTCCTGGATGGCGGCAAGCAGTGCAGCGACGTCCGTCTCTCCTCGCTGCTGTCGGTCGTGCCAGGCGTTCTTGAGGTATAGCAGCATGATCACGCCGAACTCGGCCGCCACGCCGGCCAGTGCGATGAAGCCGATCACGCCCGCCACGGACAGGTTGTAGCCGAGCACGTAAAGCAGCCAGAAGCCACCGATCAACGCCAGCGGCAGCGTCCCCATGATCAGCAGCGCCTCGTCGAGGCGGCCGAATACCAGGTAGAGCAGTACGAAGATGATCAGCAGCGTGAATGGCACCACCACCTTGAGCTTCGCACTTGCGCGTTCCAGATACTCGAACTGCCCGGACCAGCTCAGCGAATAGCCGGCCGGCATCGGCACCGCCCTGGCCACTGCGGCTTGCATGTCACGCACGGCCGAGCGCAGGTCGCGCCCGCGGATATCGACGTAGATCCATCCCGACAGCCGGGCATTTTCACTGCGCAGCATCGGCGGCCCCTGCACCACCTGGATGCGCGCCACATCGGACAGGACGATCTGCTGTCCACGATCCGTCACGACCGGAAGGCTGCGCAGTTGCTCGACGGAATCGCGATAGTCGCGTGGATACCGCAGATTGATCGGGAAACGCGCCAACCCGTCCACCACTTCGCCGACGTTGTCGCCACCGATTGCCGAGGACACGATGCTTTGTATGTCGCCGATATTAAGACCATAGCGACCCGAGGCCGCGCGGTCGATATCGATGTCGATGTAGCGTCCCCCGGTCAGCCGCTCCGCCAGTGCGGACGTGACACCGGGGACGGACTTCACGGCTTCCTCGATGCGGGTGGCAAGCCGGTCCATTTCCTTCAGGTCGGTGCCCGCCACCTTGATGCCAACCGGGCTCTTGATACCGGTGGCCAGCATGTCGATGCGGTTGCGGATCGGCGGCACCCAGAGGTTCGACAAGCCCGGCACCTTCACCACGCGATCGAGTTCTTCCACCAGCTTGTCCGGGGTCATGCCGGCACGCCACTGATTGCGCGGCTTGAACTGGATCGTGGTTTCGAACATCTCCAGCGGCGCCGGATCGGTAGCCGAGTCGGCGCGACCAGCCTTGCCATGGACGGTGGCGACTTCCGGAACCGACTTGATCAGGCGGTCTGTCTGCTGCAGCAACTGCGCGGCCTTGCCAGCCGAAAGGCCGGGTAGCGCCGAGGGCATGTAGAGCAGGTCGCCTTCGTCCAGCGGTGGCATGAATTCGCCACCGATCCGCGCGATTGGCCAGGCCGTTGCCGCCAGGGCGATGGCTGCCAGGACGACGGTGGTTCGCGGATAGCGGAGTACCTTCGCCAGGACGGGCTGGTAGGCGCGGATCAGCCAGCGGTTCAGCGGATTGGCGTGCTCGCCGGGGATGCGGCCGCGAATGAGGTAACCCATGAGCACCGGCACCAGCGTGATCGACAGGCCAGCCGCTGCCGCCATCGAGTACGTCTTGGTGAACGCCAGGGGCGAGAACAGCCGACCCTCCTGGGCTTCGAGCGTGAACACCGGCACAAATGACAGCGTGATGATCAGCAGCGAGAAGAACAATGCCGGACCCACCTCCGCAGCGGATTCGCCAATCACGCGCCAGCGCTCTGCCCCGGACATCGGCTGGCCAGGATGGCTGGCATGCCAGTGCTCCAGATGCTTGTGGGCGTTCTCGATCATCACGACGGCCGCATCCACCATCGCGCCAATCGCAATTGCGATGCCGCCCAGCGACATGATGTTGGCATTGACGCCCTGGTACCGCATGACGACGAACGCGGCCAGAATGCCAAGGGGCAGCGACACGATGGCCACCAGGGCGGAGCGCAGGTGAAACAGAAACACCAGGCACACCAGCGCAACGACGATGAATTCTTCGATGAGCTTGTGGGTGAGATTGTCCACTGCACGGTGGATCAGCCCGGAGCGATCGTAGGTGGTGACGATCTCGACGCCGGCAGGCAGGCTTTTCTTGAGCACTTCCAGTCTGGCCTTGACCGCATCGATAGTTTCCAGCGCGTTCTTGCCCGAGCGCATCACAATGACGCCGCCCGTCACCTCGCCCTGGCCGTCGAGCTCGGAGATGCCGCGTCGCGTCTCCGGCCCGAGCTGGATCGTGGCGATATCCCCCAGGCGGACAGGGATGCCCGCGCTGCTGGCCTCGATCGGTACCTGCCTGAAATCGTCGAGCGTCTTCAGGTAGCCCGAGGCCCTGACCATGTACTCGGCCTCCCCAAGCTCCAGTACCGATCCGCCTGCCTCCTGGTTGGCCCCGCGGATCGCGGCGAGCACCTTGGCCTGCGAGAGGTTATAGGCGCGCAGGCGGTCAGGCATCAGCACGATCTGGTACTGCCGGACCATGCCGCCCAGCGACGCTACCTCGGCGACGTTCGGCAAGGATTTCAGCTCGAAGCGCAGGAACCAGTCCTGTAAGGCGCGCAACTGACTCAGGTCGTGGCGGCCAGTCCGGTCGACCAGCGCATACTCATAGATCCAGCCCACGCCGGTTGCGTCGGGCCCCAATGCTGGCTTGGCCGCTGCCGGGAGGCGGGACTGCACCTGGTTCAGGTACTCCAGTACGCGCGAGCGAGCCCAGTACGGGTCGGTCCCGTCCTCGAACAGGACGTAGACAAACGAGTCCCCGAAGAAGGAGTAGCCCCGTACCGTCCTGGCCCCCGGCACCGACAGCATCGTGGTGGTGAGCGGATAGGTAACCTGGTTTTCGACAAGCTGCGGCGCTTGCCCCGGGAACGGTGTGCGGATGATGACTTGTGTGTCGGACAGGTCCGGCAATGCATCGAGCGGCGTGCCGTGGATCGCCCACAGACCCCACGCGGCCAGCATGACTGTGGCCAGCAGCACCAGGAAGCGATTGCGTATCGATGCCAGGATGATGCGCGCAATCATGGCTTGGCTCCTTCGGCGCCAGCCGGCTTTACCGACGATAGCGTGGCCGCGCCGTCCTGTTCCAGGCGGAAACGGAACCGGATACGATCGCCCGGCTTCAATCCCTTGAGCAATGCAGCGTCGCGTGCGGCGAAATCCATGGTCATGGCGCCCCACTGCGCGGCGGGAATCGGGCCATGCGAGATCGTCAGCCCGTCGGCATTGACCGCCTCGATGCGACCGGTGCCTTCGTATTCCTGCACCGCCGCGGCGGGCGGGGATGCACCGGCGGGCGATACCAGCCGCTCCGACGTGCCGCGCAGGCTCGCTTCGGAATCGATCAGGAACTGGCCGGAGGTCACGACCTTCTGACCGGCGCTTAATCCGGAGAGGACTTCGGTCATGCCGTCGGATTCATGACCTGTGCGGATTTCGGTGGCCACATAACCTTGCGGACCTGCATCGACCATGACGATGGTGCGCCGACCCGTACGAATCGCGGCCTCGGATGGAATCTGCAACACGTCCTGCCGGTCGCCGCTGTCGAAACGCACGTTGGCAAACATGCCGGGCGCCAGCCTGTGCTGCCTGTTTGGCAAGACGATGCGGACCTTGATGGTGCGCGTGGCCGGATTGACGTCGGGCAGAATCGCATCGACCTTGCCGGTCACGGGCTCCGGGGCGGCGGCGGCCGACACCGTGACGGCCTGTCCTGGTGCGATGCCACGCGCCTGGGCCTCGGGCACTTCCGCAATCACCCATACCTGGCCGAGATCCGCCAGCCGGAACAGTGTCATGCCCGGGGTCACCGTCATGCCCTCGCGTACCGCGATTTCGGTCACCACGCCATCGAGCGGGCTGGCGATGCCCTGGCCCGTCTGCAGCGTTCCCGACCGGGCGACCGCATCGGCTTGGCCAGGTGTCATGCCGGCTTGCAGCATGCGCGCTTTTGCCGCACCCGCCAGGTCGCCCTGTAGCCCTTGGGGCAGCCGCGCCACGGCCAGGTATTCTTCCTGTGCCGCCACCCAGTCGGGTGCGTAGAGGGTGATCAATGCCTGGCCCTTTCGCACCGGATCGAGTGTGGCCCGCACGCCCACATGCTGCACGAAGCCGGTGGTGCGCGCCTGGATGACCTGGACGCTGCGCTCGTCGATCGCCACATTGCCGGGTGCCTCTAGCACGGAGGCGATACGCGCGGACTTCACCTCTGCCGTGCGGATGCCCAGGTTCTGCGTGACGCGGCCGTCGATGGTGACACCGCTATTGCCGGCACCGTCGCCATCGGCATAGACCGGCACCAGTTGCATATCCATGAAAGGCGATTTGCCCGGCTTGTCGAAGCGCTGCCCCGGCACCATCGGGTCGTGCCAGTAGAGAACCTTCCTTCCAGCTTGTGGTTCGATATCGCCGGCTTTCGCTGTCGCGCCGGTCTCCGGTTTGCCGGGCATGGCAGGCATTCCCTGCGAAACGCCGAAGCGATAGCCCGCATATCCGGCCGCACCGGTCAGAACCAGGCACGCCATGGCGATCTTTAGTCGTGGGCTCATTTGAGATCCTTGGTAGCCGGTTCGGTTTGTGCGGTGGGCAGGGGCGTCAGGAAGGTGAGTTCGGCCCAGAGCCTTGTTGTGCGTCGCTCCAGGGCCAGGCGTTCCAGCGCGGTATCGATGGCGCGGTGATTGGCTTCAGCCACCGCCAGCAGCGAACCCGTGTTGGCGCGGTAGGCCGTCAGCGCGGCATCCGCCTGTGCGTTGGCAAGCGGCAGCGTGGCGTCGTCATAGCGCTTGAGGCGTTCCAGGTTGCGACGCAACTCCGCGAGGCGCGCACCGACTACCGCGTCGGTATCGCGCTGGATGATTTCCGCCTTGGCGCGCGCCTCCGTGGCCTGTGCGAGCCGTGCGGACACTTCACGGTCCTGCCGGTTGGCGCGATCCCACGGCAGCGGGAAGCTCACGTTGATCGACGCCAGGTTGGAGTACGCCGAGCCGCGCTGGCTATACATCAGCTCGACCGCGACGTCGGGCTTGCGCGCTTCGTCCGCCACGCGCACTTCGCTCTCTGCAAGGGTAACGGCGCGCTGGGCCGCGGCAATTTCCGGTACGCCGTCGTAGCGCGTACGGATGAGTTGCCCGATGCGATCCGGTACGGCCAGCGCAGGGCTTTCGCCGAGCGGACGCGCGGCGTCCGCGCCTATCCAGCGCGACAGATTGACGCGGGCGGTGTCGAGCGCCGCCTGGTTCTCGCCTTCACGGTCGAGCAGTTTTTGCACTTCCAGTTGCGCGGACAGCACGTCGGCACGCGTGCCGCGGCCGCTGCGATAGGCCACATTGGCGGCTTCCAGCGCGAGATTCAATGGATGCGCGTGGTGGCCAAGCAGTGCGGCCGCCTGCTCGGCGTACCGGCGGTCGATCCACGCGGCCACGGCGCTGCGCTGGACATTGGTCACGCCGACCATGCGTCGCGCATCGGCGGAAGCGGCTTCTGCCTCGAAGCGCGCGGCGCGCGCCCGTCGCTTGTCAGCGCGCGTGAATTCCTGCAGCACGCTGACCGAACGCGTGGTCATGGAGTCACGACTCAGCGAGAACTTGTCGTGGCCATCGGCAGGCACATCGTTCAGTCCAACCTTGAAGACGGGATCGGGCAACTGGCCTGCAGCAACAGCCTGTTGCACGGCCGCTTCGATGGCACCGTGCGAATCCTCGGCATCGTGCGCATGCGCCGTTGCAAGTGCGGCGGCCTCTTCGATGGATAGAACAGGGGCGGCATGCGGTGGCGCAGCAAGCGACACCGACATGCCGAGGGCGGACGCGCAAAGCAGCGCCCGCCGCAGATAACGCGGGAATGACATAAAGCCTCCGGAAACAACGACCACCACTCCCGAGAGGTCGGGAGCGACAAAGATGTGGCGTAGCTTCGGAGGCTAGGTGCGGAAACAGCAGTGGAGAATGGCGTGCGGCGGTGGCGGCGCACGCGGCTGGGTCTGCGCGCGCACGGCGATCAGCGGCGCGGCATCCAGTACGGGGGGCTCGACGAGGATGCTGACGAGGAGCGGGATATGCGCCGGAATCTGTGGCGCGGAGAGATCGGCGTGCTTTGCATCAGCCTGGCAATGGCTCATGCAAAGCGCTTTCTGGCCATCGTTCTGCGCGGCATCCTGGTCGGCCATGTCCGCGCAAGACACCATGTTCTCCATCGGCGCCTGTCCTGCCGGCTCGCTCAGGCCCATCGTACAGGCGTAAGCGGCCGTTGCCAGCTGGACTGACAGGAACACAAGCAGAAGGAGTCCGGCAATCCACGAATGCCGGCGGACGATATGACGCACGATCTAGGGGTATCTCAAACCAGTGCAAAGCATAACCAGTTTCCAGGCGATTGCAATAGCGGACTCTCAGGCGAACCAGCGGCACTATCGGCCGCCGGCGCCCCCCGCACTTGCGAGATGCGGGTGTGATCAGGCCTGCGATGACACGTCGCTGGCGCGTGCGCCATCGGTGTGCGGATCGCGGTTGAATCCGCAGGCCATTGCCGCCGGCCGGGTCACGCGACTGCGCATTCCCTCTCCCGTGACAGAAACGGAGAAAGCAGCGTTTCCCTGAATTCGACGCAGAACGGCGAAAGATAGGCGTCACCGCGCCAGAACAGCGCGATCCCGGGTTGCCGGAGCAGGCTGGGATCGCCGACCACGCAGAGGTCGCGTCCATCCGCCTGCTGCAACGCGCGCTGCGCCACGACGCCGAGCAGGTCGCTGTTGCGAATCAGCTCGCCAACCGAGCCGCCCGACCCGTTCCACTCCACGGCGACGCGTGGCGGCGGCAGTTTCTGGCGGGCGAGGGCCTCCTGCACGATCTGGTACACGCTGGATGACGGTTGCGGAAGCGCCCAGCGCTCGTCAGCCAGATCAGCCAGCGTCTTCCATGCGCGCAGCCGCGGATGATCGGCACGCGCGACGATCTGCATGGCCAGCGGCTGCAGAGGGGCGTGGAGCAGGCCGTCAGGCACGCCGGGAGGCAATCCTCCGCACGCGAAGTCGACTTCGCCAGACAGCAGCGCCTGCAGTGCGCCTTGCGTCAGGCTCGTGTCGATCGAGAAGCGGGCGAGCGGACGGCTCGCCAGGAACTGCGCGATCACCGGCATCAGGAACGCCGAGACAAGGTGGGGCGTGCCCGCGAGGCGGATATTCCCCGCGCGCGCCGAACGCTGGGCTTCCAGCTCGCCCATGAGATCGTGGCTCGCAAGCACGACCTGTTCGGCACGTGCGAGCAACGACTGCCCTGGCTGCGTGAGCGCCACGCCGCGGGCGGTGCGGTCAAACAGCCGTATCCCGGCTTCCGACTCCAGGCGGGCCAGTGCCTTCGACAGCGCGGATTGCGTCACGCCGGCCTGTGCCGTTGCGCGGTGCAGGCTGCCGTGTCGTGCCACGAGTACGAACGCTCGGAGATCATCTATCCGCATCCAGCTTCCTCCGGACTATGTTGGTTCGGGTTGACCCGGAAGTATTCCGTTTTGGAATCGCCTGGCATATCGGGGGAATCACTGGCACCGGCTGGCTTTCGTAGAGTTGTGTCACCCCGCCGGGCGAGCGAGGGCGGCAGGACGGTGCCGGAATGGCAAAGGGAAGACGAAATGAACGAAAGTCGGATCGCGGTGGCTTCGGAACTGGTCGAGGCATTGGGAAATGGGGTGCGGTGCCATGAGCGCGCGGCGGGGCAGCCGCCGCTCTTCATCGAGCCGTACGGCGACGCATTGCGGGAGAGAACGCGCTTTCGCGCATGGACGCGCAACGCCATGCCCGTGCTCGAGGCGCTCGTCAGCCGCCACGGCGGCATCGTATTGCGGGGCTTTCCGACACCGGATACCGCCGACTTCGCCGACATCATCGACCAGCTTCCCCCGTTCCAGGACGGATACCTCGGCGGACGTGCGCCACGCATGCAGATCGCGGGACGTGTGATGGAAGCGACCCGCCTGGATGCCAGCGTCGGGCTGGGCGTGCATTCGGAGATGGCGTACCGGCGACAGTTTCCAAAGCGGATCGCCTTCTTTTCGCACAGGACGGCGCCGGTGGGCGGCGAGACCGTCGTTGCCGATGCGCGCAATTTCGTGACACAGATGGGCGAGGAGCTGGTCGCGAAGATCGAGTCGCTGGGCGTGCGCTCGGCCCTGACCTACGGACCGAAGACGGATACGGTCGAAGCCTCGTATGTCGACCAGGATCAATACGGCTGGAACCATGCGTTCGGCACCGACAGTGCGGCGGAAGTCGAAGCCCTGTGCGCGGCGCGCAGCCTCGAGCCGCTCTGGCACGACGATGGCTCCCTGACGGTGTTTGCCACGCTTGCCCCTTTTCTTGACCATCCGCAGACCGGGCAGCGTCTGTACCGCTCGGGGCTGCACCGGTCCCACACGGCCACGGAAGTGCTCGATACGGTGATCCGGAAGAACCAGCGCTACCCGACCGGCATGTTTCTCGGTCGCGCGCAACGCCTGGAGACCGCAGAGGTCGACCACATCAATGCCGTATGCGACCGGAACACCCATAGCTGGGCATGGCGCGACGGCGACGTGATGGTCCTGGACAACCTGCAGGTATGGCACGGCCGCAATCCCTACCAGGGCGCGCGGGATGTTCAGGTCGCGCTGCTCGACTGAGCGCGCCGGACCAGCGGCAAACCATTCACGTCCATCCCGCAGGAGACAGGAAACATGCGAGCAGCTTTCGGATTCAGGTGCCTTGCCGGCACGCTTGCGGCACTCGGCCTGATAGGTTGCGCCATCACGGCATCTCAGGCCGCGGAGCCGGCCTATCCCTCGAAGCCGGTCAGGCTCCTGGTGCCCTCGGTGCCCGGCGGGCCCATCGACGCGGTCTCGCGGCTCATTGGCAGCCGTCTGTCGGCGCGGCTTGGCACGAGCTTCTACGTCGAGAACAAGCCGGGCGCCAACGTGCAGGTCGGCGCGAACTACGTCGCCAGGTCCGATCCGGACGGCTACACGTTGCTGGCCACCTCGCCCGCGCACATCTCCAACCCGTTGCTCTACAGCAAGCTTCCCTACGACACGGGCCGCGACCTGACGGGCGTGGCCATGATGGCGCGCGTGCCGCTCCTGCTCGTGGTGAATGCCGACTTGCCGATCCACTCTGTCGCGGATCTGGTGGCCTGGGGCAGGGCTCATCCGGACCGGATTCGCTATGGCAGCTCGGGCTCCGGTTCGACGGCGAACCTCGCCGGCGAGTTGATCTCGATGAATACGGGAATCCGGCTCGAGCACATCCCGTACAAGGGCTCCGCGGCCGCGCTGCCGGACCTGATGGCGGGGAGGTTCGAAGTCATGATCGACACCCTCCAGCTCTTCGCCCCGCACATACGCGCCGGCAAGGTGCGCGCCATCGCCTTCACCGGCACGAAGCGTGTCCCGGCACTGCCTGACGTACCGACCTTCGCGGAGAGCGGCTATCCAGACGTGGTGGCGAATTCCTGGCTCGCCATCGTCGCCCCCGGCAAGACGCCGCCCGGCGTGGTGGAGAAGCTGGGCCATACCGTCACCGATATCCTCGCCGAGCCCGAGGTGCGCAGGCAGATCGCCGAGTTCGGCATGGAGTCCGACGTCATGACCCCGGCGCAACTCAATCGCTACTTCGTCTCGGAGAGCGAGCGCTGGGGCAGGGTCATCAAGGCAGGCAACGTCCGCGTCGAATAGACCTTACAGAGAACATGAACCCTCCTTTCACCATTGCGCGCGAAGCCGTACGAGCCACCGTCAGCGACGCCGAATGGCGGGCCCGCCAGGAACTGGCCGCCTGCTACCGTCTCGTCGACCGCTACGGGATGACTGACCTGATCTACAACCACATCACGCTGCGGATTCCCGGCACCGAGCACCTTCTCATCAATGCCTATGGGTATCTCTACAGCGAGGTCTGCGCGTCGAACCTCGTCAAGATCGACCTCGACGGCAATGTCCTGCTGAACCCGCTGAACGAGCATGACTACCAGGTCAACCGCGCCGGCATGGTGATCCACACCGCCATCCACCGCGCGAGGCCTGACGTGCACTGCGTCATTCATACCCATACCCGCGCCGGCATGGCGCTGTCCGCGCTGCCGTGCGGATTGCTGCCGATGACCCAGACGGCGCTGCGCTTCCACGGCAGGACTGCCTACCACGACTTCGACAGCCCCGTCGTCGAACTCGCGCAGCAGGCGCCGCTGGTCAGCTCGCTCGGCGATCACGACGTAGTGGTGTTGCGCAACCACGGCCTGCTGGCGGTCGGCCCGAGCGCGGCCGAGGCGTTCAGCCGCATCTACTGGCTCGAGATGGCCTGCCGCACGCAGGTCGACGCCATGGCCGCCAGCGCGGAGGTCGTCCTGCCGTCGCAGCAGGCGATCGACGACACCGTCCGGGCGATGGATGCCCGCGCCGGCACCTTCGGCAAGCGCGAATGGCCGGCGTTGCTGCGACTGCTCGACCGGATCGATGCCGGCTACAGGCATTGAGTCGATATCCCGAGGACCTCGAGGAACAGGAAGGAGAGACCCGATGATCGTATATGGCAGCAGGGCTGCGGCAGCGTACAAATGAACCGCTTGAACGGACAAGGAGAAGATATGCCGACGCAGCAAAAGAATGTGGTCGATATGGCCAACGAAGGTGGTGTGTTGTGGTTGACCATGAACAGGCCGGAAGCCCTGAATGCACTCTCGGGCTCGCTGGTCAGCGCGTTGCAGGAGAGATTCGCCGCCGCGGCGCGTGATCCCGAGGTAGGCGTGATTGTCCTGACGGGGGCCGGGCGAGCGTTCTGCGCGGGCGCCGACCTCAAGGAGGCGGAAAGCCGCGGCGCCGGTACCGAGGCAAGCGCTGCCTTCCTGCGCACCATTTCCGGCCTGACGGATGCCATGGAACTCTGTCCCAAGCCGATCATCGCCGCCGTGAACGGTGTGACGGTGGCGGGCGGCCTGGAACTGATGCTCGCCTGCGACTTTGTCGTGGCCGCGGCATCGGCAAGGCTCGGCGACGGCCATTCGAACTACGGCCTGTTTCCCGGCGCGGGTGCCACCGTCCGGCTGCCGAGGATGGTCGGTGTTGCCATGGCGAAGTACCTGATGTTCTCGGGAGAGCTTATCCCTGCCCGCGACGCGCAGGCCATCGGCCTGGTGCAGGCCGTGGCCGAGGATGAGGCGTTCCGCTCCACGGTGGCCGCCCTGGCGCAGCGCCTGGCGGCGAAGAGCCCGCTGCTGCTGGGGCGGATGAAAGAGGCGATCAGCGATGCGCCGACGCAGCCCCACGGTGCGGCCATGCGTCGGGAACGGGACCTGAGCCAGTTGTATTCCGCCTCCTTCGACCGCGCCGAAGGCCTTGCCGCATTCCGCGAAAAGCGCGCACCGCGCTTCCAGGGGCGTTGATTCCCGGCGCTTCCAATCTCACCGGAGCCATAGATGAAACAGGCATGTGCAATTGTCGGGGTCGGCATGACGCCGTTCGGCAAGTTTCCCGATCTCACGGTCCGGCACCTTGCCGAGCAGGCCGCGAGGGCGGCCCTCGGCGATGCCGGAATGCAGCCGGATGACGTGGACGAGGTGTATTTCTCGAATGCGGTCGGGGGCATGATCACCGGGCAGGAAATGATTCGCGGGCAGGCGGCGCTTCGCTTTCTCGGACTGCGGGGGCAGGCGATCTTCAATGTCGAGAATGCCTGCGCATCGGGAAGCACGGCATTCCATCTGGCCTGGAGGGCGGTGTGCAGCGGCAGGGTACAGGCCGCGCTGGTGGTGGGCGCCGAACGCATGACGCATCCGGACAAGCGGGTTTCGCTGGCGGCGCTGGCCACGGCTGTCGATCTCGACGAGAAGCAGCCGGAACACGTCGGCGCGGGAAGCGGGTCCATCTTCATGGATATCTACGCCGCCCGAACCCGCAAGTACATGGCGCAGACCGGCGCCACGCGCGCGGACCTGGCGGGGATCGTGGTCAAGAGCCGCAGGGCCGCCTCGTTGAATCCGAATGCCCAGTTTCGGGCGGAGACGACAGTCCCGGACGTGCTGGCGAGCCGGGTCATCAGCGATCCGCTGACGCTGCAGATGTGCTCGTCGATCGGCGACGGCGCAGCCGCCATCGTCGTCTGCTCTCCCGAACGCGCCGCGCGCCTTTCCGCGCGGCGCCCGGTGTGGGTGGGTGGATCGGTCATCGTCTCCGGAACGCCTGAGGGCAGCGGGAAGCCTGCCGCCGTCCGCGCCACATTCCAGGCGTACGAGGAAGCCGGCGTCGATCCGCGCGACATTCACGTAGCCGAGCTGCACGATGCCTCGGCACCCGCGGAACTGATGTACTACGAGTCGCTAGGACTCTGTGGCCCGGGCGAGGGCCCCGCGCTATTGCGAAGCGGCCAGACGGGAATCAATGGCCGGATATCCGTCAATCCAAGCGGCGGCCTGCTGAGCAAGGGGCATCCCATCGGCGCGACGGGCGTGGCCCAGCTCGTCGAACTGACACAACAGTTGCGGGGCCAGGCGGGGCCACGGCAACGCGACGACGCCAAGGTCGCGCTGGCCGAAAACAACGGCGGCCAGGTTGGTCATGACGCGGCGGTCGCGGCGGCAACGATCCTGCATGTTTGACGGTTCTGCGGAGACTGGAGGCGAGCATGGAAATATTCGGCAATGAGCATTCGGCGGGACGGCGCGCATTCGGCAAGCACGTGCTCGGGCTGGCGGCGATGGGTCTGTGTGCAGGGATCCGTCCGGCGCTTGCCGCGCTCGACCCCGGGCGGCCGGTGTCCATCATCGTGCCGACCGCGCCCGGCGCCACCACCGACATCATGGCTCGCGCTTTCGCGCGGCACCTGACCCGGGCGCGAGGACAGGCCGCCGTGGTGGAGAACAAGACGGGCGCGACCGGCGCGATCGGTGCGCAGTTCGTCGCGCGGGCAGCGCCGGACGGGCATACGCTGCTGATCGGACCGAGCAGCACCATGGTGGTCAACCCGCTCGTCCAGAGCGTGCAGTACAGCACGTTGAACGACTTCCGCATCGTCGGACTGCTGGCGAAGGCCGAGACCCTGATCGTCGCCAACCCCGCAAAGGGATTCCGCAATCTTCAGGACGTGATCCGGTACGCGAAGCAGAATCCCGGAAAGCTGACCTACGGCTCGAGCGGCACCGGCAGCGTCCTCCACATGGCCATGGAGTATCTCCAGCTCTCGGCGGGGATCGAGATGATGCACGTTCCCTACAAGGGGACGGTCCAGGCCGAGGTGGCATTGCTCTCGAACGAGATCGACGTGCTGCTGACCAACACGTCGTCGGTGGAAGTGCATATCCGGGCGGGCAAGCTCGTGCCGCTGGCCATCACCAGTTCCACGGCCGGGAGCGAGCTGCGCGGCGTACCGAGGGCATCCGGGGCGGTGCCGGGCTACTCGGTCGATACCTGGCTGGGAGTCTATGTCCCCGCCCGCGCCGGTGATGACACGGTAGCCACGCTCAACGCCGCCCTGAACGGCTTCCTGGCCGATCCGGCAAGCGCGGGCAGCATGAAGAACTACGGGTTGACAGGGGCGCCGGGAACGCCGGCCGAGGCGCTCCAGTACCAGCGCGCGGAGCTGGGGAAATGGTCGCAGGTCGTGGCCGCCGCCAGGGCTGCCGGCCGCGTGTAGCGCTTGCTCGCGCCGGCGCTGCGCATCCTCCACGGAAAAGCCGGCTACCAGGTGGAGGTGGCGGCCTGCGAGGCTGCACGGATGCCCGGACGCCGGGTCTTCAGGAAATTGACAAGGAGTACATCAGATGAGTGAGCCGGGAATGCGCGACGAAGCCAGCGGCCAGCGACGGGGACCGCTTGCCAGCCTCAAGGTGCTGGACCTGGGGACGATGATTGCCGGACCCGTGGCCGGGACCCTGCTGGCCGACTTCGGTGCGGAAGTCGTGAAAGTCGAACAACCGGGTACCGGCGATCCATTGCGGAAGATCGGTCCCTTTGTCGATAACGAAAGCCTGTACTGGAATGTCGAGGGACGGAACAAGAAGTCGGTCACGCTCGATCTGCGCAAGCCGGAAGGCCAGGCACTGGCCCGCCAGCTGGCGACAAAGGTCGACGTGGTGGTAGAGAATTTCCGTCCCGGAACGCTTGCCGCGTGGGGACTTGACTACGAGGCCTTGTCCGCGCTCAATCCAGGGCTCGTCATGCTGAGCGTGTCCGGCTTCGGGCAGACCGGTCCCTACGCGAAGCGCGCTGCCTTCGATCGCATCGCGCTGGCGTTCAGCGGCGTCCTGCATATTTCCGGGTTCCCGGATCGTCCTCCCGTGAGACCGGGGGTGACGATGGCGGACTACCAGGCCGCGCTATTCGGTGCGTACGCAGTGATGATGGCGCTCTATCATCGCGACGCAAACGGCGGGGCGGGGCAGCACATCGACCTCGGGCTCTATGAATCCGTCTTCCGCTTTACCGATACCCTGGCCCCGGCCTATGACCGGCTCGGCGAGGTCCGGCAACGGCAGGGCAATCTTGCGGCGGCAGCGGCGCCGGGGGACATCTTCGAGACCTGCGATGGCCGTTATCTCGTGCTCACCATGTCCAACGACGCCATGTTCCGGCGCCTGTGCGGCGCGATGGGTACGCCGGCGCTGGCCGACGATCCCCGGTACGCCACCCATCGCCAGCGATGGGAGCATGTCGTCGAGTTGAATGCCATCGTCGGCCGATGGATCAAGGGGCTTGCGGTACCTGAGGTCGAGACCGCCTTGCACGACGCCGGGCTTGCGTACACGCTGACATACTCCATCGAGGACATTTTCTCGGATCGCCACTATCTGGAGCGAGGCAGCATTGAAAGCGTCGAGAATCCCCGCATCGGGACCGTCCGGATGCCTGGCGTGGGCCCACGGCTGTCAGCCACGCCCGCGGGGCCGATCCGTTCAGCGCCAACCCTGGCAGAGCACAACGAAGAAGTCTTCGGGGGATGGCTTGGCTTGAGCGACGCCGTGCAGCGGCAACTTCGGGAGGCGGCCGTCATATGAGGTTCCGCCGATCCCAATACAGGAGACACCCATGACACAGCGATCCCGCATTCGCCTGCTGGCCCTCGCGCTGGCCGCAACGTTGCCCGGCGTTCCAGGCCCGATTTCCGGCATCGGCGCAGCCCATGCCGAGACATGGCCTGCACGCCCGATACGTTTCCTGGTGCCGCTCGGCCCGGGCAGCAGCGCCGACTCCAGCGCGCGGCTGCTCGCCAGGCTTGCGGCGGAGGAACTGGGACAGCCCGTCGTGGTGGAAAACAAGCCGGGCGCGGATTCGCTGGTAGCGGTGCAGGCACTCCTGTCCGCACCGGCGGACGGGTACAGCATGCTGATGATCTCGCCGAGCTCGATGATCATCAACCCGCTGATCAACGCCTCCACGTCCTATGATCCGCAACTCGATCTCCGCCCGGTGGCCGGCATGATGCGACTCGGGGCCCTGCTGGTGACCGGCGGTGCGTCCCGCTTTCATACCCTCGCCGATGTGCTGGCCGAGGCAAGGCGGGCGCCAGGCTCGGTCAGCCTGGGCAGCTACACCGCCTACTATCGGCTCGGGGCGCTGCGCATGCAGCAGATGGCAAGCGTGACGTTCAACCAGGTCTCCTACAAGACCGCCACGCCGCTGCAGACCGACCTGGCCGGCGGCACGGTGGATGTCGCGCTGATCGATGTCGGCGGAGCGATGCCGCTGATCGCCTCCGGCAAGCTGCGCCCCCTGGCGGTGGCCGGCAAGGAACGGCACCGGTTGCTGCCATCCGTGCCGACGATCGCAGAGAGCGGACCGAAGCAGTACGAGATGGCGGGCTGGATCGGCATCGGCATTGCCGGGAAGACCCCCGAGCCTGTCGCGCAGTCAATCGAGACCGCCTTGATCAAGGCGATGAAGCGGCCGGAGTTCGTCAGGTACCTGACGGAAAACGTGGGCGCCGAGACGTTTGCGGTGTCGGGCAAGGAAATCCGGGCACTGGTTGAGTCCGAGACCGCCCACTATCGGCCGCTTGCCGGGCAGTTGCAGGCGGCGCAGCGTTGAGCGGACGGCCCGGCCTCCAGCGTATCCGGGGGCCGGAAGCGGCCGCCGATGGTCTGGCGTTTTTCGCTCAGGGCCAGTCTGGAAATTCCGTGGCCCCGTTGTTCGTCCTGCAACACCGGCGACTGGATCTTCCCGTGCGACAATCCGGGTAGCTGCTGCGCATCGCACCGCGCCCGGGGGCTTGTACCGCAGCGCGACACCCCGGGCCGCCAAAATTCATACATCATGAACCGACCAGCAGCGCTCTCATGCCCCGACTGGGTGAGGTGCGCCGAGCCGATGGAAGGCGTCGAGCGCATCGAAGCGTGGTTTCACGGCAAGGCGTATGCCATGCACCGTCACGACACCTATGCCATTGGCCGCACGCTCGCCGGCGTCCAGAGTTTCAACTATCGGCGCAGCCAGCGAAACAGCCTGCCGGGCAACACGATGGTGCTGCACCCCGACGAGATTCACGATGGCCAGGCGGGCACCGACGAAGGGTTCCGGTACAGGATGATCTACGTTGAACCCGCGCTCTTTCAGGATGTGCTCGGTGGACGCGCGCTGCCGTTCCTCGAAGGCGGCGTGACGACCGATCCGCGTCTTGCAGCGGCAACCGCGACGTTGCTGCAGCACGTCGGCCATACGCTCGAATCGCTCGAACAGAGCGATGCGCTCGCCGAACTGGCGTATGCCCTTGCCGCCGTTACTGGCACGTCCACGCGACGCCCGAAAGGCGACTTCCTCTCGGCGCGGCGCGCACGCGACTATTTGCACGCGAACTGCGCCCGCGTCGTCACGCTCGTCGAACTGGAAGCTGCGACGGGCCGCGATCGCTGGAGCCTGTCGCACGACTTTCGCACGTTCTACGGCACGAGCCCGTACCGCTATCTGACGATGCGGCGCCTCGATGCGGTGCGCCGCATGCTGCTCGCCGGCACCTCGCTCGCCCACGCCGCCGCGGCCGCGGGTTTTGCTGACCAGAGCCACATGACGCGCCACTTCTCGAAAGCATTCGGGCTGACGCCGGGGCGCTGGCTCCAGGCCGCGGGCAGCGTCCACCGCACCTGAAAACAGCCACGATCGTTCAATACGGACGCAAGGAGCATGCGTATCCTCGGCGCATTGACCTTTGAACGGAGAGAACGATGGACCAATCCTCGAACCACACCACCGCGCCGGCCGAACGCGGCCAGTGCCAGGCCATCGACCTGGCCGGCAAGATCGCGCAGATCAACGGTCACTGGCAACCGCGCGTCGTCGCTGAAATGAACGACTATCAGTTCAAGGTCGTGAAGGTCGAAGGCGAGTTCCAGTGGCATCGGCACAACGATACGGATGAAGCGTTCATCGTGCTCGAGGGCGAGCTGCGCATCGATGTCCGCGCGGGCCCTTTGGGCGACAGTTCTATCGTGCTGCGCGCCGGCCAGATGGCGGTGGTGCCCAAGGGCGTCGAGCACAAGCCCTGTGCAGACGCAGAAGTGAAGCTGCTGCTGATCGAGCCGCGAGGTGTGGTGAACACAGGCGACGGTGCGACGGGCGAGCGTACTGTCGAGAACGACCAGTGGATCTGATGCGGCCCCGGCATATAACGTTTGCGGATGCTTCTATAAGCCGGTCGGCAATAGCTTCCCCAGCGCGTCCTGGATCGTCTTGATGATGTAGGTCTGGCGCTGACGCTGCATGCGTGCCAGCGGCGCGGCTACGCTGATGGCGGCCAACGGCACGCCGCCCGTGGCGGGAATGGCAATGCCCACCCCGAGGGTGTCAGTGGCTACATGGTTACCGACGACAGACCAGCCTCGCTCGCGCGTGGCTTTCAGCAATAGCTGCATGCGTTCGGGCGTCATCCCGCCGTAGCTGCCCAAGGTCGCGGCGTTGGCGGCAATCATTGCGGCGGCTTCGTGTTCAGGTAACGAAGCCAGCAGCGCAAGTCCGGCGGCGCCGACCCCCAAAGGCTGGCGGCGGCCAACCTGCACGATCAGCACCTGGACGGGGAACGTGCCGATCTGGCGGGCGATGCAGTGTGACTGAGCGCCATCGCGCACCACCGCGAATGCAGAGTCTTCGGTAATTTCGCTGATGTGCCGCAGCACGGGTTGTAGCCGCGTCGCGAGTTCGTTGACGGGCGCGCCGCCGGAGACGTCCTGGATGCGCGGCCCGGGCACATACCAGTACCTGTCCCGCTTGGCCACGTAGCCCGCGGCGATCAGCGTGCTCAAGAGCCGATAGACCGTAGCCCGTTCCAGCATGCAAAGCCGCATGATCTCCATTACCCGTACGCCGCCCCGGGCGTGTTGCCGCACGCAGTCAAGCACGTCCAGGCCACGCTGCAACGAGCGGTTGCCATCGTCGATGTGCGTTGTCGTCACATTTTAGCCATTTGTTGGTTTGTCCGGCAGGCGGACATTGTAGCCTTCCCAGCGATCGTGATAAGCGGAAAACTTCATCCCAGCCGAGCCCGCACCGGTCACCTGGCGTAGCGGAGACAGACGGCACATAACCAGACTGGAGACAAGCATGACCTTGGCAATGTTGCGCCTGCGGTGGACACAGACCTCATGTGCCCTGATGCTGGCGTTGGCGCTTGGCCCGACGCTGGCCACCGCGCAGGACACCGCGGCAGGTACCTATCCAAGCCGCCCCGTCACCATCATCGTGCCGTTTGCTGCCGGCGGCGGCACGGACATCGTGGCCCGCATGCTTGGCAATGAACTGGGCAAGCGCTGGAAGACCAGCGTCGTGGTGGAAAACAAGCCAGGCGCCAGCGGCCAGATCGGCAATGCACTGGCGGCCCGTGCCAAGCCTGACGGCTACACGCTCCTGCTCTCCACCACCGCGCTGATCCAGGAGCCCGGCCTCTACAAGAAGCTGCCGTACACGGCGGTAAAGGACTTCACTCCGGTAGCCCAGGTGGCCACCTCCACCAACTTCCTCGTGGTTCCCGCATCGTCACCGGCCAACACGCTCAAGGAATTCATCGCCTATGCCAGGGGCCATCAGGGGCGCCTCAGCTACGGCTCGAACGGCAATGGCGGCTCCTCGCACCTGCACGGCTCGCTGTTCAATTCTGCCAACAGGCTCGAGATGGTCCACGTGCCGTTCGCGGGCTCCGCGCCGCTGCTGACGGCGTTGCTGGGCCAGCAGGTCGACGCCGCCTTCGTCGATATCTCGCCGCTACGCGCGCAGCTGGGCGGCGGCAAGCTGAAGGTGCTGGCCGGCACGGGACCGAAGCGCTCGGTGCTGCTGCCGAATGTGCCGACGATGAGCGAGGAAGGCATCGCGGGTTTCGAGCCCGTGGGCTGGTTTGGCATGTTCGTGCCATCCGGCGTTCCCGCGCCGATCCGCAAGACGATCTCCTACGCCGTGGTCGATGCACTGAAGTCCCCGGAGATCGTCAAGCGAATCGAGGAACTGGGGCTGGCGCCCGCGCAGGTGGCCCCGGACGCGTTTGCGGAACGCATGCGCGAAGACACCCCCAAGTGGGAACAGATGATCAAGGCTGGTAACGTAACGGTGGAATGACATGCAACTCTCTCCTGAACTGACGCACGGCGGCACGATTGCGGACCTCGTGATCGGCGCGATCGAGCGCTTTCCCGAGCGCACGGCGTTTGCCAGCGACGATGCCACGATCAGCTACGCGGCACTGGGCCAGCGCATCAGCCAGATCGCGCAGCACTTCGACAGCCTGGGCCTGAAGCCCGGCGACACCGTGGCGCAACTGGCCGTGAACCGCTTCGAGGTGTTTGCGATCGTCGCCGCGGTCTATCTGCGCGGTTTGCGCTCCGTCATGCTGCACGCCATGGGCAGCGAGGCCGACCACGAGTTCGTCCTTGATGACTGCGGTGCCAGCGTGGTGATCGTCGACGCCTATCACCAGGCGCGCGGCCAGGCGCTGCGCAAGCGCTGCGGCAAGGTGCGGGCATGGATGTCGCTGGGTGCAATTCCGGGTTTCGACGCGCTGGACGACGCGATGCAGGCCTACCAGCCGGCGCCGCTCGTGGCCTTTGGCGACGCGGAACTGGTGGTCCGCGTGGCCTATACCGGAGGAACGACCGGTCGCCCCAAGGGCGTGATGCTGTCCAACCGCGCGCTGGCGACCAATGTGGTGCTGGACCTGTCTGCCAAGGAATGGCCGGCCGACGTCAAGTATCTCTGCGTAGCGCCGATCTCGCATGGCGCCGGATCGCTGGTGGTTCCCACGCTGATGCGCGGTGGCTGCATTACGCTGATGCGGGGCTTCTCGGCCGACGGCCTGATCGACACGATCAACAAATACGGCTGCAACGTGACGTGGCTGGTGCCCACCATGCTGTACGCGCTGCTGGATTGCGCGCGCGTGAAAGAGGTCGACTGGTCGAAGTTCCATTCGCTGATCTACAGCGCGGCGCCCACCTCGCCCTCGCGCATCCGCCAGGCGCTGGATCTTCTGGGTCCCATCCTGATCCAGAGCTACGGGCAGACGGAGTCGCCGAACTCGATCCTGATCCTGGGCAAGCACGATCATCCGCGCCTGAGCGATGCGCAACTGGCTTCGGCCGGACGCCCCTATCCGCTGATGCGCGTCTGCCTGCTCGATGCCGACGGTGCCGAGGTGGCGGCCGGCGAGCGTGGCGAGGTCTGCGTGCGCGGGCCGTTGCTGATGTCGGGCTATCTCAACAATCCGGCGGAAACGGCATCGACGCTCAAGGACGGCTGGCTCCACACTGGCGATATTGCGTACAAGGATGCCGATGGCCTGTACTACATCGTCGACCGCAAGAAGGACATGATCATTTCGGGCGGATTCAACGTGTATCCCAAGGAGATCGAGGACACCATCTGCGCGCATCCGTCGGTGGCCTCGGCGGCCGTGATCGGCATTCCCGACGAAAAATGGGGCGAGATGGTCATGGCCTATGTGCAACTGAAGGACGGCTGCCAGGTGTCGGAGGACGAGATTGCCGCAGCGGTGCGCCAGGCCAAGGGCACCGTGGCGACGCCCAAGCGGGTGGAGATCATCGCTGCGTTGCCGCTCACGCCGCTCGGCAAGATCGACAAGAAGGCGCTGCGGTCCCGCCACTGGACCGCGGGTGCGCGGTCCGTCCATTGATGAGGCCGACCATGAACCAGACCCACGCCTATATCTGCGGCGCCTACGAGCACCCGACGCGGCACGCGCCGGACAAGTCGGTCGCCCAGCTCCACGCCGAATGCGCCAGGGGGGCGCTGGCCGATGCGGGGCTCACGCTGGCCGATGTCGACGGCTACTTCTGCGCGGGCGATGTGCCGGGCGGCACGCCGCTGCTGATGGCCGACTACCTGAACCTGCGGCTGCGCTGGCTCGACGGCACGGAGCTTGGCGGATGCTCCTACATTTCGCTGGTGTCGCACGCGGCGGCGGCCATCGCGGCAGGCAAGTGCTCGGTGGCACTGATCACCATGGCGGGGCGCCCGCGCAGCACCGGACAGTCGGTAGGCGTCAAGCCACGCGCGTTGAGCCCGGACCGCCCCGAAGCCGTCTGGGACAGCCCGAGCCAGTGGACCATCGCCACCATCTACGGCATGGCGGCGCAGCGCCACATGCACGAATTCGGCACCACCGCGGAGCAGATGGCGTGGGTCAAGGTGGCCGCTTCGACCCATGCGCAACACAATCCGCATGCGTTCCTGCCCAAGCTTGTCACGGTCGAAGATGTATTGGCGTCGGGCGTCATTGCCGATCCGCTGCACAAGATGGACTGCTGCGTGGTCACCGACGGTGGCGGGGCGCTGGTGGTAACCAGCGCGGCCGTGGCGCGTTCGCTCAAGCGGCCCTTGGTCAAGGTACTGGGCACCGGCGAAACCGTGCACACCAATCAGGGGGGGATGGTGGACCTGACCGTCACGGGCGCCACGAAGGCGGGCACGGAAGCCTTCGCGCAGGCCGGGCTTGGGCCGAAGGACATCCAGTACGCGTCCATTTATGACAATTTCACCATCATGGTCATCATGCAACTGGAAGACCTCAGCTTTTGCAAGAAGGGGCAGGGTGGCGCGTTCGTGGCCGACGGCAACCTGATTTCCGGCAAGGGCCAACTGCCGTGGAACACCGACGGTGGCGGGCTGTGCAACAACCATCCGCAGAATCGCGGCGGCATGACCAAAGTCGTCGAGGCCGTCAGGCAATTGCGAGGCGAAGCCCATCCGCAGGTGCAGGTGCCGGACTGTTCCATCGCGATGGCATCTGGGCCCGGCCTCGTGCTCGGCGGTGGCCATGCGTACTCCGCGCTGGTTCTGGAAAGGGAGTGAAAAAATGACCCCGACATCGTTTCTGGAAGATCCGTACGTGGCGGCCAACCCCGAGAGCCTGCCATTCTGGCGCGCGGCCGAGGAAGGCGTGCTGCTTGGCAAGTCCTGTAGTGACTGCGGCAAGGTGCACTGGTACCCGCGCGAGATCTGCCCGTTCTGCGGCAGCGACCAGACAGAATGGAAGCCGCTCAGCGGGCGCGGCACGGTCTACGCGTTCTCCACGTTGCGGCGCGCCGCGCAACCCTATACGGTGGCCTACGTGCGATTGGCGGAAGGCCCCACGATGCTGACCAACCTGGTCGAGATCGATGATGCCGACATGCGGGTCGGCATGCCGGTCCGGGTGGTCTTCCGGCGCACCGAGGAAGGCCGTATTGCGCCGAAGTTCGCCGCGGAGGTGGTTTGATGAATCATCCGCGCTAAGTGAGGATAAGAGACATGGAAACAGCTTTCCCGATGCCGCTGCGCCTTGACGGCCGGCATGTGTTCGTTGCGGGTGGTGGTTCGGCCGGACCGGGCTGGAGCATCGGACGCGCCGCGTCGGTACTGTACGCCCGGCTCGGCGCCAGCGTATCGGTGGCCGACTGCGACGAAGCGTCTGCCCGCGAGACCTTGCGGCTGATCGAGCAAGAGGGCGGCCGCGCGGTTGCCCTTTTTGGTGACGTGACGCTCGAGCAGGAGGTCGGGCGGCTCTTTGCCGAGGCGCGCGATGCATTCGGGCCGGTGGACGTGCTGCACTACAACGTCGGCATCGGCAAGGTAGGTGGCGCCATGGAAACGAGCGCGGCCGACATGGCGCGCATACACGGCGCCAATGTCGGCGGCCTGCTGTTGTGCGCGCAAGCGGTGCTTCCAGGCATGAAGGAGCAGCGGCGCGGTGCCATCGTCGCCATCTCGTCCATCGCGGGCCATCGCTATCTCGGCTATCCCCACCTCGCGTATGGCGTGACGAAAGCCGCCACCGAGCAATACATCCGGCTGGTGGCACATGAATACGCGGCCGACGGCATCMGCGCCAACACGGTGGTGCCCGGGTTGATCGATACCCCGCGGATCGCCAGCACGGTGGCAAAGATGTACGACGCGGAAGACTTCGATCGAGCCAGGCAGGAGCGTGCGCGTCAGGTGCCCGTGGGCCGCATGGGCACCGCGTGGGACGTGGCGCATGCTTGCGCCTTTCTCGTATCGGACGCCGCGGCGTACATCACGGGGACCGAGTTGATGGTCGATGGTGGTATCACCGGAAAATTCATCTGATACATGGCTTCGGCGCGGTGCCTGGCGAGCTTGGGTAGCGTATGCAGTGCACCACGCAAGCGCCCATCACCGCCACGCGAGGCATCTTCCCGGCATGCGTGGGCTTCTACCTCTTTCACTTTCGATCACCTAGAATCGATTGGATCATTCGGCAGGGCGGGCGTCACGCGGAGCATGTACGCGGAACCGGCGCGCACCGCATGAGTGAGTGAAGTAGCGTCCGGGCACTGTAGGCCGGGAGTTGCATGAGCGCCACCTGCCTGAGCTCATGCCAGCAGCGTTGCATCGGCCGGGCTCCATCGCCCCCGCCACAGTGACGCGCTATGGAATTGCGTCGCGCAAGCCGTCGGACGACGGCTACCTTTGTCGCGCACGTCGTAATCACGGTGCTTTGCATGTCATGGAGAGCCGAGATGCCCGATCCTGTTTATCGCGCCGACCGTACCGGCCTGCTGCTGGTCGATCCGTACAACGACTTTCTGTCCGAGGGCGGAAAGGTATTTCCGATGATCAAGGAAATCGCCGCCGAAGTCGGACTGCTGGACAATCTGCGCACGACGGTCGCCGCCGTGCGCAAAGCCAATATCCAGGTGTTCTACGTGCCGCACCGTCGCTGGCAACCCGGCGACTATGACAACTGGGATCATCCCAATCCGACGCAACGCCTTGTCCAGGAGCGCCACACATTCGAGCTGGGAACGTGGGGTGGCGAATGGCATCCCGATTTCATACCTCAGGCGAACGACATCATCATCAAGGAGCACTGGGCCCAAAGTGGATTCGCCAACACCGATCTCGACTTCCAGTTGAAACAGCAGGGTGTCACGCATGTCGTGATCGTCGGCCTGCTGGCGAATACCTGCATTGAATCCACAAGCCGCTTTGCCATGGAACTGGGCTATCACGTCACGCTTGTGCGCGATGCCACCGCGGCATTCAGCAAGGAAATGATGCGCGCGGCGCATGAACTCAATGGCCCCACCTTCGCCCATGCGATTCTGACGACGGCCGAGCTGACCGCTGCCCTGTCTGACGTCGAGCGGAGGCAGTCATGACGCTCACGGGTGGTCTTCTCATTGGTGCAGAGGAAGTCGCCCCAGGTGCGGGCACGATGAAGGCGCTGAATCCGGCAACGAATCTCGAAATCGAGCCGCCGTTCGCATTTGGCGGCATCGCGGAAGTCGACCGGGCGGCAAAGCTGGCCGATGACGCCTTCGACAGCTATAACAACACCAGTCTTGCAGAGCGGGCCGCGTTCCTCGAGCGCATCGCGGATGGCGTCGACGCCATCGCCCAGGCGCTTGCCCAACGGACTTCGCTCGAGACGGGCTTGCCGGTCGCCCAGCTCGAAGGAGAAGCCGCAAAGGCGGCGGCCCAATTCCGCCAGTTCGCGAATGTCGTGCGCCAGGGACGTTTCCGCCAGGCCACGATCGATCCCGCCCAGCCTGAGCGTCAGCCGCGTGCGCGAATGGACCATCGCATGCAGAAGATCGCCCTCGGTCCGGTCGCCATCTTTGGCGCGAGCAACTTTCCGATCTCCTACTCTGTCGCCGGCGGCGATACGGCCTCGGCGCTGGCCGCTGGTTGTCCGGTCATTCTGAAGGCACACAATGCGCACCCGGGCGCGTCCGAAATGCAGGCGCGCGTGATCCGGCAGGCGGTGAAGGATTCCGGGCTGCATGAAGGTGTCTTTTCTCTCGTGCGTGGCGGCGGCAATGAAATCGGCGAGGCGCTCGTCGATCATCCGCTTGTCAAGGGCGTCACCTTCACGGGCTCCGAAGGCGGCGGCATGGCGCTGTTCCGACGCGCGCAGCAGCGCCCTGATCCGATTCCCGTCTTCACCGAAATGACGAGCGTCAATCCGACCTTTGTCTTGCCGGCCGCGCTGGCCTCGCGAGGCGGCGAGATTGGCGATGGATTCGCCGAGCGCATGCTTGTCACTGTCGGACAGGCCTGCCTCAAGCCGGCCATCCTGCTTGCCATTAACGGCCGGGGTTACGAAGAGATGAAGCAGGCAATGCGCGCACGTGTGCAAGCCATGCACGCGCGCACCATGCTTACGCCGGGCATCAACACCGCGTATCGCAGGAACCTCGAGCGGCTGTCCAGCGCCGGGGCCGAACGAATCGCCGCTGGCGGCGATCCGCAAGGCATGTGGGAAGGCCAGTCGATGCTCTTCGAAGTCGACGGCGCGCGTGCCCTTGAAGAACCATCGCTGTCGGCGGAGGTTTTTGGACCTGCCGCGCTGATCATCCGGGTGAAGGACGAAGCGCAGCTCTTCGCAATGGCAAGGCAGTTCGGCGGACAGCTTTCCACCACGATGCAGATCGACCCGGATGACTACGCGATGGCCGGCCGGCTGCTGCCGATTCTGGAGCGCCGGACAGGGCGAATCGTCATCAACGCGTTCTCGCATCCGCAGGAGGTGTCGTACGCGTCGATCCATGGCGGGCCATTTCCCGCAACTTCCGACAGCCGCTTCACCTCTGTCGGCATGAGCGCAATCGAGCGATTCTTGCGCCCGGTCTGTTACCAGGGCTTTCCCGACAAGCTGTTGCCTGAAGCGCTGAAGCACCGGAATCCTTCTGGTATCTGGCGTCTCACCGACGGGGAACCGTCAACGGCCTGATCCGCGCCGGCCATCGCCCCGGACGATGCGCGACCCGCTTGATCGTGCGGGTTGCGCGCTTGCGCATTGCTTCGCGCGCTTGATGCACGCCGACAGGAGCTTGCATGGAACCCGATATCCTTCCCGAACACCCGCCACGCCGCCGCTTCTTCGGCGTGTCGGCGGCCGCGATTGCGGCGACATCGTTCAGCCAGTACGCCCTGGCCGATGCCACCATCGTTGACGTTTCCCGGGCGGCGAGCGGAGACAAGAGCGCTATTCGTCCACTTCGCGTCCGTGTTCCGGAGTCGCAGCTTGTCGAGCTGCGCAGGCGGGTCAAGGCGACCCGGTGGCCGGAGCGTGAGACGGTAACGGACGCATCGCAGGGGGTGCAGCTCGCAACGATGCAGAACCTGGCGCGCTATTGGGCAAGCAGCTACGACTGGCGCCGGATCGAGGCAAAGCTGAATGCGGTTCCGAACTTCGTTACCGAGATCGACGGGCTCGACATTCACTTCATTCACGTTCGATCGAAACAGAAGGACGCTCTCCCGATCATCGTCACGCACGGATGGCCTGGCTCGATCATCGAACAGCTGAAGATCATCGAGCCGCTCACCAATCCGACCGCACATGGCGGCGCGGCGTCCGATGCTTTCGATATCGTGATTCCGTCGCTGCCGGGTTATGGATTCTCGGGCAAGCCGACAACGACCGGCTGGGATCCTGTGCGCACCGCGCGCGCATGGGTGGCGCTGATGAAAAAGCTTGGCTACACACGCTACGTGGCCCAGGGCGGCGATTGGGGAAATGCCGTGACCGAGCAGATGGCGCTGCTAAAGCCGCCCGAACTGCTTGGCATTCACACCAACATGCCTGCCACGGTGCCTGATGACGTCGCCAAGGCGCTCAAGTTCGGTGAGCCCGCCCCGGCCGGCCTTTCGGCCGATGAGAAGCATGCGTATGATCAGCTCGACTACTTCTACAAGCACGGTCTGGGCTACGCCCTCGAGATGGCGAACCGTCCGCAGACCCTCTACGCGATCGAGGATTCACCAGTCGGCCTGGCGGCCTGGATGATCGACCACGACGCAAGCAGCCAGGCGCTGATCTCACGTGTGTTCGATGGCGCGTCGGAAGGCCTGACCCGTGACGATATTCTCGACAACGTGACGTTGTACTGGCTGACAAACACAGGCGTTTCATCGGCGCGTCTGTATTGGGAAAACAAGCTCAACTTCTTCGAGCCGAAGCACCTTGCCATCCCCGTCGCGGTCAGCGTGTTTCCCGACGAGATATATGCGGCCCCGAAGAGCTGGGTGGAAAAGGCTTATCCCAAGCTAATGCATTTCAATCGCTTGCCCAAAGGAGGCCATTTCGCTGCCTGGGAGCAGCCAATGGTGTTCACGGAAGAGATGCGCAGCAGCTTCCGGTCATTGCGCTGAGCACGACGCTCGCACCGGTGCGGACAGCAACGCCGATCTCGTTCAGGGAATCAGCAGCAGCTTGCCTGTCGTGGCGCGACTTTCCATGTCCGCATGGGCTCTTGCAGCATCCTCCAGCCGATATTCACCGCCGATGGGCATCTGCAACTTGCCCTCGATGATCCACTGGAAGAGCCGGGCCGTCCGGGAGCGGAGCAGTTCGGGCGTATGGACGTGATCAAGAAATACGGCGTAGCCGATCTTGATGCTCTTCGGCAGCTTCATGAGGTCGAGGGGCCCCGGCCCGCCAAGGACTGGCCCATACCAGCAGAATGTGCCTGAACTACGGAGCGCATCGAGCGAGCCCTGGAAGGTCGCCGGGCCGGACCCGTCATAGACGACGTCCACGCCTTTGCCACCCGACAGGCGAACCGCTTCTTCGGCGAACTGGCCGGCTGTGTCGACGATGACGTGATCGGCACCTGCCTGCTTGGCGACTGCTGCCTTGCTCTGTGAAGACACGCGACCGATGACGTGGCCCCCCCTGAGCTTGATGATCTGCGTCAACAGAAGGCCGACTCCGCCGGCTGCCGCGTGGACCAGCGCAATGTCGCCAGGTTGCACAGGATAGAAGTCGGTCGCGAAGTGACTCGCGGTAAGGCCCGCCATCATGATCGACGCGGCGGTCCGATCATCGATTGCATCGGGCACCGCCACTACGGAGGTTGCCGGGACGACGGCCATGTCGGTGTAACTGCCCGGGGAATAGACCCAGGCCACACGCTGGCCGACCTGGATATCCTCTACGCCTTCGCCAACCGCCACGACCCGGCCTGCGCCTTCGACACCCAGCGTTTTCGGGTACGGCATCTCAGCCCAGATGTTCCCCTGGCGGACACCAATATCCATGAAATTCACGCCGGCGGCGGCTACCTCGACCAGCACCTGGCCCGCCGCGGCCACGGGATCCGGCATTTCGACACACTTGAGTACCTCGGGACCGCCAGCGCGGTCTATCACTACAGCCTTCATTTGTTGTCCTCTGTCTTGAATGTTCATTTGCAGTCCGGCCTGCCAAGCCTGACGGCGGCGCGTATGAGACCTATGACGCCCCCGGCTCGGCGCTGCTTGACTGCGCGGAAGTCCTGGCGAGGCAGATCGACGACAAGATCGTGATCGGCGGTGGCGGCGCCGCGTCGACCTTTATCAGCGGCTGCTTCGAAATTGACGCGCGCGACGCAGCGCCGCTCATGTCCGTACTGCCGTCGCTGCTGTTGCTGAGGGCCGGCGAAGAATCGAACCGCGCAATCGAGGACCTCCTCGGGATGCTTGCGCGCGAAACCGCGCGTCGCGACATGGGATCGGACGCGATGATCGCGCGGATCTTCGAGCTTCTGTTCATCCATGCGGTCCGCGCGTATTGCGAGCAGCAGGCATTGCCCAGGACGGGTTGGCTCGCCGTGACGTCCGATCCTCATCTGAGGCACGCGGCGCGTGCGATCCACAGCGACCTCGCGAATGAGTGGACGCTGGAATCGCTGGCGAAGATCGCCGGGATGTCCCGTTCGGCGTTCGCGGCACGCTTCAAGGAGAAAGCCGGCCAGACTGCGCTCGATTACCTGATCCGATGGCGCATGCACAAGGCCGCGCAACTGATCCGGCGCGGCGAGCTCTCGCTGCATGAGATTGCCAATTGCATCGGCTACCGATCCGAGGCTGCGTTCAACCGCATGTTCAAACGCGAAGTTGGCACGACCCCGGGCCAATTCAAGCGGGAGAGCCGAATCGCCCCCCGCTCGCCGCAACCGTCGTCCACACTGAATCGCCCTGATACGCCCGCCGTCTCCACGAGCGCTTCGAGCGGTTCGAGCGGTTCGAGGCGATTAGACAATCGGCATCACGATTCATAAGATAGGCTAATAGGTCCATCCGGCTTTGCTGGTCTAATCAGCACACCGTCTGGCAGGTACAGTTCGGATCCGCGTGGCAGCCGTGTGGACTGCCGTCTGCGAAGTACCTTTGCCTTGGAGATGGATGATGCAAACACGACAACTTGGGAAGGGCGGACTGGAAGTCTCCGCCATCGGATTCGGCTGCATGGGGCTGAGCTTTGCCTACGGGCCGCCGACGGAACGCGCCGACGCGATCAAGCTGATTCAGTCAGCGTTCGAGCAAGGTGTCACCTTCTTCGATAGCGCGGAAGCATACGGCCCGTTCGTCAACGAAGAGGTGCTCGGTGAAGCCGTGGCGCCGTTTCGCGATGGGGTCGTCATCGCCACAAAGTTCGGCTTCCGTGATGGAAATCCGAGGGCTGGACTCGACAGCCGCCCGGAACGCATTCGCGAGGTCGCAGACGCGGCGCTCAAGCGTCTGAACACCGATCGGATCGATCTGTTCTATCAACACCGGGTGGACCCGCAGGTGCCCATCGAGGACGTCGCCGGCACGGTGAGCCAATTGATCCGCGAAGGAAAGGTCAAGCATTTCGGACTGTCCGAAGCCGGCGCGCAAGCCATCCGCCGCGCTCACGCCGTCCAGCCGGTCGCGGCGCTGCAGAGCGAGTATTCGCTGTGGTGGCGCGAGCCGGAATCGGAAATCCTGCCGACTCTGGAAGAGCTCGGAATCGGCTTTGTCCCCTTCAGTCCACTCGGTAAGGGCTTTCTGACGGGGGCCATCAACGAGCACACGCAGTTCGATGCGAGCGATTTCCGCAATACCGTGCCGCGCTTTGCTCCTGAAGCCCGCAAAGCCAACCGGGCATTCGTCGAAATGCTCGCACCCATTGCATCGCGCAAAGGCGTGACGCCGGCACAAATCGCATTGTCCTGGCTACTGGCGCAACGGCCGTGGATCGTGCCCATCCCGGGCACCACGAAATTGCATCGCATCGAGGAAAACAACGCTGCCGCGAATATTGTGTTGAGCGTCGATGATCTGCGCGATATCGAGGACGCTGTCTCTCGCGTGACGGTCCATGGTGACCGATACTCGGCTCAAGGTCAGAAGATGGTCAACCGATAGGCCACGGCGATGAGCTTGTCGAATGTCACAAGGGACGTGCCATGCGGGAAAACTTCAATGACATTTTCGCCTTTCTCATCGTTGCGCGTGAAGGCAGCTTCACCAAGGCCGCCGCACAACTAGGCGTGTCCCAGTCCGCGCTCAGCCAGACGGTGCGAGCACTGGAGACGCGTCTGGGTGTGCGCCTTCTGACCCGCACCACGCGAAGCGTTACCCCGACTGTGGCCGGCGAGCGATTGCTCAGTCGGATCGGTCCAAGCTTTCAGGACATTGAATCGGAGATTGCAGCGTTGTCCGTCCTGCGGGATAAGCCCGCGGGAACGATCCGGATCTCGGCGCCGTTTCACGCCGCCGAAGCGGTCATCTGGCCCAAGCTCGAGTGCTTTCTGCGTGATCACCCGGATATTCACGTCGAAGTAAACGTTGAGCACCGCCTGATCGATATCGTCGCGGAGCGCTATGACGCGGGGGTTCGTCTGGGCGAGCGTGTGGCGAAAGACATGGTCGCCGTGCGTATCAGCCGGGACAGCCGAATGGCGGTAGTCGGCTCGCCCGGATACTTCGGTGCGCGTCAGCGACCGCTCACGCCAAAGGACCTCGCGCAACACAACTGCATCAATCTGCGCTTTCCCACATACGGCGGCTTGATGCCGTGGGAATTCGAGAAAGATGGGCACGCGCTGTCGGTACAAGTGCAAGGGCAGTGCGTATTCAACTTGAGCCCTATGGTCTTGCGTGCCGCGCTCGCGGGAAATGGACTGGCCTACCTCCCGGAACTGGTCACAGACGAGTACGTCGCCACAGGTCATCTGATTCGTGTTCTGGAGGACTGGAGCCAGGCAATCTCCGGCTATCACCTTTATTACGCGAGCCACCGGTTGACGTCACCGGCCTTCGCCTTGTTCGTGGAGGCGATGCGGGAGACACGAGACGGCGCGACGGCGCCGAGCCCGGAGCGCGACACATAGCGTCCGCTCGAGATCGCCTCGATAGATGTCGCGCGACCCGGCGGTGCCGGTCGACGGCCACGATCGATGCGCGACGGGCAGTACCTGACCCTTCGCAGCCGCCCACGCTTGCTGTCCCTGCGACGGCCTTTTCAGCAAAGCGGACATGGAGCCCGTTCACTGGAGCGGCACAACCCTTCCCCAATCCCCTGGAAGCCCTTCCCGTTGGGTGACGCCTCATTCACGAAACGGGCTGCGGCAGCGGAAACGTCCAGCGACCGTCGAGGATTTCCGCATGAGGGAGATAGAACCGCACCATGTAGTTCCATCCCGGCGTGACGGGAATGCAGTTCGGGGTATCCGGCCTGCAATCGCCCAGGCGCAGCGAAACCGTACCGTCGGCCGCGTGCTTCGCGGTCAGGCTGTTGATGGTGTACGCACCCTCCGCATTGGGCTCGAAGTAGCCCGCCGCGTTGTACACGCTGATCGACCAGAAGCCGTCCACCGGTACGTGAGGCACGTCTATCCTGTACGCCGTCTGGCCGTCATTGTGTTCAGGCTTCACGATAAGATAGAACGCCTCGCGCTCGGGGATGCCACCCCACGCGATCGCGCTGCCCACCAGATGGCGTACCGGATCCACCTTGCCGGGCGGCCCGAACATGCCTCGGGAATCGGGCACCGTCGCCCCGAGTGTGATGAGCGCATGGCGCAGCGTGTCCTGGCTGGCCTGGTCCCATGCAGGGACGTCGAACCGCCCGGGACCGTCGGGCTGGCTGGCGACGATCGCGTCCTGCATGGCGTGCGCGATCCGGCCGTCCTCCGGATCGCGGGGATCTACCATCGTACGCACGCCGACCAGCGCGTAGCGGGTGCCGACGTTTTCCTTCGTCAGCGTGTAGCGGCCCGCGCCAAGGTGCACGGCTGCGACATGGTGGTCCTCGTTGTACACCGACATGGACATGTAGCGCGGTCCGGCGTCCGGCATGGATATGGTGACGGGGCCTGCGTCGAGATCGAACACGGCGCTCGAGTACAGCGTGTCGCGGTTGCCCCGCACGACGGTCTGCGCCTCGACCGGCATGACCTTGCGCGCATGCACGAACTGGCCGAGGGCGCCGCGTTTCACCACCCGCTCGAAGTACCGATCCGATTCGGCGCGCGCGAAGTTGTCGACGGTAACCGGCACCGGCGCCGCCGACTGCGCACAGGCGGGTAGCGCCGCGGCCGCCAAAAGCGTGGAAGCGGCTGCACGGCAAAACATGGTTTTCGTCTTTTCTCCGGATGGGTTTCCGTTGCCTCGGCGGGGCCGCAACGGCTCATTGCCGCCTGACCAGCGGCGCAGGGAAGGTCGCCCCATTCGCTATGTCGGCGTCCGCGCCGTAGTAGCGCAAGGTCAGGTTGTAGCGGCTGCCGGGAGGCGTGGGCAGCCAGTTCGAGCGGGGCGTTCCGGCCGGCAGCTCGGGTGCATAGACGATCGTCAGCGAGCCGTCGGGGTTGTACTGCAGCGCGGACTCCTTGTTGAGCAGATACCTGTCGAGCGGATTGGGAATGACCTTGTAGTCGTGTGCATCGACGGCGGTCACCGACCAGAAGTACCGGGCGTGCTGCGCCGGCAGTTGCCCGGCGGTGAAGGTCTGCGAATAGGTCGCCCCGCCTTCCAGGTCGCGATGGCCGAAGTAGGTCACCTCATCGCTGTTGTTGGCCCAGATGCCTGCCAGGCTGACCGCGGTACGCATCTTGTAGTCGTTGCCGTAGTTACCGGTGACCGCCGCCCGGACCCAGCCATTCCGGGTCGTCCCCAGGTTCCGGACCTGCGACTGAAGCGCCGGCCATGCCTGCCCACGGATCACCCGGTCGAGCCTTGCCCGCGCGTCCGGGCCGGACCTTGCGAGCACTGAGACCGACGCCACTTCGCTACGGATCGTCGACATGCCCGGGTTGATGTCCGGCTCACCATCCAGGATGGCGTCGGCCCAGTCGAACGCTTCCGCGCCCGGCATCGCCTTGTTGGTAAAGACCGGCACCTGGATGGGGGGCCCGATGCGCGGCTCGACCAGGGGAGTCAGCTTGAATCCGCGCTGGAGACGCGCCGCTTCGGCGGCGTCCGCGCCCAGCTCGACTCTCGCCAGGACCCTGAAGGTCTTGCCCGGCAGATCGATGCGCCTGATGCCCGCCGGCAGGCTGACCTTAGCGCCTTTGAGGCAGAGCGCATAGGTGCCGTCGGGCTGGGCCGGATAGGTGCGCTCGTTGATATTGAGAACCGTCTCCCCCCAGCCATTGAGCATCTGCCATGTGTAATAGCGCCCGGCGATCTTCGGAATGTCGAGTTGCACGCAGGATGTCTCGTCGACGGCAACCCACGCTTCGGAATACGCCACGTCCAGGTTCGGATTCGCCCAGGCGACCGCGCCCGGCGCGCGATGGACCACCTGGTTCCAGCGCAGTCCCTCGCGCTCGAAGTCCTGGCGCTCCTGCCGCAATATCAGCAGCCGGCCCAGCAGGTAGAGATAGGCATCGCTGATCTGCTGGTCCGTCGGCACCGTGGCCGGGATCACCAGTGACTGGCCGTGACTGCCATCCTGGACGGGCGGCGCCGTGCAGGCGGCGAGGAGGACAACAGCGGCGCCAACGGCGGCGGCAACGCGCAATTCAGGCATCCGGCGTCTCCATCATTGTGCGCAATAGCCGCCGTCCACCAGCAGGCTCGTTCCCACCACGAACGAGGCATCGTCGCTGGCCAGAAACAACACTGCCTTCGCGACTTCCCCGGCCTGTCCCAGCCGGCCGATCGGATGCGCCGCCACGAGCCGCGCGCGGAGCTCTCCAGTCGCGCGGTCGATGAGCGGCGTCTCCACGAAACCCGGACATACGGCATTGACGCGTATCCCGTGCTTCGCATACGCGACGCCGAGCGAGCGCGTCAGTCCATCATCTGCTGCCATTGCTCGATGCCGACGTCCTCGATCGGCGACGAAGGATGCGCGATGCCCGCATTGGCGACCATGATGTCGAGGCGCCCGAAGCGGGACACCACCTGGTCGATCACCTTGCGCACGTCGTCCTCCCGCGAGACGTCGATCTCGCAATCATGCGCGTCGTACCCGTTCTCGACCAGTTCACGTGCGAGCGTCTTCCCGAGCGCCGAGCGGTCCGCGATGAGCACGCGGGCGCCCTCCGCGGCGAAGAGCCGTACCGTCGCCTCGCCAATGCCGCTGGCGCCGCCCGTGACGATGGCGACCTTGTCCTTGAGTTTCATGCCGATTCTCCGCTATCCGGTAAATGCAGGCGGCTACGCCGCCGTGAAGCCGCCGTCGAGTACCAGCTCGGCGCCGTTCATATACGACGACTCATCCGAGGCGAGGAACAGGACGAGGCTGCTGACGTCGCCGACGGTGCCAAGCCGGCCCATCGGCGACGCGGCGTGGCCGAGCGCCTGCTTGCCGTGTCCCGTGGCGCCCGATGCGTAGTCTGCCATGGCGGTATCCACCAATCCCGGATGGATCGAATTGACCCTTACGCCCCGGGCGGCATACTCCATGGCGGCACCCTTGGTCATGGCGCGCACGGCGCCCTTGCTGGCGCTGTACATCGTTGACCGCGCCGAGCCGACCAGCCCGGCGACGGAAGACGCGTTGATGACCGAGCCCCTGCCGGCGCGGGCCATCAGCGGCATGACGTGCTTCATGCCGAGGAACACGCCAGTGACGTTGATTGACATCAGCCGCTCCCACTCGCCGAGCGTGGTGTCGGCCAGGGGCTTGAGGACGAAGATGCCCGCATTGTTGAAGAGCACGTCCACGGTGCCGAATGCCTCGACAGCGGCGCCCGCCACGTCCGTCCATTGCGACTCACTGCTGACATCGTGACACAGCGCGACGGCGCGGCCGCCGGCTGCCGTGATCGCGGCGGCAACTTCGCCCGCCCCGTCGCGGTCGATGTCGGTGACCACGACGCTCGCGCCTTCCTGTGCGAAGCGAAGCGCCGTCGCGCGTCCGATGCCTGCCGCGGCGCCCGTGATAATCGCTACCTTTCCGTCCAGTCGCATATCAAGCGTTCTCGTCCGTTGTTGTGGGGTTCGCCATGCCATGCAGGCGAACGCCGTTCAGGAACGCGGCACCGAGTGCCGCTGCCGCGTCGTCCAGCGCCTGCCGGCCCTTGTCGAGCGCGCCGGGCATCCAGCAGAAGCCGTGGATGGTCCCGTCATACCGCCTGCATTCGACCGGGGTGCCGGCTGCCGCCAGGCGGTGTGCATAGGCCTCGCCCTCGTCACGCAGCGGATCGAATTCCGCCGTGACCACGAAGGCGGGTGGCAAGCCGCGATGGTCGGCCGCCCGCATGGGCGAGGCATAGGGATGCATCCGGTCCGCGTCGCCCATGTAGTGGTTCCAGAACCAGGTCATGCTCTCGCGCGTGAGCAGGTAGCCGTCCGCGTTGTCCCGGTATGACGCGGTATCCAGCGCGCCATCGGTCACCGGATAGAGCAGCAACTGGAAACAGGGCTGCGGCCCGCCGCGGTCACGCGCCATCAGGGCCACGACTGCCGCGAGGTTGCCCCCCGCGCTGTCGCCACCAACCGCGATGCGCGAGGGATCGGCGTGCTGCTCGCGCGCATTTCCTGCGAGCCAGCGGAACGCGGCATAGGCGTCCTCGGTGGCGGCCGGAAACCGGTGCTCCGGCGCGAGCCGGTAGTCGACCGACACCACCACGCACCCCGCGCGGCTGGCAAAGCGACGGCACGGCACGTCGACCGTGTCGAGATCGCCCACGACCCAGCCGCCACCGTGGAAGTACACCAGCGCCGGAAAAGGACCGTCCCCATGCGGCGTGTAGATGCGAACCCGGATGTCGCCCGCGGGACCGGCGATCATGGCGTCCTCCACGCGCGCGACCGCTTCCGCCTGGCCGGCCAGCGGGCGAAAGTCGAAGGACTGCCGGGCCTGCTCCGGGGTGCACGTGTGCAACGGCGGCCTGCCTGCCGCCGCGATCATGTCAAGGATGTAGCGGGCCTGCTCGTCGAGTGCCATGTTTGTCTGTCTCCGGATGACTYGTCTTGCCGGCTGTCTGGTCCACCGGCTTCTATGGGAAGCGCTCAGGCTTGCTGGAAGTCGTCGTAGCCGTTCGCCGCGACGCGGTCGCAGATCTCCCGATAGACGCTGATGCCTGCCAGGTAGATGGGAAAGCTCATCTTCTTGCCTTCGACGTTCGAGCCGTTGTACCAGGAGTCGCCCTTCGGGAAGAGCGTTGCATCCGCGACTTCATGGCAATGCCGGCTCCAGGCTTCTTCGGCTTGCGGCTTCGCCTCGATGACGGCGATCCGGTTCACTTCCATATGGCGGATGCAGGCATCGATCCACTCGACGTGCTGTTCGATCGACCAGACCATGTTGGACAGCACCGACGGACTTTCCGGCCCGGTGATCATGAACATGTTGGGAAAGCCGGCGGTGGCCAGGCCCAGGTAGGTCCGGATGCGTTCGCCGTTGCTCCACTTGTCGCGCAGGCTGACGCCGTCCTTGCCGCGGATGTCGATCCGGAACAGCGCCCCGGTCATGGCGTCGTAGCCGGTGGCGAAGATGATCGCATCGAGCGGATAGTCTGCGTCGCGGGTGCGCAGGCCGGTGGGGGTGATCTTCACAATGGGGTCGGCCTTGACGTCGACCAGCGTCACGTTGTCGCGATTGTAGGTCTCGAAGTACCCGGTATCCATGACGGGGCGTTTCACGCCATACAGGTACGTCGGCGCGAGCTTTGCGGCGATCTCAGGGTCCTTCACGATCTCGCGGATCTTGCCACGGATGAACTCGCCCACGGTTTCGTTGGCGCGCGGATCGGTGACGAGGTCCTTGTACAGGCCATGCATCCATCCGCCTTCGTTCCACGCCTGCTCGTAGCGATTCCTCCGCTGCGCTTCGGTATCCTCGAATGCGCGGCGATCGCCGCGCGGGCGCGTCGTTGTGCCTCCCCAGGACTTCAGGACCTGTTCCCTGATGGCCGGATAGTTCGCCTTGATCTCCTCGACATACTGACGGTCGTAAGGGCGATTGGCGGCGGGCGTGCTGTATTGCGCCGTGCGCTGGAACACGTAAAGATGCGCCGCCTGGCGGGCGACCTGCGGAATCGCCTGCACGCCGCTCGATCCGGTGCCGATCACGCCGACCCGCCTGCCTTCGAAGCTTACCGGCTCGTGCGGCCATGTTCCCGTGTGATACTGCTCGCCGCCAAAGTTGTCGAGTCCCTCGAAGCGGGGCGTGCTCGACGTCGACAGGCAGCCCACGCCGGAAATGAAGTACTTGGCCATGGCCACGCGGCCATCGTTGGTCTCCACGCGCCATTTGCCGGCCGCTTCGACGTAATGCGCCGAGACGACGCGCGTGTCGAACCGGATGTCGCGGCGCAGGTCGAACCGGTCCGCCACGTGATTCAGGTAGGCGAGGATCTCGGGTTGCTCCGCATAGCGGCTCGTCCAGGTCCACTCCTGGAGCAGTTCCTTCGAGAAGGTGAAGTTGTAATAGACGCTTTCGACATCGCACCGCGCGCCTGGATAGCGGTTCCAGTACCAGACGCCGCCCACGTTGTCGCCGACCTCGTACACGCGGGCCGACAAGCCTGCCTCGCGCAGGCGGTGCAGCATGTACAGGCCGGAAAATCCGGCGCCCACCACGATGGCATCGTAGTTGTCCATTCCTCTGTCTCCTTCATTCTTTTCGACCGGATCCCAACGCGGGTCCTGGCACGCCGTTCAGTTTTTCTATGCTCGCATCCGCGTGTCGGGCCTGTCCAATTCAACTTTTTCCGTCGCATTCCCGCCAGGCATACCTGACAGATCCCGGCCCCGGAGACGCACCGCCACCGTCCGTGGCAGAATCACCCCCCACCGATAGCCGCGCAACACGTGGGAGTGACAGGAATGGATGCTCGTCTGAAACAGGCCGTCGCCGTGGGCAGGTTCGGCTCCTTCTCGAAGGCGGCGGAAGCAGCAAATGTGACCCAGTCGGCGGTCACCAAGAGCGTTGCCGACCTGGAACGGCGTATCGGTTTCCCGATTTTCCTGCGCACCTCGCGGGGCGTGGTGCCGACCAGCGAAGGACGCGCCTTTCTCGAGCAGGCTTCGCGCCTCCTGGCTGATGCCGACGAGTTGTTGAGCGGAACGAGTCGCACCGATCCGTTCAGCGGCAGCCTGCGCATCGGGATTTTCCCGACAACGTTCGAGTGGATGCTTGCCAGGCCGCTCGAAGTCCTGGTGCAGCGTCATCCGCGGCTCCTGCTGGACATCACGTCAGGAACGAAGGAACGTGGCGTGCAACTGCTCGACCAGGGCGATATCGATGTCGCCATCGGTCTCGAATCCACGTTCTCGGACAAGGCGCGCTTCCGGCTCGAGTACATCGCCACCCTTTCCGCCGCGATTTTCGTCAGGCGCGGTCACCCGCTGCTCGGCATCAGCGCGCCAGTCGCGGGGGATGTCGCTCGTTACGACATGGTGCTGCCCAGCCCGATATGGGACTTGTCGCTCTATCCCACGGTCAGCAAGATCTACGGACACGCGGAGCCAAGCCGCGTCCACAGGATCGAGAATTTCTCGCTGCAATGCAAAGTCATCGAGAACACCGACGCCTTCGGCTTTGTCGATCTCGAACTCACGGCGACGGATTACTTCCTGTCACGCTTCGCCGTCGTGGAGGCCATCGAAGCCCCCACCACCGCGCGCATCGTCTGTGCGGTGCGCCAGCAATGGACCCCCAAGGCCGGCGTGAATGCCCTGATTGCGATCCTGCAGCAGGTGCATGCCGACGGCATGCTGAATAGCGATATCCAAAGCCGGCTGTTCGGACATGAATGTGCGGCACTGCCATCGGAAGGAACGACGCGTCGATTGTGATCGGGACGTCGTGTTCTCGTCCCGCGCCTCTGCATAAGGCTTCTACATAAGTCCTCTGCATAAGAATCGGATAAGTTCCGGCCCACCCATGGTTTGTCCTAGCCACCCGCGCTGCCTGTTGCCTGCGCGGCGGCGAATCACGCAGAATGGCCGTCGCTACGAGTTCAGGACGCAGACACATGCAACAGCAATACGACTTCATCGTCATCGGGGCCGGCTCGGCCGGTTGTGCAGTGGCCGCACGCCTGGCTGACAGCAATGCCGGTACCGTGGCCCTGCTGGAAGCTGGCGGGCACGACTTCAGCCCGGCCATCACGATTCCCATCGGCATCGCGTCGACGGTGCCGAAGGCAGGGCCGTACAACTACGGCTATGCCACCGAGCCGCAGCCGGCGCTCGACGGCCGCATCGGCTACCAGCCACGCGGCCGGGGGCTGGGCGGCAGTTCGTCGATCAACGGCATGATCTACATCCGCGGCACGCCGTCGGACTATGAGCGCTGGGCCGCGGCCGGATGCGACGGCTGGGGCTGGAACGACGTGCTGCCGTATTTCAAGCGGTCGGAACGCAACGAACGTCTGGGCGGAAAGGCCGAGGACGCGTGGCACGGCGGACAGGGGCCGCTCGACGTGGTGGATACGCGCTCGACCAACCCGTTCGACCGCCGGTTCCTGCAAGCGGCCCAATGTGCCGGACTGCGCCACAACCACGATTTCAATGGCGCCGACCAGGAAGGGGTGGGCTTCTACCAGCGCACCCAGCGCGATGGCGAGCGATGGAATGCCGCGCGGGCGTACCTGCACCAGGGCAAGCGCGAGTCGATCAATGGCGGCCGTCACAACCTCGACGTGCTGACCGGCTCGCAGGCGCTGCGCATCGTCTTCGAGGGCAAGCGCGCGGTCGGGGTGGTGATCGAGCGCGATGGCCAGCAGCTCACGCTGCATGCGCGGCGCGAAATCATCCTCAGTGGCGGGACGTTCGGCTCGCCCCAGTTGCTGATGGCTTCGGGCGTGGGACCGGCCGCGCACCTGAAGGCGCACGGCATTCCCGTCGTGCACGACGCCCCGGACGTGGGCCGGAACCTGCAGGAACACCCGAACCTGAAATTGCAGCAGCGCGTGGCCAGCACCGACCTGTACGCCTTCAGCGTGCGCGGCGCGATCCGCTTATACGGCGAATGGCGGCGCTACAGGCGCGACCGCTTCGGCATGTTCGCTTCGAACATTGCCGAGACCGGCGGCTTCGTGAAGACTGACCCCTCGCTGGCGGAGCCCGACGTGCAACTGCATTTCTCCACCGCGCTCGGCGACCCCGCGGCTCGCAGCGCGCACGGCTATAGCCTGCACGTCTGCGTGCTGCGGCCGTACAGCCGGGGGCAGGTACTGCTGGCATCCGCCGACGCGCGCTTGGCGCCCCGCATCGACCAGAACCTGCTGGCCGATCCGCGTGACATGGACACCATGCTCGCTGGGCTGGGCATCGTCCGGCGCATCCTTGACCAGCCGCCGCTGGCGCGCCTCGAACCGCAGCCGCACAACTACGGCGGACTACGGTTCGACGGCAGCGATGACGAGGCGGCGCGCGCCTTCATCCGCGCGAAGACCGACGTCATCTTCCATCCGGTCGGCACATGCCGCATGGGCGGCGACAGCGCCTCCGTGGTCGACCCGCAACTGCGCGTGCGCGGGGTGGAAGGCCTTCGCGTGGCGGATGCCTCGATCATGCCGACGCTGATCGGCGGCAACACCAATGCGACCGCCATCATGATCGGGGAGAAGGCGGCGGACCTCGTGTGCGGCATCGAGCGGGCGGGAGCAGGGAGCGTGGAGGCGCCCCGTGCCGCGGCCATCCAGCCGTCCGTCGCCGTGGCGCAAGTCTAGGCGCCAGGCAAGGCGCGTTCGCCGTGTGCTTTCAGCATGGCGCGGAGAGGGGTTCCCCCTCATGTCGGGTGACAGCTTGCGGGGCAGTTCGGTCATATCGCGTCTCGGATCGAAAGACTCAACTGGCCGGGAAACGTTCGATGAGGACCCCTGCGAGCCATGTCGCCGGACAAAAAAAAGCGCCAACCCGTTTTGGGTTGGCGCTTTGTTTGAGGCGTACTACTGGTATCAGAACTGGTTCATCGTGTTGTCTTTACCTGCCGCCTTCAGGGCTGCATCGCCGCTGAAATACTCCTTGTGGTCGTCGCCGATGTCCGAGCCGGACATGTTCTGGTGCTTGACGCAGGCGATGCCCTGACGGATTTCCTTGCGCTGCACGCCGGCCACATAACCCAGCATGCCCTGGTCGCCGAAGTATTCCTTGGCCAGGTTGTCGGTCGACAGTGCGGCGGTGTGGTAGGTCGGCAGCGTGATCAGATGGTGGAAGATACCTGCTTCGCGCGACGCGTCGGCCTGGAAGGTCCGGATCTTTTCGTCGGCGAGCTTCGCCAGTTCGGTCTGGTCGTATTCCACGCTCATCAGCTGGGTGCGCTCGTATGCCGACACATCCTTGCCCGCGGCCTTCATCGCGTCATACACCTGCTGGCGGAAATTCAGGGTCCAGTTGAACGACGGGCTGTTGTTGTACACCAGCTTGGCGTTCGGGATGACCTTGCGAATCTCGCTGACCATGCCGCCGATCTGGGCGATATGCGGCTTTTCGGTCTCGATCCACAGCAGGTCAGCGCCGTTTTGCAGTGCGGTGACGCTATCCAGTACGCAGCGCGCTTCGCCCGTGCCGGCGCGGAACTGGAACAGGTTGCTGGGCAGGCGCTTGGGGCGCAGCAGCTTGCCGTCGCGCTTGATGATGACGTCACCATTGCCCAGTGCGTCGGCCGACAATTCCTCGCAATCGAGGAAGGAATTGTATTGGTCGCCCAGGTCGCCCGGCGTGTTGGTCACGGCGATCTGCTTGGTCAGGCCGGCACCCAGCGAGTCGGTACGGGCCACGATGATGCCGTCGTCCACGCCCAGTTCCAGGAAGGCATAGCGGATGGCGCGGATCTTGGCCAGGAAGTCCTCGTGCGGCACGGTGACCTTGCCATCCTGGTGGCCGCACTGCTTCTCGTCGGACACCTGGTTTTCGATCTGAATGCAGCATGCGCCCGCTTCGATGAACTGCTTGGCCAGCAGGTACGTTGCTTCGGCGTTGCCGAAACCCGCGTCGATGTCCGCGATGATGGGCACGACGTGGGTAACGTGGTTGTCGATCTTTTCCTGGATGGCGGCCTTGGCAGGGCCTTGGGCAGCATCCAGTTCGCGGAACAGGCCGCCCAGTTCACGGGCGTCGGCCTGGCGCAGGAAGGTGTACAGCTCGCGGATCAGCGCGCTGACGGAGGTTTTTTCGTGCATCGACTGGTCCGGCAGCGGGCCGAACTCGGAGCGCAGCGCGGCCACCATCCAGCCGGACAGGTAAAGGTAGCGGCGCTCGGTGCTGTTGAAGTGCTTCTTGATGGAGATCATCTTCTGCTGGCCGATGAAGCCGTGCCAGCAACCCAGCGACTGGGTGTACTTGGCCGGGTCTGCATCGTAGGCGGCCATGTCGGCACGCATGATCTTGGCGGTGTACTTGGCGATGTCCAGGCCCGTCTTGAACTTGTTCTGGGCACGCATGCGGGCGGCATACTCAGGGTTGATGGCATTCCATGCGCTGCCGTTGTTCTCTTTCAAACCGGCGACTGCCTTGATGTCGTCTTGATACTGGGCCATGGGAAATTCCTAAGAAGAAAGCGCGTTTGAAGAAAGGGTTGCGTGTGTTGCTACGGGTGTCGAAGCAATCAGCGTGGAATCATTGTATGGCGCTTCTGGTGCATCGCGGCGAAGTCTTATATAAGACATAAGAGTTGGTTTGTCCTTATTTTTCAATGACTTAGGCTTTGAATTTCGCAATGTGGAACGCGTTTTCGGGGAACGGAACGATGGCGTTGGGGAAGTTCGGAGCAAATTCCGCAATGTGAAACCCGCTTTCAGTTGTCGGAGGTGACGGCAGGCACGGATGTTCGGGCAACGATAGCTGGGGGATTTGTAGACGTCTGTCGAACGAACAGTGTCATGAGCCGGCGCAGGAACGCGTGGCTGTCTTCGTGTCCGCTGCGGTCGTTCGATCACGAGCGAGGATCGTCGCAAACTGGCCGGCCTCGGCCGCCGGATCACCGGCCTTCCCTGAAATCGGCGATAAACCAAGAAAATCGGGCAGCGCATGCTGCCCGTGTCTCCATCGCCCTTCCTGTTATCTGGCGCTCACCGCCACCGCATGTTCAACGGTTTGCTGCTGACGCAGTTCCTCTGTCGTCGTGCCCCTGCCATCCGGTGCCCAGCCCGGGGGCATGGCCAGGTAGCCAATCGCGTTCAGCACGTTGCCCGATTTCATCATGTCCTGGCCCAGGCTGACCCAGTGCTCGAACTGGTTGACGAGCGGATTGTGCGTGGTGGTCGGATGGACCAGGCCGAAGCGGCACGGTTCGTCTTCACGTTCTTCCACATAGGTGCCAAACAGCCGGTCGAAGATGATCAGCACGCCGCCGTAGTTGGCATCGAGGTAGTCCACGTTCGAGGCATGGTGCACGCGGTGTGCCGACGGGGTGTTGAACACGTATTCGAGCCAGCCAAGTTTGGGGATCCAGGTGGTGTGCAGCCAGAATTGGTACAGCAGGTTCAGGCTCAGCGTGGCCAGCACCACTTCCGGACGCACACCCAGGAACACCAGCGGTGCGAAGAAGATGGCGGTGCCCGTGATCTTGCCGGTCCAGCCCAGGCGGTAGGCGGTGCCCAGCGTCAGCTCATTGGGCGAGTGATGCACGGCGTGGGTGGCCCAGAAGAAGCGGATACGGTGCGAGGCGCGGTGGTACCAGTAGTAGCAGAACTCCTGGGCGATGAAGAGCAGCAGCACCGCGAGCACGCCGTTGATCTGGATCGTGAAGATGCGGTGGTCCCAGGCAAACGCGAAGATCGGCGTGGCCAGCGAGAGCGGCAGCAGTGCCGTCAGCTTGCGGCCGGCCATGTCGGCCAGCGACAGGCCCATTTCGTGCCAGGGGTAGTCCTTGCCTCCCTGACGCGCCTTGCGTGCCAGGAAGAAGGCTTCTACCAGTGAGGCGGCCACGACGATGACCGTGGCGAAGAGCGCTATCTTGTGGAGGTTTTCCATGATCGTCCTGTGTGTTGAGCGGTGACGTTGCTGCGTCGGTGAGCCAACTGTAGGAGTCGGTCGGGGAGGGCGCCATGCGGCAATTATGTCGGCCCATGTCATGGGTCGTGGAACCATGGCGGGTGCAGGACAGACGCCAATGTCCATCGCATCCGGCCGTGAATCCGCGCGGCTGTTCGACGCCGCGATCGTGTAACGCCGTGACATGTTTTCCACCGCGAGATTCACAAGTCCCCGACCTATAGTTCGGTCCGTCGCCGCGCCGCACCGGCTGGCTGAAACCGAAACTGAAACTGAAGGACTTGTGATGACCTCGCGCTTCTCTCGAATCTCCCGCTTCCTTGGCACCGTTGCCGGCACCGTGATGCTGTTGGCCAGCGGCCAGGCGTCTGCCTCGACCGTGGTGGTCGCTCCGGCTCCCGTTCATGTCGCCCGGGCGACGGTTGCGGTGACGACCGCGCCGACAGTGGTCGTGAAGCCAGTAGTGGTTATCAAGCCTGCACCGAAGGTGGTGTACGTGGCCGTAGCGCCGCTGCCGGCGGTGGTCGTGAAGGCCAGCCGGCGTACCGTCTACGTCGCTTCTCGTCCCATCTACGTTGTGCGCTGAGACCGCGAGGTCACAGCATTGGCGCCGTGTGAGCGTTCATGTCCGACCTCGCAACCCGCGCCGAAGGCCGTGACATCGGACGAAATAATTCCTGCCTGGCTTACGACGCCGCCGTTTTCCATACTCTGTTCACCGCGCCGCAGCGCATCGACAAACTGAAGGATTCAAGATGCCCACCACTCTCCAAACCACTGCCACCAAGATCAAGCGCCTGGCCATTGCCGCTCTCGCGACGGGCGCAATGCTGACGGCCGGCTACGCCAATGCCGGTGTCACCGACATCAGCCGTCCTGGCCTGCTGCAGACGGTGCAGGCCGATGTCATCTACGTGCATGCGTTTAGCGCCGATGCCGGTCAGGTACGACTTGACGGTGGCTTCATGCAGAAGGTGAAGACGATGGCCACAGGAAGCTCGGCTGCCGGCGAGCAATCGCAGGAGGCTTCCGAGGCACGCGAACAGGTGGCCAACGAGATTGTGCGCACGCTGCGTGGGCAGGGCCTGAACGCTGTGCGCTCGGACGCCCCTGCACCGGCCAATGCCAACGCGCTGATCGTGGAAGGCGACTTCCGCAAGATCGATGAAGGCACTAGCCGTCGTCGACTGCTGGTCGGCCTTGGCGCCGGCAAGAGCGAGGTCGGCGTGCAGGTGCGCATCTCTTACAAGCCGGCCAACGGCGCGCCGGTGCCGCTGCAGAGCTTTGTCGCCAATGCCGACAGTGGTCATATCCCGGGCATTGCCGAGACCGCTGGCGTGGGCGCCATAGCCGGACACGTGGCGGTCGCCGCTGCCGCAGGGACGGGCGTGCATGGCGTGTCCGAAATGAAGCATGACACCATCTACGCCGATGCCACGCGCCTGGGCGATTCAATTGGCAAACAAGTGGCGGCGGCAAGCAATGAGGAGAGGTGGATGGCGGTGCAACCGGCTATCTGATCGCAGACGGGCAGACGGGCCGGCGGCGGATGAATCGGTAGCTCGCCCCGGCCTTGTCCGGGGCGAGCTACTTCTTGGGCCTGATAGCCGGCAAGCGAGACAACCTCGTGCGTCGTGAAAGCAGCTTTGCGGCTCGATCAAGGACTCCGGTCGTCTCTCAAGACGGCTTCTCCCGTGCGCGGATTCGTCAGGGTGACATTCTCGAGCGCCTTGATTCGCCACTTGCCAACCTGTCGCGTCAGCACGGCAAGGATCAGCGTGTCGACAGCGTGCGGGCCCGCCGGATGAGCCGCACCGGCCGTGAGGCGGCTCCAGAAGTGAATGACCGCCGCATCGTCGCCGATGGGGATCACGTCGATCAGTTCGTTATCCAGCGTGGAATCGCTGTAGATAGTTGCGTGGATGGGCGCATGCAGCTTGATAATCGCCTCGACGCCGCGCACGTAGTGCCCGAACCGGTTCACAAATGTCGCATTCTCATGGAACAACGCGCCGAGGGACTGCATGTCGTGGCTGTTCCAAGCAGTCTGAAACGCGTGGGGCACGTCTTCGGGTTGACTCATTTGAATCATGTGGATTCTCGCAAGTGTCTAGGTCGGGACGCCCGACGTCCGCATCGGACGGTTGTTGTCGAGCGGTTGAATCCTCAGCCGAAAGATGCCCGCCATTGGTGAACGGCCGTGCCCGAGCCCATCTCGGACATCATCCAGCGCTTGCGAAACGGTCGCGCAGCCTGGCCCCGGAGCTACCCGCATCTTCCCCGCCGGACAGAAGGGGTGTCCGGATGGCTAGAGATTGACGAGGGGTTCATACTTGATCTGTCGCTTCAGCGCCAAGGGGGAAGAAATGGACCGCCGAGAATTCATCAGAGCCACTTTGGTACTGCTGCCATCGACGGCAAAGGGCGCCGACCAGATCGGCGAGACCCTCGATGGTACTTGGTTGGTTGTGGTCGAAGGAGAGAAAAGAGAGCGACTGCTTCGAATTGTGGACGCCTCTGCAGAGTCAGGGAAGATCCGGGTGGGTGATATCCGGTATGGCTGGATCGATGCTAAGACGCTGTCGCAGGTAACGGACTTTGACGCGCGATTCACCGGCGACAGATTGCAGATTTCATTTGTCACAAATGCCGGCTCTCGAATCGTAGTATCTCTGCGGTCAGGCGAAGAGAGCCTCGAAGGAACATTTGATGGCGCAAACGGAAAGCACGCCGCCATTCGGATGACTCGGCTCTCCACAGAAGAAGTCTCTGCGATAGCGTCCAACGTCGCGCCTAGTGTAGGTGGAGTAGGGCGCTATCCGTCGTCTGGTCCGCTGCATGTGGTGGCAGGGTCACGCATTAGTCTGGTCTACCTTGGAGCAAACAACTGCGTGGCATGCCGTGGCTACAAAGCCGAGTACTTTGGCTCTATGGACATAATGCGGAAGTCGCTGCCGGAATTCCACCAGATCGAGTACGTCGAGATCAGCCTCGGCGGGTTTAACTCTAACGTCCGGAGCAAGGATCTTCCTGAACATCTCGCTTGGGCCGCTGGAGACCGGCCTAACGGGAAACCCATTCTTCGCGCTCGCGGTACTCCGGCATTCTTTGCTGCGGTCGATAAGGAAATCTGGGCGCAAGGCCATGGTGTCGCGGGCCTCGAGAGCATCGTGATCCCACAAATCAGATTGGCGGTCGCGGAAAGATCTCGGCTGGCCCACTAGATTCGGCGCTTTGCATTTCGGCCGACGCGTCCACTGACTGCGCGTAGGGCGGTAGGCAGAAACTGTTTGGTAGCCGATGGCTTTGATGACTGGGCGCGCCGGCCCTTGAAAAGGCATCCGAAATCAGCGCTGTGATGTCGGCTGCCGGACACGCTTCCGCCAGTCCCTGAAGGACGCGTGAGCGGCCGCAACAGGCAGCCGAACTCGTTCAAGTAAGTCCTCGTTGTCTTCACCGAGTAACCGTTCAAACAGAAAATCGGTCACCTTGTGGCCGGATCGGGCCTGTCGGCCCAGCCCAGCCGAGGTCACCCATCACCTCAGCCGAGTGCCCGCTCCTTGAGCCGCTTCCGGTGAGCCGCAACCTTGGCCCGGTTGCCGCAGATCGCCATGCTGCACCATCTGCGGCCATGGCCCCGCGTGTGATCGGCAAACATCAGCGTGCACTGAGGACCCTCGCACGCTTTCACATGCAAGAAGTCTTCTTCACACACGAGTTTCGCGAGTATCTCGGCGATCGGCATCAGCAACGACTCCGGCGAGCGCCACCGTCGAGTCGCACGTAGTCCGAAGGCCGTTGGCGCACCTGGCGCGTTGGCGACGATCTCGGCATACCCTTCGTCCCGCTCAAGCAGGCGGTTTAGAGGTTCGAGTTCACGCAAATCCTCGGCGACCAGCGGTCGTCCCTTCGTACGCTGGACAAATCCCCTGAACCATTCCCGCAGACTTCGCGCCTGTGCCGCGACGCCATCGAGTTCGCCGGGCATCGACTCCGACCGTAGCGCGTCGAGCGTGCTGCGAGGCACCAAACCTGCCTGTTCTAGCCACGCAAGAAGGCCTTCCCCATCACCGATCCAGTCGACTTGCTCACTCGTCGGCGTGGCAACCGAGTTCAGGAAATCGAGGCCCTGCGCATCGGCCACGAATATTGCGGGAAGTCGTCGGTAGTCCATCTCAAGTGACCTGATGTGCAGTGTTGATGGAGGCCATGGTAACCCCTTAAAATCGTCTTGACAAGTTACACAACAAGAAACTAACCTACATGAACACAGCAGAACGGTTACTCGGGTTCGGAGCGTGTGCATTGCAAACGGCTGGAAGATTGAAAGGAGCGAGAAATGCCTCGTGGAGACGTGAAAGCGGCGCTAGGGGATGGCGCCTGGGCGGACGGAGCGAGTTGCAGGAAGGTGATTAGCGGTCTGGCGGAGCGAGGCGTCAATGCAAGGGCGGCATCCGTGCCGGTGATGTCGTCCGGCGAAGACATCGCCGTACTGGACAGAGCGCTGCAACGAATCGAACAACCGGTTGTGCTTGTCGGCGACGCCCAGCCTGGAAAGCGGCGGTCACTTCGCATGTTGGTTGCTGTTTCCAACGCGTGTTAACCACCGGTCACGTCATCAACTCACGAGAGAGAACCTCATGTCCGCTATTGCCTATCGCCACGCCGACGTCGACGGCTTCAATGTGTTTTATCGAGAAGCCGGTCGTGCCGGTGCCCAGAAAGTACTGCTCCTCCACGGCTTTCCAAGCTCGAGCCACATGTTTCGGGATTTGATTCCTCAACTGTCCGACCGCTTCCATCTGGTTGCGCCGGATCTACCTGGGTTTGGTCGTTCGGATATGCCGGCCCATGACACCTTCGCCTACACGTTCGACAACATCGCCGACGTGATCAGCCGCTTTACCGAAGTGATCGGGTTCGATCGCTTTGCCGTCTACGTATTCGACTACGGCGCGCCGACGGGCTTTCGGCTTGCGCTGAACCATCCGGAGCGGATCACCGCGATCATTTCCCAGAACGGCAATGCTTACGAAGAAGGACTCAGCGAAGGCTGGAATCCTATCCGGGCTTATTGGCGAGATCCTTCGCAGGGAAACCGTGAGGCACTGCGGGCCCTGTTGACTCCGGAAACGACACGCTGGCAGTACACACACGGGGTATCTGACACGGCTTCGGTATCGCCGGACGGGTATTCGCTGGATAACTTTTACTTGGGCCGTGCCGGCGCGGACGAGATTCAACTGGACCTGTTTGGCGACTACCAAAGCAATGTCGCGTTGTATCCCGCGTTTCAGCAGTATTTCAGAACGCACAAGCCTCCGTTCCTCGCCGTCTGGGGGAAAAATGATCCATTCTTCCTGCCTGCTGGCGCTACGGCATTCAAGCGTGACATCCCTGGCGCGGTGGTGCGCTTTCTCGATACGGGCCACTTCGCGCTCGAGACGCATGCGACAGAAATCGCCGCGGCCATGCGTGATTTTCTTGTTACCTGAAGTGTGGGTGTGTGTGGTCGATATGTAGCGACCAGACACGCCAATCAAATTGATTGTTCAACCAAAGGAGCAGCAATATGCGTGCAATCGTGATCGAGAAATTCGGCGGTCTGGATGGCCTTGTCTACACAGAGTTGCCTGAACCCGAACCGCTGGCGGGCCACGTGGTAATCGAAATCAAGGCATTTGGCATCAACCACGCAGAGATGCATATGCGGCGTGGCGAATGGGCCGAAGCCGCAAAGGTAAGCGGCATCGAATGCGTCGGGGTGGTGAAGTCGTGCCCTGGCGGCGAGTTCCCGGTTGGGGCGAAGGTTGCCGCGTTGATGGGAGGTCTAGGTCGAACCATCAACGGGAGCTATGCGGAATACACGCGCGCACCGGTGTCCAACGTCGCATTGATTGAGTCAGACCTGTCGTGGGCCGAACTGGCGGCCATCCCCGAAACCTATGCGACCGCATGGACCTGCCTGTTTCGCAATCTCGAGATCACGGAGGGACAGACGTTGGTCATCCGCGGTGCGACATCATCGTTTGGACAGGCGGCGGTGAAACTGGCGGTCAATGCCGGTGCGCGGGTCATCGCAACAACACGCAATCGCGAGCGCTTCGAGATGCTGGAGGGCCTGGGCGTGGCACGTGTCGAGCTCGAGGGACCGGACCTTTCGCAGCGAATTGCCGAGGCAAAGCAGGTTGACGCGGTACTCGACCTCGTCGGCAACAGCACCATTCTCGATTCGCTGGCGATGCTGCGACGGGGTGGCCGTGCCTGTCTTGCGGGCTGGTTGGGCGGCCTGGCTCCGATCGCGGACTTCAACCCACTCCTGCAAATGGCGAGCGGCGTGTATCTGACCTTTTTCGGTAGTTTCGTGTTCGGCACCCCGGGTTTTCCGCTGTCCGACGTACCGCTTCAGAAAATCGCAGAAGACGTGGCGGCTGGCCGTCTCAAGGTGACTCCGTCCCGGGTGTTCGGCTTTGATCAGATCCATGAGGCGCATCGGGTGATGGAAGCCAATGAAGCCGGCGGAAAGATGGTAGTCGTTCACTGAAGCAACATTGGCTTACCCAGACCGGGAGACATGAGATGTCCACGAAAGTAGCGATCGTCACGGGCGCCAGTCAGGGCGTCGGGCATTCGGGCGGATCGTGTCGATATCCGGCCATTGAACGACCGATCTAGCCCCTCATTTCAGCCAGAATCTGCTCGGCGAGAAAATCACACGGCGGTCGGCCGGACTGTGCGCTGCGGGCAAGCACGACCTCGAGTTCGTCCAGGGGCGGCAACCCTTCGTTCTGGGATAGCTGGACAAGGTGCCCCGGCACGCTGCATCTTGCGAGGGGCGCTATCGCGAGCCCCGCTTCTACCATGCTGACAAGGCCCAGCAGACTCGGGCTTTCGTAGGACATCCGGTACTTGATATTTTCCCGCTGCAGCGCGCTGATGGCATGGGCACGCGCGGTGCTGCCATGTGCGAAGACGGCGATGGGCAGCGGGCGTTCTTTCCATACTTTCCTTGCGGCCGACCCGGCCCACACCATCGGCTCGAACCGGATGAATTCGCCCGCGATGCCCCTTGTTTTCGTGATGCAGGCCAGGTCCAGCGTATTGTCTTTGAGCAAGGGAGCGAGCGCACTGCTGGGCAGGCCGATGACCCGGATTTCGACACGCGGGTGAGCAACCGCGAACTTTCCCAGAACCTGTGGCAGCAACGATGAAGCGTAGTCGTCAGGAACGCCGATGGTGACCCGGCCCTTTATCTCCGGGCGAACGATCGACGCCCATGCTTCCTCCCGCATGGCAAGCATTCGGCGGGCATAGTCCAGAAGCGTCCTGCCCTCTGCCGTAATCGCCACGTTGCGGGTGCTTCGCACGAAGAGCGGTTTTCCCAGCGCTTGTTCAAGCGCCTTGATCTGCATGCTCACCGCCGATGGCGATCGATGCACGGACTCCGCACCCCGAACAAATGAACCTGTATCGGCGACCGCCACAACCATTTCAAGAACGTCCAGATCGAGCTTCTTCATTTTGGTCAGAAAAGCTGAGCAATGGATTCAGTTTAATGCGTTTTACTTGAGTATGCATCGGACCGATACTGCTTGGGATGACCACTTGAACGAGCCCACAAAAATGCACGGTACGGTATCGATTTACGGATTTCTGGCGGTCGGCGGAATGCTTGCCGTGACACCGGGTCCGAACATGATCTACGTGATGTCGCGCTCGATTGCGCAAGGACCTGCGGCCGGCCTGATATCGCTTGCAGGCGTCATGCTCGGATACCTCGTCTATATGTTCGGGGCAGCATTCGGCATCACGGCGCTTTTCCTGAGGGTGCCTTATGCAGGCAGCGCGTTGGGTGCGGTGGGCGCCGTGTATCTGTTCTATCTGGCGTGGCAGGCCGTGAGGCCTGGGGGCCGTTCGCCTCTGGAGGTTCGCGATCTGCCTCGCGAACAGCCTCGCCGGCTCTTCGCGATGGGCGCAACGACTAGTTTGCTGAATCCCAAGCTCGCGATGGTCTTTCTGTCGCTCCTGCCGCAATTCATCAACCATCAGGACGGCAGCGTGCTGAGGCAATCGCTCGTGCTCGGTTCGTCGCTGATTGTGGCATTCGCATCGGTCAATGGCTTTGTGGCGGTCTGCTCCGGCAGCATGGCGAGGTTCCTCTCCAGCCGCCCGGGACTTCTGCTTGCTCAACGCTGGACTATGGGCGTTGTTCTGCTTGCCCTCGGCGCAAACATGGCCATCGATGCATTGAAGTCGGGAGGCTTCTATTGAGCTACGTCGCAAACCAGGTCGAGAGCGGCCGCCTGGTCGGAGACGATCAGTGGCCGAAACTGGCTGCGGATTCAAGCGGTCGATACAACGAGTTGATGGAATCGTTGGTGGGCCGGTGTATCGAAGTTCAGGGTTTTCCGCGGGCGTTCATTGTGCCGCCTGGCTATCCGGGGCGGTGACGGGGAGCGTCCGCGCGGAGCCGTGCGCCGAATGCCAGGCCGAGAACGGGAAGGGCCACGGCGGCGGCGGCGAACAACCATCGCGCTTCCAGCGTTCCGGCGACGGCCGCGGCGCCGCTCATGCCGATCGCCTGTCCCAGGAACAGGCTCGCGGCAAACAGCCCGACCGCCGTGCCGCGCGATGGCGGGAACACCTCGGTCGCCTGCGTTTGCAAGGTGTTGTGAAGCATGTAGAAGCCGAGTCCGCCGAGGAAGCATCCGGGGACGCTCCATTCCCACCGTGGTCCGAGCGCCACGATGGCAAAGGCTGCGCCCAGGAGCATGCCGCCGAGGGCGGCCAGCGCATCAGGCCCCAGGCGCCTGAACAGCACGCCTGAGACCGCCACATAGGCCAGGCCACCAGCACCATACATCGCCATCACGGCGCCGGCCGCGCCCAGGCCGAGCCCGAAGCGGCCGTGCAGGTAGGTCGGCACGAAGGCAAATCCCGCCAGGGTGAACAGGCCTTCGATTGCCGTCACTGCGAACAGCAGCCTTGCGCGCGGCTGACCCAGCACGCTGCGGAACTGCTCCCCGAATGAACGCCTGGCAGCCAGGTGGGAGACCAGGCCCGAGCCCCGCGTCCGCACGGCGAGCGCGGCAACGCCAGACCCCGTCGCCAGCACCCAGAAGACAACGCGCCAGTGCAGCCAGTCGGCAAGCAGGCCGGACATCCACTGGCCACCGATCGTCCCGCCGATGGTCGCGAGGAAGAAGCGGGCAAGCACCTGCTGCCGGTCCCTCGCCGGAACCGTATCGCCGATCATCGCCATGCTCATGGGGATGACCCCCGCCGCTGCGGCGCCCGAGAGTCCCCGGGCCAGCGCGAGGGCGGGCATGGTCGGGGCCACGGCGGCCATGACATGCGCAACGGCGCAGCCGGTCAGCGCCAGCGTGATGACGCGAAGCTTGCCGAAGCGGTCGCCGAGCGGGCCAAATACGAGTTGCATCAGCCCATAGGCCAAAGCGAACGCGGAGATGGACCACGCTGCCATGCCAACGGGTACGCCGAAGTCCGACGATAGCGCCGGAAGCAAGGCGTCACACGCGCGCATGGACGCCATGCTCATGGCCGCCGCAATGGCGAGAGGCCCGAATCGCCTCACTCCGCCACCCTTGCCATCGGATAGGCGTGCCGGGGCTTGGCGATCATGAATACCGTCCCCGCCGCGAGCAGCGCCGGCACCGCGAGCAGGCCGAATACATCGCCGAAGCCCCAGCCAAGGCCGAGGAGGCCCGCACCGATAAAGGAGCCCGCCATGCCACCGATGCGCCCGATGCCCTGCATCCACGCCACCCCGGTGGTGCGTGCCTCGGTCGGATAGAGGCTTGCGGCGTAGGTGGACATCGAAGTTGCCGCGCTCGTGACCAGGGTGCCACAAAGGAAAAGCGAGATACCCAGGAACTCCGGATGATCGACACCGCGTCCCACCACGATGACGAGCACGGCGGCCAGCAGGTACGCCACGACGATGGTACGGTTGGCATTGAAGCGGTCCATGAGCCAGCCAGCAGCAAGGTTGCCCAGCAGGCCACCAAGGGGAAACAGGGAGGCCAGCAGCGCGCCACGTTCCACGCTGTATCCGGCTTCACGGAACAGCGTCGGCATCCAGTTCGTCATCAGGTAATAGATCACCAGACCCATGAAGCACGACAGCCAGAGCATGACGGTGCGCCGCCGGTATCCTGCCGACAGGATGAGTGCAAGAGCCGAAGCCTTTCCCGCCTTGCCTGCCGCAGCCATCGGCGCGACGAACACGCAGTGTTCGAGCGTTTGCCGAGGCGCAATGCGCTTCAGGATGCGCGCGATCCGCTCGGGCGCCCCGTTGCGCACCGCCAGGAACTGGGCCGACTCCGGAAGCAGCGCAAGCAGCAGTACGGCGAGTACCAGCGGCGCGATGCCGCCAGCCGTCAACACGCCGCGCCAGCCGAAATGGGGAATCAGCCAGGCCGATGCCGCGCCGCCCGCCACCAGTCCACCGGAGAAGCCGCAATACATGGCATTCACCGCAAGGGAGCGCAGACGCGACGGCGCGTATTCCGACATCATCGTGATGGTCGTCGGCATGGCTGCGCCGAGTCCGAGGCCGGTCAGGAAGCGCAGGACGGTCAACGTGCCAACGGTTTGCGCCTGGGCGGCAACGAGCGTCCATCCTCCGAAGCATGTGACAGCCGCCACCAGTACCGCCTTGCGGCCAACGCGATCCGCCACCGGTCCCGCGAAGATCGCGCCCAGGCTCAGCCCAGCCAGTGCGGCGCTCATGACGACACCGAGTTCACCGCGGGCGATGCCCCATTCGTGCGCCAGCGACGGAGCGATAAAGCCGATGGCCGCCGTGTCGTAGCCGTCAGCCGCCACGACGAGGAAGCAGAAGGCGAGGACCAGCCACTGGCAGGGGGAAAAGCGTTCGGCGTCGATGAAGGACTGCACGTCGATCGTGCGGGATGCCTGTTTCATCGTTTGTCTCCTGGATGGGCGGGCAAACGCGATGTCCGCGCCTGCCTCGTTTGTGAGGGTCAGGCGGCGAGGTATCCGCCGTCCACGGGCAGGGTCACGCCGGTCACATAGGTGGACATCGACGAAGCGAGGAACAGCACCGCGCCCACCAGCTCTTCGGGTTGCCCCACCCGGTTCATCGGGATACGGGACATGAAGCGTTCGAGCTTCGCCGGGTCCGTGCGCGTGGACGCGGTCATGGGCGTGTCGATGACGCCCGGCGCAATGGCATTGACGCGCACACCGTCGCGCGCGAGGTCGGCTGCCAGCGACTGGGTCAGCATCTTCACCGCGCCCTTCGAGGGCGAGTAGCCGAGCGTGTTCGGCTGGCCCGAGAACGACGCGATGGAGGCGACGTTGACAATGGCGCCACGGGTCTGTCGCAGGGCCGGCAGCCACGCGTGGCAGACGTTGAACGTCCCTTCGAGGTTGACCTTCATCACCCGCTGCAGGTTGTCCAGCGCATGCTCGCTGTCGATGCCCTGGCGAATCAGGATGCCGGCGTTGTTCACCAGCACGTCGACGGGGCCGACGCTGGCGGTGATCTCTTCGGCGACGGCACGGCACTGCGCGGCATCGGTCACGTCCAGCGCGCAGGCACGCGCCGCGTGGTTCCGGGCATCGATCATCGCCGCCGTCTCATTGGCATTGGCTTCGTTCATGTCGGTGACGACGACCGTCGCGCCGGCCTCGGCGAGGCCGATGGCGATGGCCCGGCCGTTGCCCTGGCCCGCGCCGGTTATAAAAGCGACCTTCCCGGTCAGGAGTTGAGGAATCAGCATGATTGCAATCCAGGGAAATTCAGGGTGAACGCCGCCACGCGGCCGCCGCAATGCGGCCGCGTGGGTGACAACAATCGGGCAGGGAGTTCAGTGCATGGCCAGAGGCTCGCGCGCGGAAGCCGCGCTCGCATTCGGGGGCGTGGCCTGAGAGTGATCGGCGATGTGGTTGCCCGCGACATAGCCGAAGGTCAGGCCCGGGCCGAGCGTGATGCCCGCACCGCTGTACTCGCCGCCCATGATGCTTGCCGCGTCGTTGCCCGCTGCGTAGAGGCCGGGGACTGGATCGCCGTCCAGGGAGACGACCTGGGCGTGCTCGTTCGTACGGATGCCCATGAAGGAGCCAAGGTCGCCCGGTACGAGCTTGAGCGCATAGAACGGACCGTTGGCCAGCGGCGCGACGCAGGGATTTGGCGTGTGCAGCGCATCGCCCTGGTAGCGGTTGTAGGCTTTGCTGCCRCGCCCRAACTCGGGRTCGCGSCCGTACTGCGCCGYTTCGTTGTACTGGCGAACGGTGGCGGCGAGYGTCGCCGGTTCGATACCGACCTGCTTCGCAAGGTCCTCGATGGTCTTGCCGCGCTTGAGGTAGCCGTTGCGCAGATGCGGCCCGAGCGGCATCGGGAACGGCTTCACGAAGCCGAGGCCGTAGTGCCGGATCGCCGCATGGTCGGCGATCAGCCAGCACGCCGTCTCCGGCTTGCCCTTCGAGGCGGCGATCATCGCCTGCACGAGATCGTGGTACGAGTTCGCCTCGTTGGCAAAGCGCTTGCCATCCAGGCTGACGGCAATCACGCCTGGTTTCGCCCGGTCAATGAAGTGGGGCATGATGCCGGTCGTGCCGTCCTTGCGCGGCACGAGCGACATGGGCGTCCACGCGGCGGCATTCGACAGGTTCTTGTCGAACACGCCGCCCACCGCTTCGGCCATGCGCACGCCGTCGCCCACATTGGTCTGCGGCGTTGGCGAGAAGTGGCCGTGGCCTGCCTGCACGTGCGGGTAGGTCTCCTTGCGCCGCTCGAGGTCGTGCGGAAACCCGCCGCTGGCCAGCACCACACCGTGACGCGCCTTTACGCTGATCCGCTGGCCGTCGCGCTGAAGCACTGCGCCCGTGACGCGCCCTCCGTCCTGCAACAACGCCACGGCAGGCGACGACAGCCATACCGGGACCGACAGGTCGGCCGCCGACTTCGCGAGTCGCGCGGCCAGCGCATTGCCGTTGGTCAGCGTCATGCCCCGCCCGTACTTCATTACCTCCAGGAAATGCCTGGTCAGGCGTTTGGTGACATACCAGGCGGACGCCAGCGATCGCGTCACCCGCATGAAATGAACGATCTCCTTGCCGGAGCCGATCGTCACACCGAAGACGGTCAGTTCCGGCAGCACGGGGCCGAGGGTCTTGAGCAATGGGCCGAGTTCGCGGGCGTCGTACGGGCGCGTCACCATCGAGCGGCCGCCTTGCGCGGCGCCGGGCGCCTCGGCGTGGTAGTCCGGGAACGTTAGCGGCATGTCGAACTGGACGGCGGTCTTCGACATGAAGAACTCGATCGCTTTGGGGCCGTTCGCCAGGAAGGCGCGTACACGCGCCTCGTCGAACCCGGCGCCGGCCTGGTTCCGGATATAGGTCAGCGCCTGGTCCGGTTGTTCGTGATGGCCGTATGCCTTGGCCAGATGGGTGTTCGGCACCCATAGCCAGCCGCCCGAGCGGGCCGTCGTGCCGCCGTAGTAGCTCGCCTTCTCGGCCACGATGACCTTCAAGCCCCGGCTGGCGGCGGTAATGGCCGCGGACATGCCGGCGACGCCTGATCCGATGATCAGAACATCACATTTTTCCTGTTGCAGTGCAGACATCGACTTCTCCATTCAAGTGCGGGCGGTATGGCCGCCAAGAGCGGCGCCGCCATGATTGCTAGATTAGTACTAGCGCGCTTGAAATGATCTACTAGTTAACCCTACGCTTACGCATTAGATAATGTCTAGTGTTATACTGCGCGCACTAACCATCTCATGGCAGGGACATACCGTGGACCAGACCGACCAGGCACCCGAGCCACCCGAGCGAGAACGCCGCGGCATCCAGTCGATTGAAGTGGGGGGGGAAATCCTGAAGGTGCTGGCCTCCGAGGCCAGGCCGATGGCGCTACGCGATCTCGTGAAGGCGGCAAACATGCCGTCCGGCAAGATCCATCCGTATCTGGTGAGTTTCGGGAAGATCGGACTCGTCGCCCAGGACCCGGTCACGGGTCGCTATCTGCTCGGCCCGATGGCCATCCAGCTCGGGCTGACCAGCCTGCAGACGCTCAACCCCATCCGCGAGGCCACGCCGTTCGCCGAAGCGCTGTCGGAAGAAACGTCGCACGCGGTCGCGCTCGCGGTATGGGGAAACCTCGGGCCGGTCATCGTGCGGCTCATCGATGCGTCCTATCCCATCCACACGAATATCCGAACCGGCACGGTCATGTCGCTCGCCAATACGGCAACCGGCAGGATTTTCTCGGCGTTCCAGCCGCGCCAGCTCACCGAGAAGCTGTTGCTGGACGATCGCGTACGGCTCGGCCCCGATATCGCGCATCCGCTGGACGCTGCCATTGTGGAGGAGATGATCAAGGAAGCGCGGGCGCGCCACATGTCCCGCAGCATCAACCATCCCACGCCAGGGATCGTTGCCTTTTCCGCGCCCGTGTTCGACTACTCGGGAAACATTGCGCTGACGATTACCATCATGGGGCCGACCGGCACGGTCGATACCGATTGGGACGGCCCGGTTGCCAAAGCGCTGGATGCCTGTGCGCAGGCAGTTTCGAAGCGCCTTGGCTACCGGGCCAAGTAGCGGTGCTTGCGAGGGGAATCGTGCACGCTGCCGAGCGAACAGGCGTTCAGCTTCGTGTGGCTGACCGTCGGCATGGCATGACCGCTGCCGATTCCAACGTAGCCGGCTATCTGTCCCCAAGCGGTATCCGCATTACGTCGCATACGCGAGCCTGGCGCCGACGTGAGTGATGCTCTGGAAGGTAATACCAGTACTACCAGTGACCGTCCGAGCCGCCGGAAGCTGGACCACGGTGATCGGCGAAGCGGTCCAGCAGGAAGTCCACGAGAACCCGAACCTTGTCGGGGCGATTGCTCTGGGCCGGAAATACGAGATTGATATCCGCCGGTGTGAGCTGCCATTGCGGCAGCACCCGGCACAACGCGCCGCTTCGCAGGTGCTCCGCGACGTCCCACTCCGAGCGTACGATCAAGCCTTGACCATCGAGCGCCCAGGCCAACGCGGACTCTCCGTCGTTTGTGCTCATGGTCCCGCGGATCTTGACGGTTTCCTGCTGCGCGCCGTTGCGCAAATGCCAGGTACCAAACGTCTCATCGCTCTCACGGATGAAAATGCAGTTGTGCCGGGACAGGTCGCGCGGACTTGAAGGCTCGCCGCTTGCTTCGATGTAAGACGGTGCGGCACAGACCATGCGGCGGTTGTTGGCCAGTAGCCGACCGGTCAGTCGCACATCCGGCAGTTCTCCAAAGTGGACCAGCACGTCCAGACCCTGCTCGACCAGGTTCAGCGAACGATGGCTCAGATAAAGCTGCACCTCGACTTTCGGAAACTTCCGCGTGAATTCGGAGAGGGCCGGCGCGATATGCCTTCGTCCGAATCCCAGTGTTGCCCCGATTTTTAGCAAGCCGTGCGGCGTACTGCTGCTTCCCGCAATGGTGCGCTCAAGGGCTTCCATCTCCGCATGAATTCTGGCGCCTTCGACCAGGTAGCGCTCCCCCTCGGGCGTCAGGCTGATGCGTCGCGTGGTCCTGTGCAACAGGCGGACACCCAGACGGGCCTCAAGGCCAGAAAGCCGCTTGCTGACGGCCGGTGGCGTGACGCCCAGTTCCTGCGCGGCCCCTGCAAGGCTTCCGTGCCGGTTGATCAGCATGAAAAACGCAAGGTCGGAGAAATGGTCCATTGGTGAACTACAGGAACGAAAGAAGTGAATAACTATGAATTATGCGTCATGTGGTAACTGATAGGATGGTTTCCATAACGATTCATACTCACAGGAGACGCCCATGAAGTTTGCCCATCTCACCGCAGCGCTGATTTGTGCCACGTTCGCTGGCACTGCGGCTGCGCAATCCTATCCTCAGCGACCGGTCCGGCTCATTGTGCCGTACGCGCCGGGTGGAAGCGCCGACATCGCCGCGCGTCTGGTATCTGACACTTGGGCGAAAAGTCTGGGCGGCACCATCGTGGTTGAGAACCGGGCCGGCGCCGGCGGCAATATCGGTGTCGATGCGGTCGCGAAAGCCGCCCCCGATGGCTACACGATCGGACTGCAAACGGTCTCGCTCGCCATCAACCCGGGCCTGTTCCCGCGCATGCCGTACGACACGCTGAAGGACCTTGCGCCGATCGGCATGGTCGCCAGTTCGCAGCATGTCCTGGTGGTCAACAACAATGTGCCCGCCAGGAACCTTCAGGAACTGATATCCGTTGCGAAGGCAAAGCCCGACAAGCTGACCTATGGTTCGGCAGGCAACGGGAGCACGTTTCATATGTCCGCAGAACTGTTCAAGTCTGTGGCAAGCGTCTCTATCGTCCACGTCCCTTATCGCGGCGGTGGCCCGGCCCTGGTTGACACGATCGCCGGTCAGGTCGACATGAGCTTCCCGGTGGTTTCCGCCGCCCAGCAACATGTCCAGAGCGGCAAGCTCCGGGCGCTGGCTGTCACCGGATCAAAGCGCTCCCCACTGCTTCCCAATGTCCCGACCGCAGCCGAGGCGGGCCTGTCCGATTACACGTTTGAAACCTGGTTCATGGTGTTTGCGCCGGCGGGCACGCCGAAGCCTGTCGTAGACAAGTTGAACGCCGCACTGAATGCCGCGCTGGCATCGCAGGCGGCCAGGGACCGGATGCTCAAGGAAGGCTTCGAGGCGACGCCGAGCACGCCCGAGGCGGCGCGGCAACGCCTGGAAAAGGAGATGCCCATGTGGGCCAGATTGATCAAGCAGCGCGGCATCACCGCGGAATGATCCTGAAAGAGGTATAGCAATGACCCCGACAACCCTGTACCAGAAGCTGGTCGACTCCCATACGGTCGCCAGAATTGATGAAGACAACGTTCTGTTGTATTGCGACCTGCACCTGATGAATGAGTACACCAGTCCTCAGGCATTCCATGGGCTGCATGAGCAAGATCGCGGTGTGCTGATCCCCGGGCAAAACGTCTCCGTCGTCAGCCATATCATTCCGACGCACCCAACGGCGATCCGGGTGATCGCGGATCCCGCCTCCGCCCTGCAGGCCACGAACCTCCGGGACAACTGCAACCGGCATGCGATTCCGCTGTTCGACACCAACGACACGCTGCAAGGGATCGAGCACGTGATTGCACCGGAGCACGGGATGATCCGGCCGGGCATGGTGGTGATCTGCGGCGACAGCCATACCACGACGTATGGCGCGCTCGGCGCCCTGGGCTTCGGTATCGGGACCTCCGAGGTCGAACATGTGCTGGCGACCCAGACGCTGGTCTATCGGATGGCAAAGACCATGCGCATCCGCGTAGACGGGAAGCTCCCGGTCGGCACGACCGCCAAGGATCTCATTCTCAGGATCATCGGTGCGATCGGCGCGCAAGGCGCACGCGGGTATGTCGTCGAATACTGCGGATCGGCCATTCTGGATCTGAGCGTCGAGGCACGCTTCACGCTCTGCAACATGACGGTGGAAGCTGCGGCGCGAGGCGCGTTGATCGCGCCAGATGCGGTCGCCACCGATTACGTGCTGCGCCGTGCGGTGGACATCGAAGGCCCGCAACGTGAAGATGCGCTCCGATACTGGGCAAGCCTGCAAAGCGATGCGGGCGCCCTGTTTGATATGGAGTATGTGTTTGACGCGAGCGATGTCGAGCCCTATGTGACCTGGGGAACCAGCCCCGACCAGGTACTACCTGTTTCCGGACACATTCCATTCCCCGAGGATCAGATCGACGAAGTCGAGCAGCGGTCGGTTGAACGGGCGCTTGCGTACACACACCTGACGCCCGGGGCGGCGTTGGAAGGCACGCCGATCCAGCATGTCTTTATCGGATCCTGTACCAACGGACGCATCGAGGATCTCAGGGCCGTGGCGAACGTAGTCCGCGGCAAGAAGGTGGCCGAAGGGGTCAGGGCCATGGTGGTACCCGGCTCAGGCGCGGTCAAGGCTCAGGCCGAACGGGAAGGCATTGCCGACATCGTTACCGCCGCGGGATTCGAATGGCGCCAGCCGGGTTGTTCGATGTGCCTGGCAATGAACGATGACGTGCTCGCCGACGGCGTTCGCTGCGCTTCCACCACCAATCGCAATTTCGAGGGCAGGCAAGGACGCGGGGCCATCACCCACCTGATGAGCCCGCCCATGGCCGCCGCCGCGGCGATCACCGGAACGATCACCGACGTCCGAAAGCTGGAGACTTCCCATGTCTGAGTACACGCACATCACTGGCAAGGGTGCGGCGATCCGCATCGAAAACCTCGATACCGACCAGATCATCCCGAAGCAGTTCCTGCGGGGCATCGACAAGACTGGCCTGGACAAAGGCATTCTCTATGACCACCGCTTCGACGCCACCGGCGCACGCCGTCCGGACTTTGTGCTGAATCGCCCGGAGTACGCCGGCACCGGCATCCTCATCGGCGGAGCGAACTTCGGCTGCGGATCGAGCCGCGAGCACGCGGTATGGGGACTGCAGCAATTTGGCATTCGCGCCGTCATTGCACCCAGCTTCGGCGAGATCTTCTATTCGAACGCCATGAATAACCAGCTTCTGCTGGTAATGTTGCCGCGGGAAGCCATTGAGCAGTTGATGAACGACGTGGACGCGAATAGCGGCAACGTGATCACGATTGATCTCGATGCGATGCGGGTGCGGACACCTTCAGGGGAGTATCCCTTTGAGCTGTCCGCGAGGCACCGCCGCATGTTCCTCGAGGGGCTGGACATCATCGGCCTCTCCCTGAAGCACCGTGGCGAGATTGAGGAGTTTGTCGGGAAGTACTGGTCCAGCTTCCCCTGGACAAAAAACGTAGCCAGACAAACTCGAGACCGGCTTGGGTCTACCTGAAAAGGACGACTTCGCTTGTCGCGAGTCGGGTGGGTGCCTCGCACAACTCGCACAACTCGCACAACAGCCGGTCGGCGTGTGGCCAACGGCGCTACCCCGCCCGTAGCGCCCACAGGGCCTCCAGCACGTATTCCGTGGCACGTTCTACCCGTTCCGCGCTGTGCGCCAACCCCAGTCGCCGCCACAATGCCGGCCGCAGCGGCCGCATCACCACGCGCGCATCCGGCGCCGGCGTGGTGACCTCGTGTGGCAGCAGGGCCGCGCCATAGCCGGCCGCCACCAGGCTCTTGATGGCGTCGTTGTAGTTGAGCTGGATACGCGGCGCCGGCCTCTGGCCACCGCTGGCGAACCACTCGGCGGTCAGGCGCGACAGGCGCGTGGTGCCGTCATTCAGGATCAGCGGGCGCGTTGCCAGCCAGGCCGGCGTGATGCGCGCAGGGCAGGGCCAGCTCGCTGGCAGGAAAGCCCGCACAGGATCCCGCCGCCAAGGGCGGATGGTCAGCCCCGCCACGCGCGCCTGTGGCAGGGCCACCAGACCGATCTCCAGCGTGCCGGCGGCCAGCCGCGCCAGCGTCTCCTCCGAGGTGAGCACGGCCACCTGCACGTCGATGTCGGGGTGCTGCTCCGCCAGCATGGCCAGCGCCTGCGGCAGCAGGTGGGCGATGGCCCCGGTCGAGGCGCCGAGGCGCACGCGGCCGGTCAACCCCTGCACCTGACGCTGCACGTCGTCCAGCGCAAGGTCGGCATCGGCCAGCAGGCGGCGGGCGCGATCGACCAGTGTCTCGCCAATCGACGACGGACGCACCTCGCCGCGCTTGCGCGTCAGCAGTGGCGCGCCGACGCGGGCTTCCAGCTCGGCAATGTGCAGGCTGACGGTGGGTGGAGCCAGGTGCAACGCGCGCGCAGCTTCGGCGAAGGAACCCAGATCGGCGATGGCGACGAGGGTACGCAGGCGGTCCAGGCTGATCTCGCGCATGGGGCGGAACTCCGGTCAAGGGCGTAAATGCTGACGAGGATATCGTTCAGGATTCGTGAATTTCATCGTCATGAAATTCAACTTTTCCGATTCTATCCGGTGGCGCAAGATGGCGCTTCCATGATCGCGCCACACCCGCGGCCGCACCAACGCAAAGCTGATGCCGAACCGGCCGGGGCCGCCACTTTCACGTCACTTCCGAGGATCCATCCCATGCGCTACCGCTTGTTTTCATCGACGGCGACCAGGGCACCACCGGCCTGCAGATCCATGAACGCCTGCGCGGACGCGACGATCTGCGCGTCCTTACGCTGCCCGCCGGCCAGCGCAAGGATGCGCGCGCCCGCGCCGACGCCATCAACGGCTGCGACATCGCCATCCTGTGCCTGCCGGACTCCGCCGCACGCGAGGCGGTGACGTCCATCGTCAATCCTGCGGTGCGCGTGATCGACGCCAGTTCGGCACACCGCACGCAGGCCGGCTGGACCTATGGCTTTCCGGAGATGGCCGCCGGCCAGGCGCAGCGCATCGCGGGCGCGCTGCGCGTCAGCAACCCGGGCTGCTATCCCACCGGGGCGATCGGCCTGCTGCGCCCCTTGGTGGAGGCCGGCCTGCTGCCGCACGACTACCCCATCGCCATCCACGCGGTGTCGGGCTATTCGGGGGGCGGCCGCGCCGCCGTCGATGCCTACGAGGGACCGGAGGCCACCCGGGCCCTGCCGTTCCAGGTCTATGGCCTGGGCCTGGCGCACAAGCACACGCCTGAAATCCAGCAGCACGCGGGCCTGGCACGGCGCCCCGCCTTCGTGCCGGCCTACGGCGCCTTCCGGCAAGGTATCGTGCTGACGGTGGCGCTGGAGCTGGACCTGCTGGCATCCGGCACGGACGTCGACAGGCTGCACGCCTGCCTGCTCGACCACTACGCCGACGCCCGCCATGTCGAGGTGATGCCGCTCGCCGAATCGGCCGCCGCCACGCACCTCGACCCGCAGGCGCTGAACGGCACCAACGACCTGCGCCTGGGCGTGTTCGCCAACCGCGAGCACGGGCAGGTGCTGTTGGCAGCGGTGTTCGACAACCTCGGCAAGGGTGCCGCGGGGGCGGCAGTGCAGAACCTCGACCTGATGCTGGCCGGGGTGGCGGCGGAGGTTCGCCGGGCCGCCTGACCTCTACCCAGGGTAACGGCGGTCGCCGCAGCCGGGCGAGTTCACCGTATCGCCGTCCAGGCGCGTCACTTAAGGCGGCGCAAGCCTCGGCGTCGAGATAAGAAGCGGGCCGGCAGCTTGTCGGCTTCCGGCCCGATGATGTCCCATGCAGATCAGATGTCCTCGATCGTCGCCTGGATGCGTCCCTCCCGAATCGCGGCGAGAAACGCCCGGAAATCGCTCCGGTTCTGTGATGCGTATTCGGTGGCGAACTCGCCGATCGCGTCATCGAAGGTCTGGCCGGAGCCCATGTAGCCCGCCATGACCGCGGCGTCGCCCGTCCGCGCGTGCGCACGGGCCAGGGCATGGGCGCACATCCGGCCGTACTGCCTGAGCATGCCGCTATCCCAGTCCTCGATGACGGCCGACATCTTCATATCGCGCAACTGCCGGATGTAGAAGTCCCGACCATTCTTGCCCCGGGTCCAGCCCAGGAACACGTCGCTGGCGGCCTGCATCAGCCGCTGGCCCACAATCACGCGCTGGCCGTGATTGTCGTACACGCTCTTGCCAGCATAGGGCTCCAGCACCGACGCCCGCGCCTCCTTCACCTGCAGGAACAGCGGGTCGTTATCGGCCGCCATGAACAGGCACACGGCGCACATCGTGCCGACACTGCCGACGCCGACAACCTTGATGGCCATGTCGAAGAAGTGAAAGCGGTCGAACAGCACCCGCGTATGGTCGGGCAGGCTCTCGCGGTACCGCGCGATGGCCTCCTCGTAGCCCGATGACAGGCCGGGCGCCTGTTCTTCAGACGGATGAAAGATCAGCGGCGGCTCGTCCTTGATCCTCGGATGCAGACCTTCCTCCACGACAAACTTCGGATACAGGTGGTCGGGTACCGACTTGCGCCGTTCCGCGGCGATGCGTTCGGCCAGCCGCTTGCGCGTCATCTCGACGATCTTGGGATCGCCGCTACGGTCCTCGTACTTCTGCAGGTCGATGCGGTCGTACCAGACATCGAGCGCGCGCATCCCCGCGTAGTTTTGCATTCGCTCCCGGTACTCGCGCACGGAGTCAGTCGCCACGCGTGCCGCGTCGCTCCTGGGTAGTGCCAGATGGTCGGCCGCGATCACGATGCTGGCCGTGAGTCGCTTCAGGTCCCACTCGAAGGGAGCCGGAAGGGTCTCGTCGAGGTCGTTGATATCGAAGATGACATTGCGCTCCGGCGTGGCAAATCCGCCGAAGTTCATCAGGTGCGCGTCACCGCAACTCTGTACGCGAATGCCGCTGGAGGGGGCGGTTGCCAGGTCGGCTGCCATGATCGCGGCCGCGCCCCGGTAGAAGGCAAAGGGCGAGGCTGACATGCGGCCGAAGCGGATCGGCACCAGCTCCAGTATCCGGCCCGTGTTCGATGCGTCCAGCAGTGCCACCGGATCCTTGCGATTGCGCGCGGCCTTCCAGCCGGATTGGGAAGAGCGCGGCACATCATCGCGCAGGGCCCGGCCTTTGGCGGCGCGCTCGTCTGCGGTGAGATAGATCGATGCGGAAGTCGGTTGGCCACCCTTCTGGGTGCGTTTCTTGTTGTCCGCCCTGGCCATGGATCGTCTCCTTGTTGTTGGGCATACGTGGGCACATCCCGAATGGGCGGCACTTGCACGCAAGCCCATACGGGACGCAAACGCGGCGAAGCAGAGCCCCACGCATGCGCCGGCGACTGGCCGGCGCTGATGGCGGTGAGCATCATCGCTTACTCAAGGTTAGGTGCAATTCAATCGCATCGCGGGCAAATTACCGCGCTGGGCCGGGAAAGGTGTCCTATTGTGTCTTGGCATTGGCAAGGCTCGATTGTGTCGATTGCGGCACCTTGGGTGGGCCGGGCCGGTGCATTCACTTCAGGAGACTGCGATGGGTAAGCTGGCTGCCACACTCAAGCATGAATTCATGGAAATGCTGCCGCCGACGATCTTCTTCTTTATCGCGCTCCACGTCGTGGCGATCATCCGTGCCCTGATGCTCCGCGGCACAGGGGTCTCGCTGCCTGCGTCGGCCTCCGTCCTCCTTGCTGCACTGATCCTCGGCAAGTCGGTGCTCGTTGCCAACATGCTTCCGTTCATCAACCGCTTTCCCGAGAAGCCGCTGATCTGGAATGTCCTCTGGAAGACGGCGATCTACATGGTGGTGGCGTTGTTCGTGCACTACCTGGAACGCCTCTACGACTACTGGAAGGACGCTCCTGGCCTGGCCGCCGCCAACCACCAGTTGCTCGTTGGAATCAACTGGCCGCAGTTCTGGGCGATCCAGATACTGCTCGTGACGCTAATCCTCAACTATTGCGTGATCGCCGAGCTGGGTCGCKTCTTGGGCCGGGAGAGGCTCAAGGCGATCTTCCTTGGTCCTCTGCCGCGGAGCGTCGTGGAGAGGAGTGCCAGGCCATAAAGCCACGGCTCGGCGATACGCATTTCACCCGCCGGTTTGCCGGGTGCACATGTGCGGCATGCGGCATGGGCCATGCGATTCAATTCAGAACGCGTAGCGAAAAAATTCACTTCTGTTTTCACTTGCCTTGGCAGAGTATTTTTCAGCACTCGGCAACGCCAGCGCGTGCCCGTTCGAGGTGCCCTCAAACACATTGGAACAGGGGTAAGGAATGACCACGGATCGCAACGTACTGGCCAGAGGCGTTGCGCTGGCCGCGGCCGCCGCCTTGTTGCACGCCGGCCCGGGCATGGCGCAGGACGCGCGCAAGGACGCCACCAGTGCTACCAGGGCCGCCAACCAGAAGCTGCTTGGCGAGCTGCCTTTCGCCGACCGCTCGGATTTCGATGACGCGCACCGCGGCTTTATCGCGGCGCTGCCGGACGCCATCATCAAGGGTACGTCGGGGAACCCGATCTGGAATCCGCAGCAGTACGCCTTCATCAAGGAGGGATCGGCCGCGCCTGGCACCGTCAACCCGAGCCTCTGGCGGCAGGCGCAGCTCATCAATATCAGCGGGCTGTTCCAGGTCACCGATGGCATCTATCAGGTCCGTAACCAGGATCTGTCGAACATGACCATCATCGAGGGCAAGGAAGGGATCACGGTGGTAGACCCGCTGGTCTCGCAAGAGACGGCAAAGGTCGCCATCGAGCTCTACTACGCCAACCGGGGCCGCAAGGCGGTCAAGGCGGTTATCTATACGCACAGCCACGTCGACCACTACGGCGGCGTCCGCGGCGTGGTGGACGCGGCGGATGTGGCATCTGGCAAGGTCAAGATCTACGCGCCGGAAGGCTTCCTCGAAGCGGCCGTCGCCGAGAATGTCATGGCGGGTAATGCCATGAGCCGCCGCGCCAGCTATATGTACGGAAACCTGCTGCCGCCCGACCCGAAGGGCCAGGTGGGCGCAGGGCTGGGCACCACGACATCTGCCGGCACCGTGACGCTGTTGCTTCCCACCGAAACCATCACCAAGACGGGCGAGAAGCGCACGATCGACGGGCTGACCTATGAGTTCCTGATGGCGCCGGGGTCGGAAGCGCCATCGGAGATGCTCTGGTATATCGAAGAGAAGCGCGCAATATCCGCCGCCGAGGACTGCACTCACACACTGCATAACACCTACTCGCTGCGTGGCGCCAAGATCCGCGAACCGTTGCCGTGGTCCAAGTACCTGAACCAGGCGCTGACCATGTGGGGCGCCAAGGCAGACGTCATGTTCGCCCAGCACCACTGGCCGACCTTCGGGCGCGAGAACGTCGTCAAGCTACTGCGCCAGCAGCGCGACCTGTACCGCTACATCAACGACGAAACGCTGCATCTCGCCAACCAGGGCGAGACGATGGTCGAGATCGCAGACAAGTTCAAGCTGCCGCCGGGCCTTGCGCTGATGTGGGCCAACCGGGGCTACTATGGCTCGGTCAGCCATGACGTCAAGGCGACCTACGTGCTCTACCTCGGCTGGTTCAACGGAAACCCGGCCACACTGGACGAGCTGACGCCGGCGGAAGCCGGCAAGCGCTACGTCGAGTTCATGGGCGGCGCCAACGCTGTGCTGGCCAAGGCAAGGCAGTCTTACGCCCGCGGCGAGTACCGCTGGGTCGCGCAGGTGGTCAACCACGTTGTGTTCGCCGATCCGTCGAACCAGGCCGCCAAGGCCCTGCAGGCCGATGCGCTCGAGCAACTCGGCTACCAGGCCGAGTCCGGCCCGTGGCGCAACTTCTACCTCAGCGGCGCCAAGGAACTGCGCGAGGGCGTGAAGAAGCTGCCGACGCCGAACACGGCCAGTGGCGATACAGTGAAGGCGATGACGCCGGAGATGTTCTTCGACTACCTCAGCGTGCGCGTCAACCGCGCCAAGGCAGCCAACGCTCATGTCGTGCTCAATGTCGACCTCGGCAAACCGGAGGGGACCTACCTGCTGGAACTTGAGAACGGCGTGCTCAATCACACTGCGGGCGTGCAGGCGCAGCAGGCCGATGCCAACATCACGATGTCACGCGATACGCTGAACGGCGTCATCCTGGGCCAGACCAAGATGGCGGATGCAGTAAAGAACGGTAGCGCGAAGGTCACCGGCAACCAGATGAAACTGGACGAGCTGGTGAGTTACCTCGATACGTTCGAGTTCTGGTTCAACATCGTGACACCGTAATCAGGAATTGGCGCGGCTGGCGGACCGGGCGATCCGGCGCCGGTGCTGACGCGCCGTGAGCTGGAAGTCCTTGCGCTGCTGGAGCAATCCATGTCCAACAAGCGGATCGCACTGACGCTCAATATCAGCGTACAGACCGTGAAGTGGAACCTCAAGAAGATCTTCGTCAGGCTGCAGGTGTCAAGCCGCTACGAGGCCATCATCGCGGCCCGCAAGCTGGCGCTCTGTGAGCGTTGACGCGCACGCGTGGCATCAGCCCACGAAGCGCCGGTCAACGCTCCAAATTGACGCGCCGAAAGATCAGGTGCAACCTTCCATCATCTTCCTCCCCCGCACCGGAGCCCGCCATGACCTCCCAAGAATTCCGAGCGTTCAAGGCAAACCTGGCGATGTTGCTACGCGACATGCCGATCGGAACCACGGCCGATTTCTCCGACGTGGCCGTTGCCTACTGGGATGGCACCCAGGTGATCGGCGCTTATTTGCGCGACGGCGGGCGGCTGGATGAGGACTTCGAGTTCGACCGGAACGCGTGTGAGAGCTGGCACGACGAACTAGTCGGCTGGCAGGCCAACCCGACCTTCACCGAACGCGAGGAACTGAAGGGCAGCCTGCAGCACCCCGGGCAACGCGCCGCCTGACCGCAGCACCTCGCCAGCATGTCTGGTGGTGCTGGCACTGGTCCAGGATGCCGATGCGATGTGCTTCAGGAGCGGCTCACCATCGACGGTGGCATGGAATGCAAAGTCGTTGGCATCCGTTGCATGGCGGGCACCGGGTCCCGTGTCGCATGCTTGCTAACCGGGAACTTGCAGAGTGTGTCCGCCAGCGCTTCCCGGTTTGCCAAAGTTAGCGGGCCTGATACCGAGATGGGTGGCGAACGTCGTCGACCCGTCGGAGAGACATCCATGTCCGTGAAATTTCTGAATCCGAGCTTGTTAAGTACGTTCCGGGGCAATCTGCCCGGCATGGTCATCAGCGCGGTGGTAACAGTCGCAGCCATGTCGCTCGCCTCGCATTACCAGGCGCCGGTGATGCTGTTCGCCTTGCTATTGGGTATGGCGCTGAACTTCCTGTCCCGAGAATCCTCCACTGCTTCCGGTATTGACTTCAGTGCCAAGCAGGTGCTTCGGCTGGGGGTGGCCTTGCTGGGATTACGCATCACTGCCTCGCAGGTAGCGGCGCTGGGCTGGCACTCCGTTGCCATGGTCGTATTGGCGGTGGCGCTGACCATATTGTGCGGCATCGTGCTGGCCCGAATGATGGGGTTCCAGACGTTCTTCGGCTTGCTCACCGGGGGTGCCGTGGCGATCTGCGGTGCTTCCGCGGCGCTGGCCCTGTCGGCAGCCATGCCACAGCATCCGCTAAAGGAGCGCGCGACGCTGTTCACGGTAATTTCCGTGAGCACGCTATCGACGGTCGCGATGGTGCTATATCCGATGCTCGCGCAACTGTTGGCCCTGCCTTCTTTGCAGGCCGGAGCCTTTATTGGCGGAACCATCCATGACGTGGCCCAGGTCGTGGGGGCCGGCTACAGCATCTCGCATGAAGCTGGTGATGCGGCTACGCTGATCAAGCTGATGCGCGTGGCCATGCTGCTGCCGGTGATCGCGCTGGCAGCCTGGTTGTCGCAGCGGCATCAGCGGGCACAAGGGGAAGCCGGAAAGGGGCCGCGCCCGCCGCTGCTGCCATGGTTTGCCGTGGCCTTCGCGGTGCTGGTGGCGATCAACAGCACAGGCTGGTTGCCTCCGGGGTTGGTAAAGGCGGGGCAGTTTGCTTCGCAGTGGTGCCTGGTCATGTCCATGGTGTCGATCGGCATGAAGACCCACCTCAAGGATATCCTGTCCGTAGGCTGGAAGCCGGTGGCGCTGATGGTTCTCGAGACGCTGTTCCTGGCCGTGCTGTTCTACGGCATGCTGGTGGTGGTGCGATTCTAGTTTGGCAACCACGGGGCCTGGCGTCGCGGACCGCATTGTCCGGCAAGGCCGCCCATGCGTGCGCGCCAGGGCGATAGAGAGGAAGGGATAACCCAGGCGAGTCACGCTAGAAGCTGACACCCAGTGAAAGGATCGCGACCTGATCGGATGAGCCGGGATTGAACCAGTAAAAGCCTGCGGTGAACTTGCGCACCGTGACCTGTAAAAAGCCGCCTCGCTGGAGATCGCGGCTCCCCCCGTAGATCCGGGTACGCTGGGCGACGACACCGAGTCTCAGCCATTCGATCGGGCGGAATCCGAGTTCACTCCAGGCATAGAGATAGCCCGATTCGTCTCCATGTGGATTCAAGTATTCGGCTTCGATGTAGTAGTCGAACTTGCGTATGGCCACGCTGGCCTCGAGTCCGCCGATCACACCATGCGTGGAGCCTCCCACGAATCCGACGATAGGCGTCGCCTTGAACTGGACGGATTCGCCTCCCGAGAATGTCCAGCCGATGAATGCCGACTGCGAGTGCTTCGCCTCGTAGTTGGTTCTTGCCTCGAGGTGGAGCTGCGATTTTTCCGCAATGAAGATACCGCTGAGGTAGTCGCCGCTCTCACGCGGCATGTTCCAGTAGCCTGTCGCCGAGAAAGTCCACGGTGCGCCGGCAGGCTGTGCTGCGCCGTCCGGCGCGGGCTGGGGCGGTTCCTGTGCGCGGACACCGCCCACGGCCAGCGTGGTGGCCAGCAACATGGAGGCGGCTCGCATCCGAGCCACCCAGCGAGTTCCTGACGGCAATTGCGAGGGAGAGGCGCCGGCCGTGTCCCGCCGGCGTGCGAACCAGGAACATGACCGCGTCAACCAGCTCCCGGGCCAGCCCATCTCGGAGACCCGGTCCACCACGTCCGGCACCGGCTCGCGCATCGGCGCATCCTCCGGCGGCGCGGTCGCGCCCGCGCCGATAGTTGTCTTGGGTGCATCTGCCACGGAGAACTCCCGGACGCTGCATCGATGATCGGACAAAGTGACAGGGGCCAGTTCTGGCTATTTCCCCCGGCTCCGACAAAGTGTCCCGCGTGCCAACAGGCTCCCCGAAACGGTGTCTTCCTGAAAGGGCGAGGGGCTCAGAAGCGAAACACGGCACTCAGCATGGGCCCCTTGAGTGTCAGCCTCTGCACCAGGTCGTCGCCACCCAGATAAAAGGTCAGGTAGCGGTAAGTCAGTTGCACATCGCCCCATTTTGCTGCGTACGCCGCCCCTCCGGATGCCTGCACCGTATATCTGGCGGAGCCGGCACCGACGTCCAGGTAATAGGGCATGTACCATCTGCCCGAGTCGCCAAGTCGGATACGCCCGCGAACACCGATGATGCCGTCGATGATATTGGCCGTCTGCGACAGGCTCCCGTCTTTCGCAAGCGTCGCGCCTTGTTCCGTGAACGTGGCAGACAGTGTCCAGTTCGCGTTCGCGCTCAGGTTCAGGTACCGAAGCCCGCCGAGTGGTTCGATCGTGCCCCAGGACACGCGCTGCCCGGTATAAGCGACAGCAAGTCCGAACAGGCCACCGCTCAGGCTGCTGCCTGTTCCGGTTGTCACATCGCGCGGTATGACAACCCTGGCACCGTTCCCCGCGCCGACGGCATTGACGGTGGTCTGTTGGTGACCGAAATCCAGATAGGCAGCATCGGCCAGGATCGTCCAGTTTCCCTTGCTGGCCTCGGCCTGCAACATGAGCAGGAACTGCAGATTCTGGAGATAGCTGTCCGGCCCCGTTCCCACGTCGAGTCTGCCACCTCCGGTCGAAGACGATCCGGAGAAGCCGAAGGCTCCGCTCACATTGGGTAACCAGAGGTATGGCCCGATCGCAAAACGCCATCCATTCGCATCCGGCGATTCCGCATGAGCCAGGCCGGCCGCGATTGCAAGGACGAGAGTGACACCCAGACGGTTCCTGCCGGGCTTCGCAAGCCGCTTCTTGCCATAATCCGCGTCGGGCAGAACGCCTTGTGGTGCGTTTTCCATGCTTTACGCCTCCGCTCTTGGATCCGAACCCCAAGCCGATCAACACGCAGACACAGACGCCCGCGTCAGTCGCCTGCCCCATGGATGCTTGCCAGCGCCGCCAGACAATGCCTTGTGCAGTTGATGGCAATGCATCTGGTCTGCCGCAGATCGAACGGTGACCTGTGCCGTTCCGTGACGACTGCCGGTCCCGCTGGCCAGATCCAATGGAGCCTTGCGCGCCTATGCCGCCAGAGGCGCCTCGTATTCCTCCCGGAATTGCTGAAGCGAACTCTCCACTACCGTCACGGCACCGTCGATCAGGCCACAGCGTCCGCTGCCGGGCAGGATATTGCACAGGTTCTCCAGCGCCTCCAGGTCGGCACGCACGCCCCGGCCGGTGTCGATCCGGTTGAGCAGCCGCATCAACTGGAAGGTTCCACCCTTGCATGGAGGACACTGGCCGCACGAGCCCTGAGCGAAGAAGCTCACGTACTCGGCAACCTTGCGCACGATGCTGGTGCCTTCCGATACGACGATCATTGCGCCGGTACCCAGCCGTGAGCGCCGCAGCCTCACCGAATCGAAATCCAGCGCGACATCGAGATCGCGTTTCGTCAGCAGGGTATTGGAGGGGCCACCGGTAAAGACCGCCTTGAACTCCTTGCCCTGCAACATGCCGCCGCCATGCTCGAATACCAGCGACTCGAGACGCGTGCCCATTGGCAACTCGTACAGGCCGGGGCGCAGCACGTCCCCGGAAAGCGAATGGAGCTTTGTTCCCGTGGCATTCCCGATGCCGAGGTCCCGATACCATTGCGCGCCGTGGCGCAGAATCCCGGGGACGTGGGCCAGGGTCTCCGTGTTGTTGACGATGGTTGGCGCGCCACGCACGCCGTGCTCGGCCGGGAATGGCGGCTTGCGGCGCGGGAAGGGGAACCCGCCCTCGACGCTGGCTATCACCGCGGTCTCCTCGCCCCCGATGTACAGCCCCGAACTGGGCAYGATCCCCAGGGTGACTTGCTTGCCCACCAGCCGCTCGAGCTCGGCGAACAGCGGATGCTCCAGCCATTGCCCGACCGCTGTGCGTGTCRCCGCGAGGGATTCTGGCTGGTGCGGATTGACGTACAGGACGACGTGGTTGGCACGGGTGGCCGCGGCGGCAATGAGCGCGCCCTCGATGACCTGGTGTGGCGTGTGCTGCAGAAGAAAGCGGTCCTTGAACGTGCCCGGCTCGTCTTCGTTACCGTTGCAGATGATGTACTTGTCGCCGTCAGGCGCAGCGGCGACTGGCGCCCATTTGCGATGCGTCGCGAAGCCGGCGCCGCCCATGCCGCGCAGATCGGCCCGCTCGATCTCGGCGATGATTGTCGCCGGCTCGCGCAGGGCTTTCGCGAGCCCCTCTCCGCCGCCCGTGGCAAGCCATGCGAGCAGGTCGGCGCCAAGCTGGATGTCTTCCTTTAGGAGAACCTGGTTCAGGTGTGTCATCGCTCGCTCCGAGTAACGCTCACCGGACACCGCTGACCACCCGGCCCCGGGCGCCGGAATGTAGTCCGGCATCGACGCGCAAGTCGAAATGCGCGTAGCCAGGGAACAGCATCGGCGCCTTGACATGAAGGGGTAGCCCGGCGAGCGTCAGTTCCCGCTGCCAAGCATGTACGTGGCCGATTCCTGCACGACTGGCCATGACCCCGCGCCGCGGTCCGGCGGCACTGGCGCCTGCGCGCCGCCCCATGCTCAGGATGTCGAGCAGCGCGTTTCCCATCAGCCGGTTGCGGCCGTGAATGCCGCCCGTCACCTCGCCAACGCAATACAGCCCGCCGACGCCCGTGGCGCCATCCTTGTCGATCGCAACGCCGCCGTTCTGGTAGTGGAGCGTCGGATAGACGAGGAAGGGGTCCCGCGCCGGGTCCTGGCCGCACTTGCGCGCAAGATGGCTCAGCGTGACCAGGCGCTTGGCCAGGATGCCGGGATTCTCCATTTCGAGCGTCGGCGTATCGAGAAAGACCCCCACCTGCCCACCACGCGTGATGCCGCGTCCCTCCGCGCACTCGCGCAGGATCGCCGACGCGACGACGTCGCGCGGCTTGAGTTCGTCCACGAAGCGCTCGCCTTCCCCATTGATCAGCTTCGCCCCGGCGGAACGTGCTGCCTCCGAGATGAGTCCGCCAGCGAGATGCGGCGGGTATGCGATGCCGGTGGGATGGTACTGGAACGAATCGAGTTCGCGCAGCCGGGCGCCGATCCGGTACGCGAGCACGAGGCCGTCGGCGGTGGCGCCGTAGTGATTCGAGGTCGGGAAGGCATTCAGGTGCAGGCGTCCCGCGCCCCCGGTGGCGAGGATCACGGCATGGGCACGCACCAGGACGAAGGTGCGCCATTCGAGGTTGTAGATCACCGCGCCGGCGCAGTTTCCCCGCTCGTCGGTCAGCAGTTCGACCACCGGGCATCGGTTCCACACGTCGATGGCGGCGTCCAGGTCCACCGCCTCGCGCAGTACCCGCATCATCTCGAGCCCGGTATAGTCCCGGTAGGAAAGAATGCGGGCGGCCGAAGCTCCCCCCGGCCTCTTCCGCATGAGGTTGCCGCCGGGGAGCCGATCCTCCTCCTGGTCGAACATCATGCCGAGCCGGATCAGCCAGCGAATCACATCGGGCCCATCCATTACCATCTGCGCGACTAGCTCGGGATCGCCCTGGAAATGGCCGGCGCGCAGGGTGTCCTCGAAGTGCAACTGCGGGCTGTCGTCCTCGCCGATGGCAGCCTGGATGCCGCCTTCGGCCATCACGGTATTGCTGTCGCCGAGACGCAGCTTGGTGGCCAGGATGACCCGCGCGCCCTGCTTCGCAGCGGTGAGCGCGGCCGCACATCCGCCACCGCCACCACCGATCACCAGCACGTCGGTGGTCGTGAGCTGGGCACCTGCAATATCCACGTCGTCGATCAGCGCGTTGGCTTGCAACTGACGCGCGAGATCGGGCTGGCACGGATCACCTCGGTTCACCCCGACGACCAAGGACACGCGCGCATTCGGGCCATGGTCCGGGTGAAAGCCTTTCAGGAGTGCATCGACGGACGAGTCATCGCTGCGTACCGCCGGCGTCATGCCTGGCCGGTAGCGCTGGCGGGCGTCGTCATAAGGGATGCCGGCAGGCATGATCTGTTGTCCCGTCAGCCTGGCGGGCGCGCGCCCGGCGCATCGAAATCGATCTTCATCTCGCCGTTCTCGATCTGTTGCAGCCGGCGCATCAGATTCGCCGGCCGTAGCGACAGCGACGCGGTCATCCGCCGCACGAACAGGCCGAGGTGGTTGGGCCGGATCAGCTCGGGACAGGCCAGCGTGCAGAGATTGCACATGACGCATTCGTCGAAGACGCGGCCAGACTCCGCCAGCTTTCCCTCCACGGCGAGGTTTACCCCGCGCTGCACGTCGAGTCCCTTCGGGCATGCGCGATCGCAACCGCTGCAGTGACGGCAATGGGAGGCTTCCGGGAATGTTTGCTCGATGACGTGCAGGACCTGCCAGCTATCGTCCAGATCCTCCATGCGATAGACGTGGCGTGCCGGGGCAGTGAAATAGTCGAGCGAGGCCACCTGCATGCCTTCCTCGATCAGGGTCTCGCAGGCGAGCGCCGTGTTCACCTCCGGCTCGCCGCTGCGCCGCACCAGCACACGGCAGGACCCGCACACGCCCTGACCCATGCAGCCGACGCCTTCCACGAGGGTCTCCCCGGCGTGGAGAAACGCTTGCAGGATAGAGCAGTCGGGTGGGGCGTCGATCTGATGGCCTTCGATGGTGAGGCGTACCATCTTCTTGCACCCTGTCGTCTGGCGGCGCTCGCGCCACACTGGCGCACTTGCCGAAAAGGTCATATAAACCATAGCACACAGGCGGTTATGCTAGCGGGGGAATCGCTATGGGTCCGTTCCGTCCGATGCGACGCACGCGTATTTCCTTCGCACCAGCCTGCGTACCGGACTGCCACCTCTTCGCAGGAGGGCAATCCCCGGCGTTGCAATTGGCTCACCAGCAAATCCGCCTTGTGCTTTCATGCGTGAACCGGCCCTTGCCCGGCTCACCAGAATCCCAGAATCTTCCACCAGGTACCCCCTACCACGGCGAAGATGGTCAGTTCCAGCACGCACATCACCGCGCCGACCCGCCACCACTGTCCCATCGTCACATAGCCGCTGCCGAAGATGATTGGCGATGTGCCGGTGGCGTAGTGGGTCAGCGTCAYCATGATCGCGGAGCCGGCCGCCATCATCAGCATGAAAGGCGGGACATAGGGTGGCGGGATCAGGTGAGCGCCCACGGTGAGAAAGGCCAGCATCATCGCGCTGATATGCGCCGTGGTACTCGCGAACAGGTAGTGGGAAAAGACGAACGCCAGCACCAGCACGGCGGCAATCGAGAGCCAGCCCATTCCACTGGCGGCGATGGCATCGCGCATATCGGCCGAGAACCATGCGATCACGCCAAGCTTGTTGAGCTGTTCCGCGAGCATTACCAGGGCGCCGAACCAGATCAAGGTGTCCCAGGCGCTCTTCTCCGATAACACATCATCCCAGTCGATCGTGCCGGTGATGATCAAGGCGAAGAGGCCGAGAAATGCGACCACGGTCGGATCGAGGGTGAAAGCCGGGCCCATGATCATCGCCGGCACGTTGGCCCACAGGACCAGCATCATGGCGAACACGCCCATCATGACCCGCTCCTTTCCACTTAACGGGCCCATGCGGGCAAGCTCGCCCCTGGCGTAATCGATGGCGTTGGGCGTCGCCTTCAGTTCGGGCGGGCAGAGCACGAAAACGACAAGCGGCATCAGCAACAGGCAGAGCAGGCCGGGCAGCAGCATGCACAGCGCCCAGGTGGTCCAGGTCAGGTGCAGCGACTGGCCACTGGCCTTGGCCACGTAGTCGACGACCAAGGGGTTCGGCGCGGTGGCGGTCACGAACATGGCCGACGTGATCGGGTTGGCATGGTAGTTGACCAGCGCCAGGTAGGTGCCGACCTTGCCCTCAGTCCCCTTGGTCGGATCAGAGTCGAAAGCGCCGGCGATCGACCGCATGATCGGATGGACAATGCCGCCACCGCGCGCGGTGTTGCTGGGCGTAAATGGCGCCAGGACCAGCTCGCAGATCGCAAGCCCGTAGCCGATGCCGACGGTGCGCTTGCCCAATAGCGCGATGAACATCAGGCCGACGCGATTGCCCAACCCCGTTTTCTTCAGCCCGCGCGAGATCAGGATGGCCACGACGATCAGCCAGATCAGCGGATTCGAGAAACTGCTCAGCGCATCGGCGATGGCGCCTTTGGACGAGTTCGAGGTCACTTGCGCCAGTGACACGATCACGATTGCCATCATTGCCATCACACCGATCGGCATCACCTTGAGAATGATTGCGACGATCGTGGTCAGGAAAATGGCCACCAGATCCCAGGCGTCCGCGTTCAAGCCAGCCGGCGCGGGCATCAGCAGCAACGTGACAAGTACGGCCGTGGTGATGATGGCCGGCGTCAGCCGGAAGGGCACCACGGACATGAAGTAGCGATACATCGCGACGATCTTGGCGAGCATCTCCGAACCTCCCCGAAAAGGACACGGTGAATAAAGACAGCCAAGGTCCTCGCATCTGTCGACGCGAACTGTGCCTTCCGGCGGCGTAGCATTTCTCAAGAGATCCTGAACGATGGGCCTCGCGAGCAGAAGTGAATCTTTTCGAAGGGAGGATGAAGAACTTACAAGGATGGAGCTCGCCGGAGACGAGTTGACAGGGGCGAGTTGGACGCGGAGGGGCTAACCACACGATCCGCGCTGCTGAGCTGACCGGTATGCACCATTTCGGTGCCAAATTTGCCTGGCACCTGCGCCCTGTCCATGCGAGAAGTGTCGCTACTGTGACACTCCGGGCGTCGCAGCGCCTGTCAGATCCGCGGGTGTTCTTCGCGCGTGTCCGACACGGCCGCGAGATAGTGTTCCGCGCGCATGAAGCGCCCCGGCGACATCGCTCGCGCCCACCGCGGTCGGGGGACGACCAAGCGTTCGCGACGTAAAGTCGTAGAACGCTTCATCGCAATGGAAGCCAAAGGGGGCCTTCCCACGCTTTCAGCGCATCGAGAAACGCTTTCAGCTTTGACGGCGTGAAGCGGCGAGTCGGATAGACGGCATGAACGAATATTTCCGGTGACGACCATTCCGGCAAGATGCGAACGAGCTCCCCGCGGGCGATATGCGCATCGGAATAGCCGGAAGGAAGGAGTGCGATGCCGTGACCGCGGAGCGCAAAGGCGCTGACGATGTGAAAGTCGCGCGCGGCGACGGGGCCCGTTACGCGAACGTTGACTGACTTTCGTCCGCTGACCAAATGCCATTCCGTCTCGTTGTTCCGGGCGTTGATCAGCACGCAGGGATGTTGGCTGATGTCTGCGGGCCGGGCCGGGAGATGGTGATTCCGTGCGTATTCGGGGGAGGCGACCAGGTGCCTGATACTTCTTCCCACGCGTTGCGCGACAAGGCTCGAGTCCCGCAAGTCACCGAAGCGGATCGCGACGTCGACGTTTTCGGCGATCAGGTCCACGAAAACGTTGGTGAAGTAAAGATCCACCTGGATGCGCGGATAGTTCCTTAGAAACGACGACAGAAATGCGTAGAACGGCTCCTGTTCCAGCATCACGGGACCGGAGATGCGCAGCAGGCCCTCCGGCTTTTTTTGCGTCTCGGTGATCACGCGCTCCGCGTCGTACAGATGGCTCAGCGGCTCGCTGCACTGATCGAAATAGGCTCGTCCCTGCGCGGTCAGGCTGAGCTTGCGGGTCGTGCGTTGCAGCAGCGTCACGCCAAGGCGTTCCTCGAGCGCCGTCACCTTGCGGCTGACGGTGGAAACGGGCATGCCAAGGGCTAGTGCAGCGCGACTGAAGCTCTCGAATTGCGCCACTCGGACGAAGACGGCGATGTCATTCAGGTCGGCCAGTTCGGTCATGTGGACATGTGGGACTTTTGCATGGATGGAAAAGAGATTCCACATATTCCAGTCTAATCAAAAATAGATTCCTCGGCCAGACTTCTCTCCACGCAATCCAGCGCCTTTCGGAGAGATACCATGGCTAACAACGTCGTCATCATTACCGGTGCTTCCAGCGGAATCGGAGAAGCCACCGCCAAGCTCCTTGCCACGAAAGGCGCCACGGTCGCCTTGGCCGCTCGCCGGCTCGGCAGTCTTCAGCGCATCGCCGCCGAAATCCGGGCAAAGGGCGGCAAGGCATCCGTTCACCAGGTCGACGTCACTGACCAGGCGCAGGTCAATCGCTTGATTGGCGACGTCGTATCGCAACACGGCCGCCTGGATGTGATGGTCAACAACGCCGGCCTGATGGCCATCGCGCCCCTGTCGCTGCGCAAGACAGACGAATGGGATCGCATGATCGACATCAACATCAAGGGTCTTCTCTACGGTATCGCAGCGGCGTTGCCAGTCTTCGAAAGGCAGCAATCGGGTCACTTCGTCAACATCGCGTCGGTCGTGGGCCTGAAAGTCTTCAGTCCCGGAGGGACGGTGTACTCGGGCACGAAGTTCGCGGTGCGCGCCATTTCCGAAGGCTTGCGCCACGAGGTCGGCGGCCACATCCGCACCACGGTGATCTCGCCGGGGGCGGTCGACACCGAACTGAAGTTCGGCTCCGGGCATGAGGACAGCCGCAACTTCGTCGTCGATTTCTACAAGATGGCCATCCCGGCCGATGCCATCGCACAGGCCATCGCCTATGCGGTCGAGCAGCCAGATTCGGTCGACGTCAACGAGATCGTGATCCGCCCCACCGTGCAGGATTTCTGAGGGTCGCGGCGGGCAGGGAAGTGCTTAAGCCGATGAGGAAGTTCAGCGAGTTACGTCAGATGCCAATCCGATAAGCCCGCAGTGCTGGATCTCGACCGAATACCGACCCACCAATTTCATCCGGGTTTGACCCACCGTCAGGCAGCGTCATTCCGCTATCTCGATGCGGATAACGCTTGGCCATCGACGCTTTCACCACCAATGCAGGAGCAAGATCATGAGCAACCTCACCAAGCAACAGTTCAAGCGCGTCTGGTTTATCACGGGCGCTTCACGCGGCCTGGGCGCGCTGATGGCCAAGGCAGCCCTTGCCGATGGCAACGCCGTCGTCGCCACGGGCCGCAACGCCGCCGCAATTGCCGAGCGTCTCGGCGAGTCGTCCGCATTGTTCCCTGTCGCACTGGACGTGACGGACGGCGCGCAGGTCAAGGCGGCTGTCGAGGCCGCCGTCGAGAGGTTCGGCCGCATCGATGTGCTGATCAACAACGCTGGTTTCGGGCTGCTCGCCGCCGTCGAAGAATCGAGCGACGCCGACGTGCGCCGGATCTATGAAACCAACGTCTTCGGTCTGCTAAGCGTGACGCGCGCCGTGCTACCAGTGATGCGCAAGCAGCGCTCGGGTCACGTTATCAATATTTCGTCCATTGTCGGCTATCAAGCGGCGGCCGGGGTCGGCGTGTACAGCTCGACGAAGTTTGCCGTCGAAGGCATCACGGAAGCATTGCACGCAGAACTGAAGCCGCTTGGCATCCATGCGACCCTCGTCGAGCCGGGCTTCTTCCGCACCGACTTTCTGGATACGTCGTCTCTCCTCGTCGGCAAGGAAATCATCGACGACTACGCTGAGACCTCGGGCAAGCTGCGCGACCTCGCAGTCGTCATAAATCACAAGCAGCCGGGCGATCCGGAGAAGCTGGCAACGGCGCTCGTCACGCTGGTCGATGCGCAAACGCCGCCGTTGCGCCTGCCGCTTGGCACCGACACGCTAAAGGCGATCGCCGAGAAGAACGCGTACGTGACGACGGAAACGCAGGCGTGGAAGTCGCTGTCGGAATCCACAGACTTTCCGGCGTGAAGACGATGAGAGCAGGCTGAGGCCGTTGCGAGCCGCGTGCTGTCGTTCTTGACGCAGCAAACCGTCCAGACCTGAACCAGTCGGCGTATGACTGCCAGGAGAAGCGGTCGATGTGGCCGACGAAACCCGGCAGCCGCATGGCGGCAACCGTGACTTCGGTGTGCTGCCATGTCATGGATGCCGCATCTTCCTGCGCGGCACGCTTCGCTACGACTGCCCTCAGGGCGCCGGGGTTTCAGGGCAGCAGGTGGGTATCGCCGGCGGCCTGCGGTGGCAACTTGACTGCCAGTGCCTTGAAATCGCCGCTGGTTGCGACCGAACCCGCGTGCGCGACGCTCTTCGGAATGACGATCAGGTCGCCGGGGCCGACTTCGCGCTGTTCATTGCCCAGCCAGAATGTTCCCTTTCCTGCGATGACATACTGGATCTCGTCGGCGCTGGTGTGGTAGTGCTTTGGAACGTTGCCCGATTGCACAGCAACGGTCCCTTGCGGCGTCGTCACCAGCCCTCTCGTGCGCAGCGTGCCCATATTGGGAACCTGTGGCCCGAGGTCTTCATTGGTCAAGGCCGCCAGGTTGATGATCTGCGGCGCCAACGCGGCGGGCGGGGTCTGCGCGTGGGCGGGCGGCAGCCCCATGTGGGCCGCAAGGTAGCCGCAAGCAAAGGCGACCGGGACTGCGGAAAGAGCGGCAAGGCGATGCATATTTATCTCCCTTTGGTTGGCCTGCGATCATTGCGCCGTCACGACGCTTGATTCGTGCGATCCGGCTGGATTGTCTCACCGCGATCCGCGCCCAGAATTAAGGGGAAACCCGAAAGCACTGAATCGATCGCATCTCGGAGAGGGTGCTGCCGAAGCCGGAAGGGAATTTACCTTGGGCCGCCTCTGGTATTGAAAAGGAAGCCGGTTCTCTTTCCACTCACTTCCGGAATGAAACCGCTGTCGACCGCGAAGCTGGTGAATGCATCCGCGACAGAAAGCCGTTCATTCGAGGTTCCGCATTTCGGTATCCATCCAGCTGCAGAATTGCCGGACCACGCGCGATTCCGAGCGGCGCTGGTAACGATATGTTCCGATCTCAACCGGCTCGTATCCGGGCAGGACCACCAACGCGCCGGCTTGTGTTTCCCTGGCCGTGAGGATCGGCGGCGCGAGCACCATCCCAAGACCGGCAACACAAGCATGAAGAGCCGCATCGTCGGTGTCGAATTCATGGGCGAAGGAAAGCTCTGCCAGCGAAATATCGAAGGTTTCGCACCAGAGCTTCCAGTCCCAATTGCCGGCTGCGCGCTGAAGAGCCGGCACGTCCGAAACGGTGATCTCCCGGCGATTGGTGTCTCTTGCCAGCAGGCTCGGCGAAACAACCGGGCGGCTCAGGTCGCGAGCAAGGAGTTCCCATCCTTCGGCTGCTTCCCCTGCCCGGAAATAACGGATGCTGACATCAGAGACCGGGACGGCGAGCAAACCTCGCGCGGAACCAGTTTCCACCCGAACGCGGGCCTCGGGGCAGAGCGCGTGAAAGCGATCCAGTGACGGGATGAGCCAACGCACTGCAAGCGACGTTGACGCCTGAACGCTGATTTCGGTTTCGTCGCGATACAGGGCATCGGCCGAATGCTCGATGAGCCCGATCGCCGGCGCGACCTCCTGATAGAACCGCTGTCCCACGTCGGTAAGGGAAACGGTGTTATTTCCCCGGTGGAAGAAGGTCACGCCAAGCTCGTCTTCAAGCTTCTTGAGCTGGTGGCTTACCGCGCCGGCGGTAACGCCGAGTTCAGCGCCGGCGGCCGTCAGGCTCCCGGTGCGTGCCACGATCGCAAACACCCGAACGGCGTTGAGAGAGACGCGATGCCTGTTCTGCATGAGGTTTCCTCAAGCTCCCCTAAAATTACTCGTTTGAGTGTCGCAAAAAAATATAGCACAATCGAAAGTGAAAATCCGCTCGGTAAGTACGATGCGCTCAAGAAAATATTGAATCGACACCAAAGTCACGGCGTGGGTGATGGCGGGGACGGCATTATTTTATTAATTTTCTTTTCACAATAAACTACTCGCACCCAGAGATCTGTGATGATTTCCATCCCACGTCACTACCGCGACATGATCATGCTTTCCGCGCCGATTGCGGGAATTCAGTTTGCGCAGATCGTATTGACGAGCACCGATCTGATGATGATGGGCTTGATCGGCATGGAGGCGCTGGCGGCCGGTGGTCTTGCCACGCTACTTTACAATCAGTTCCGCACCATGTGCGTCGGCATGGTGACAGGCTTGGGAAATCTCATTGCCGCTTCTATCGGACGGGCCGAAAAACGCACGGAAAGCATAATGGTCGATGCTGCTGCCCGGGAGGAGATCCGCGGCCTTGTCCGCTCTGCGTTGTTTCTCGCCACGGTCGTCGCTCTTATCGGTGGCGGCTTGCTTGCCGGTCTGGGTTATTGCCTCACCTTTCTCGGCCAGGATGACACCGTCGTCGCCCTGGCAAGGCCGGTGATGATCACGCTTGCGCCGGGGCTCTTACCCATGGTCTGGCTCAATGTCTTGCGGCAATTCGCCGTCGGTATGCGCCGCCCCGGCTCGCTTTTGTGGGTCACCGTGGTCTCCATCGCCGTCAACGTGCTATTGAACGCGATGTTCATCTATGGGTGGCTAGGCCTGCCCAGACTCGGACTGACGGGCGTCGGGCTTTCGACGACGTTTGTGCAGGTATGGACTTTCCTTGTCTATCTTCGCGCCGTTCAACGGGACGAGAAGCTGAAGGATTTTCTGTCGCTCGCCTTCTGGAAAGCACGACCTGCGACATCTCCCTGACCTATGGTCTCGAGGCGTCAATTACTTCCGTGGCGTCGATCTTGATAGGAAATTTCGGGCCTGTTGTGCTTGCTGCCTCCAATGTCATCAACCAGCTTGCCAAGATCGTCTATCAAATCAATGTCGGCCTCTCTCACGGGTCGTCCATTATGGTCAGCCGTGCCATCGGGAAACAGGAATATGGGGAGATCGGAGTCATTGCACGAGGCGCCATGACAATCTGCTTTATTCCGATGACGGCGATCGGGCTCGTTTACCTGTTCTTTCCCCATATTGTATTGTGGCCATTTCTCGGCGCTCACGCAGATCCTGCCATATTATCCACAGCAACCACGCTGCTCTGGTTCGCCGTTTTCAATCAGTTCTTTACGGCTTCGCAGAATATCAGCATTGGCCTCTTGCGTGGCCTTGGAAATACGAAAGCCGGACTGAGCAATAGCCTGATTTCCTATTGGTTGATCGGCATTCCAGCGATACTATTTTGCAGCGATTGGCTCGGATGGGGCGGCGCGGGCGTTTGGTTCGGCTTGTGCATCGCTTTCGGCGCGAGCAGCGTGCTGCTCTGGCGACGTTTCATGGCCGATCTGAAGCGGATATCGCAGCCTGGATAGATGGAGCGGTGGCCAATCCACCGCATGCCGTACCGCCGCGCGCCAAGTCAAAACCCGTCAGAACTTGTGACGAAGCCCGATCGCGACGCCGAGCATATTGCTCTGGCCGTTGCCCAGCGTGTAGCTGTTGCCGAGCGAGAGGCTGTTGGCATACACCGTGGCCAGCGATTCCATCATCAGGCCGGCGTTCTTCGCATAGGCCGTGGTCAGGTAGGCGTCGGTGCGCTTGGAGAATGCGTAGTTGGCCACCAGCGCGATCTGCCAGGGGTTCGGCACGCCCGTGTTGCCGAACAGGCTTTTTACGTTGTCGTAGTCGTATTCGAGCGTGAGACCCACGGCGGGCGTGACCTGGTAGGTGCCGCCGATCCAGTAGAAATCGTCCCGCTGGATCACCACATCCGCGGCATTCTTGTTCTGGCCCCAGCGGTATCCCCCCATGATCTTGGCCGTTCCGAACGCGTAGCTCGCACCCACCGCGGCTTTTTTCAGCGTGCCGCTGCCGGTGCCGATGGTCGGATTCCACTGGTCGTAGGCCGCCATCAGCCCGATCGGGCCCGCGGAATAGGAGACGCCCGCGCCGTAAGCCGTATCGCGCCGGAACTGGCCGGGAACCTCGCCGTTGCCGCCGATTGCGGTGGCCACGCCTACCGTCTGCGGCAGGGCCAGGCCAACGCCGAACGACCAGTGGGCGATAGCCGTGACCGGACCGAACTGGCCGTTGTACTTGAGCGTGTTGTCCTCGCGGAAGTTGGCGCCGGTCTGCAGTACGACGGGCTCGTACTGCGTGGCGAACGCGGTGGGCTCATAGTTGGCGACCGTCTCGAACATCGACGTGTACTGGCGCCCGAAGCTGAACTGGCCGATGGGACTCTGCACGCCGACGTACGCCTGGCGCCCGAAGATCCGGCCGCTCTGCTGGGAAGCGCCGGTGTCGAGGCCGAAGCCACTCTCGAGCACGAACACCGACTTGAGGCCGCCGCCGAGGTCCTCGGTGCCGCGCATGCCCCAGCGCGAGCCGGACAGGCCACCCGAGTTCAGGCGGTAGACGTCGTTGGCCGGGCCGCGGTTGAAGCCGTTGGTGGCAACGGGCACTGCGCCGGCGTGGTTCACATACTCCACGTTTGCGTCCACCACGCCATAGAGCGTGACGGACTGCGCAAAGGTCGTTCCTGAACAGGCAAGCAGTGAGAAGAGGGCGGTCGTCTTGATGTTCATGTCGTGGCTCTTTTGATTTTCCCTGGGGTCTTGTTTGTTACTTCTTGCTTGCCGTCATGCTGCATTCGCGTATTGCATCGCGTATTTCCAGCCAAGTTCGGCCAGCGGGATCGCTTTGCGACTTGTTTCCACGGCGTCGGCGCTGGTCGCATTGCCACTCCTCGCGCGCCGGGCGATGCCGTTCATGATCGCGGAGAGGCGGAACAGGTTGTAGGCGAGATAAAAGTCCCAGTGCTCGATCGACTGCGTGCCGTTGGTGCTCCCGTACCAACGGAGATAGCTTGCCTCGTCGGGGATGCCGAGCGCCTGCAGGTCGAGGCCGCCGATGCCACGCCACAGGTCGGCCGGGATATGCCAGCTCATGCAGTGGTAGGCGAGGTCGGCCAGCGGGTCGCCCAAGGTCGCCAGCTCCCAGTCGAGCACGCCGATCACGCGCGCTTCGGTGGGGTGGAACACGAGGTTGTCCATGCGGTAGTCGCCGTGGACAAGGCAGGTACGGTCGCTGTCCGGCAGGTGCTGCGGCAGCCAGTCCGCAAGCGCGGCGAGAGCGGGGTTGTCGTCCATGCCGGCCTCCCGGCACTGGCTCGCCCAGCGCCGGACCTGCCGGGCGATATAGCCGCCGTGCTTGCCAAAGTCGGTCAGGCCTGCGGCGTCGAGGTCCACGCGGTGCAACGCGGCGATGACGCGGCCCATCTCGCGATACATTGCCGAGCGCTGCTGCCGCGAGAGTCCCGGCAGCGACTGGTCGAACAGGATCCTGCCCTGCAGGAACTCCATGACGTAGAACGGGCTGCCAACAATGGCGGTGTCCTCGCTGTAGAGGAATGTGCGCGGCACGGGGACCTCGCTGTCCCGAAGCGCCTGCATTACCCGGTACTCGCGGTCGATTGCGTGGGCCGACGATAGCAACTGGCCCGGCGGCTTGGTGCGCAGGACGTACTGCCGCGGGCCGCAGGCGATCCTGTAGCTAGGGTTGGATTGTCCGCCCGTCAGACGCTCGACGGACAGCACGGGATAGTCGATCAGCCCGTGGGCGAGCAGGAGCCGGGCCAGGGCACGACTGTCGAACGGGGACGGGCCGGCTGCCTTCGCCGGCGGGGTGGCGGTGACTTCCATAGGCATTCTCCTGTGGCGCGGTGGCGGTCAGAGCGAACTGACGGCGTGGCCGCCGTCGACGGGCAGGACCGTGCCGGTCATGTAGTCCGAAGCGCTGGAGGCGAGCAGCAGCAGGGCGCCGTCCAGCTGGGTGGCGCGGCCGAGCCGGCGCTGCGGAATGCGCCGGATGAGCGCCTGGCCGTTCTCCGTCTCGAAGAAGTCCCGGTTGATATCCGTCTCGAAGTAGCCGGGGGCGAGTGCGTTGACCCGGATCCCGTGGCGTGCCCATTCCAGGGCCAGCGAGCGCGTCAGGTGGATCAGCCCCGCCTTGGCGGCGGTGTAGGCCGGCACCTGTTGCGCCACGCGCAGGCCGAGGATCGAGGCGATGTTGACGATGCTGCCGCCGTTGCCCGCGTCGCGCATCGTCCGGGCGGCGCACTGTGCCACGCGCCACGCGCCGTTCAGGTTGGTGTCGATCACGCTCTGCCAGGCGTCCTCCGTCACGTCCATGGCAGGGGAAGTCGTGGCGATGCCAGCGCTGTTGACCACGATCTGGGCCGGACCGAGCTCGCGCTTCACCGCATCGAATGCCGACTCGACGGAAGCGGGGTCCCGCACGTCGAGTGGCACCACGCATCCGGTGGCGCCTTGCTTGCGCAGCGCCGCCAGTATGGTCTCGCCTTCGCCGACGCGCCGGCCCGCCAGCGCGACGCGGCAGCCCGCGCGGGCGAGCGTCTCGGCGAAGTGCCGGCCGAGGCCGCCGAACGCGCCCGTGACGAGCGCGACCTTGCCGTGCAGGTCGCCAAACGGGTTCGGCGGTGGTTCCGGCTGCCATTGAGGTTGAGTCATCAGCTTGTCTCCGTTGTTTTGTAGTGGGGGCGTGCTCAGTCGACGGCCTTGCCCATGTCCTCGACCACCTTCTTGGCGTCGCCGAACACCATCATGGTCTTGTCCATGTAGAACAACTCGTTGTCGAGACCGGCATAGCCGGCCGCCATCGAGCGCTTGTTCACGATGATGGTCTTG